>JAISST010000056.1 GCA_031272945.1 Fusobacteriaceae bacterium
CCTCATGATGTCCTATTAAAACGATGACCTGCTTTCCCAAAGGCAGGTCATCGTTTTCTATGGTTTTTCAGCGCTTGACGAGTTTTCCGATCCCCGTGATCAGATCCCGCAGGAGATAAATAAACATGAGAATCGCGTTAAAAAATATACTGGCGTAGGGTACCCGCTGGCTGATCTTCAGGATGGACGTCGTCCAGGTCGCCTGTATGAAAAGGCCATAGGAGTATTTTACCAGCGCGCCGAAAAATACCACGCCCATCAGAGAAATCAAAACGTTGAGCGTTTGGATCACCGTCTTGTTTTTGACTTTCAGCTCGATCAGGTCTACCCGGAAATGGGCGTTATCCCGCATGATAATCGAAGAAGTCGTAAAGATCGTCCAGGCGATCAGCATTTCCACGATCTCGTCGGACCAACCGGTAGACGCGAAAAGCGGGATGATATTTCCCAAAGGCACATAACGGATGACGACCCGGAGCAGGAGCAGAAGCCCCAAGGCTGAAAAAAGTGTAAAGACAAAGATCTTGAGAAATTTTGCCACAAGCGCGTCAATTTTCTTCAACAGTGCCATCTCTCATCAGCTCCCCAAAATCAATCGCGGCAGAAAGGTCGAAAAAGGCTGCCAAAAAGCGCAGAGGAGCAGCACAATAAAGATTCCGGCCACATAGGGCAATACTTCTTTCGAGAGATCCACGAGACTCACGCCGGTAATGGAGCAGACGGCGTAGAGGGACATGCCCACGGGCGGGGTCAGGAGCCCGATCATGGAGGAAAGCACCATCACGACGCCAAACTGCGTCAGGTCCATTCCGACCTGATTGACAATCGGGAGGAATATCGGCGTACAAATCAGAATAATCGCCGTTCCCTCAATGAAACAGCCCAGTAAAATCAACACAAAAATGATTAACAGAATTAAAACGACATTGTTGGACGTCACACTGAGCAGGCTCGTGATGATCTTGTTGGGAATCCGCTGGTGCATGAGAAAATAACCGAGAAAATTGGCGATGGCAATGATAAATAGCGTCTTGCAACTCTGGATCAGGCTGTCGTAGATGATATTGACCAAACCCTTCAAGGTAATTTCGCGGTAAATGACGGTCCCCAAAAGGAGCGCGTAAAAACTGGCCACTACCGCCGCTTCCGTCGCCGTAAAAAATCCGATCCAGATGCCCGCCAGAATAATGACCACGGTCATCAGCGAGGGGATGGCCTCCAAGAAATATTTGAGTCGGAGGCCCCATGGCATTTTCGGCTCCATCGGAAATTTCTTTTTCTTGGAGATCACATAGACGGCCAGAGCCATGGCCCCCGCCATCATAAAGCCCGGGACGAAGCCCGCCATAAAGAGTCTGAAGACCGAGACGGTCCCCACGGCGGAACTGTAAACCACGAAGGGAATCGACGGAGGCACCACGGGTCCGATGGTGGAAGAAGCCGCCGTAATGCCGGCGGAAAATTTGTGATCAAACCCCGCGTCGTCCATGGCCTTCATTTCGATGACGCCGAGCCCTGCGGCGTCGGCCACGGCCGCTCCCGACATTCCGGAAAATATCAGGCTCGACAGAATATTCACCTGTCCGAGACCTCCGGGCCAGTGGCCGCAGATGGCCTTGGCAAAGCGGAAGATCCTGTCGGTGATGCCGCCGGTATTCATGAGATTTCCGGCCAGAATGAAAAAGGGGATGGCCAGCAGCGTGAAGCCCGTCGTCCCCGTATAGATTTTCTGCGCCATGACGGCCATGATGCTCCCCTGTCCGAGGTAATAGAAAACCCCGGCGGCTGTCGCCCCCATGACGACGCAGACAGGCGCGCCCAGGATCATGAGTCCGATCAGGAGCACGCATACGACCAATGCGAGCATAGTCACCTCCGAATAATAAATGTTCCCCGGGCGGAAAGGGCGGCTGGGATGCCGCCCCTCCCCTCCGGATAATTACAGGATTTCAGATTCGGAGATTATTTGGCGTCTTCGACCATTTTCAAAAATTCGTCAAGCAGCGCCTGGGATCCTACATATTCCGCCATTTTCTTGTAGGCGGGGCCCATTCTCTTGGCAAATTCCTCGATATCCGGATATTCGGTCTGGATGCCCTTTTCTTCGAGCAGTTTGATATATTTGGCTTCGGCGTTTTTCACGACGTCCCGCATACCCTGACCGGCGTTCTTGCTGGCCGTCTCGATGATGGCCTTGTGTTCCGGGGACAGTTTGTCCCAGGTGGCCTTGGAGAATACGAGGTTCAGAGACTGGTATACATGATGGGTGATGGACAGATATTTCTGGTCAACTTCCCAGAGTTTGTTAGTATAAATGGTAGTGAGCGGGTTTTCCTGTCCGTCGACGGTGTGCTGCTTCAACGCCGGTACGAGCTCCGTAAAGGAAATCTGCTGTACGTTGGCGCCCAAGGCTTCCATGGCGGCCAACTGCTGAATTTCCGGAGGCGTTCTGATCTTGAGGCCCTTTACGTCATCGGGAACCTTTACGGGGCGCTTGGAATTGGTAAGATTCCGGAAGCCATAGTCCCAGCTGCCGACAAGATGCATATTCTGCGCTTCAAGGTCATTCTTCGTCCATTCGTAGAAGGGGCCGTCCTGTACTTTGTAAGCGTGCTCATAGGAGCGGAACGCGAAGGGGGTCACCAAAAGGGCGAATTTCTTGGAATATTTGTCCAGGGATCCCTGGGTCACAAGACTCGCGTCGATGGCGCCCAATTTCGTTTGTTCAATGATTTCCGGGGGGTTTCCCAGCTCATTGTTCGGGTAAATCTGGATGGTGATGGCGCCGCCCGATTTTTCCTCCACTTCTTTTTTGAAGGCTTCGGCCGCGTCATAGCCCGGATCTCCCTGCATCCCAAAATGGGCCAGTCTCAAAGCAACTTTTCCGCTGCCCAACAGTGTGACCGAAAATAAAACGGTCAAAGTCAGCAGCACAGTGAACATTTTTTTCATCATTTTCCATTCCTCCTGGTTTCACGTAGAATTTTAGAATCAGAAACTGTGTAGCCGTAAAAGTGTATACAAACTGATCGCTTAAAATTAAAATAAATGCACGAACATTTATTTTACACTAAAGTGTACCCCATAAAGGATGGTCTGTCAAATTTTTTTCTCAGCCTTCTTTCGGCGTCTCAGGACTTTTTCGATTTTTCCGGGTAACTCTCTCGATAATGAGCTTATACCCGCCGGGACCGTATTTCAGGCAGCGGCTGACTCTTGAAAGCGTCGCCGAAGAGATTTCGATGGCGTTCAGAATCTCTTCATAGGTGTGGCCCTTAGACAGCAATTTCGCCGCTTCCAGCCTGGTGGACATCGCCTGGATTTCCTTGTACGTGCAGATATCCTCAAAAAACGCGTAGCACTCGTCAATGGTCTTCAATTTTAAAAAGGCCGCAAACAATCTGTCATTACTTTTACTTCGCAAATTATTCATAATATTCCTCCCGTCCATACTTTTTCAATTTAATCCATTAAATTATAGACTGAATTTGCGAAATTTGCAATGTTTTTTTTATTTTTTTGAAATTCCGATGTCTTTTCTGTAATATTTTCCCTGAAACCCGACCAATTCCACATCGCTGTAGGCTTTTTGACGGGCTTCCTCAAGGGTCTTCCCGGTGGCGACGAGATTGAGGACCCGGCCGCCGGAAGTCAGGAGCTTTCCGTCCTTTTCGGCGACGCCGGCCGCCAGCCAGTCATTTTGGACCGCGTCGAGACCATTTATTTCGTAGCCTTTCCCGTAGCTTCCGGGATATCCCCGGGACGCCAGGACCACGCAGCAGGCGTGTTCGGGCTTCCAGCGCAATTCCGTTTTGTCAAGGTCGCCCGCCAGGGCCTCTTGCAGGAGTTCCGTCAGATCATTTTCCAAAAGGGGCAGGACCACCTGGGTCTCGGGATCGCCCATGCGCATATTGTATTCCAGGAGCCAGACGCCCCGGGCGTTTATCATGAGACCGAAGAAGATCACGCCCGCAAAACGCATGCCTTCGGCATTTATCCCCCGCAGGGTGGGCGCGAGAATATCCCGCTCGAATTGCGCGAAGACTTCTTTCGTCACGTAAGGGTTCGGAGCGATGGTCCCCATACCGCCGGTATTGAGTCCCGTATCGCCTTCGCCGATCTTTTTGTGGTCTTTGGCGGAAATAAAGGGCAGGATTACACGGGAATCCGTAATCGATAAAATAGAGGCCTCGACCCCTTCCAGGTATTCTTCGATGACAATCTCGTCCCCGGCGTCCTGAAAAGCGCGGGCAATCATGATTTCATCGATGGCCGCAAGGGATTCCGCGGATGTCTGACAGATCAGAACGCCTTTTCCCGCGGCCAAGCCGCTGGCCTTGACGACCAGGGGATGGTCGCAGGTCCCGGCGTAAGCCTTGGCTTCGGTCGGATCGGTGAATACTTTGTATTTCGCGGTTTTGACGCCGTATTTTTCCATGAAGGTCTTGGCCCAAGCCTTGGAGCCTTCCAAAAGGGCCGCTTTTTTGTCGGGTCCGAAGATCGCGAGGCCCTTTTCTCGGTATTTGTCTACGATTCCCGCTACTAAGAGTTCTTCACTCCCCACCATGGTCAGATCTACGGCTTCCGCCTTGGCAAATTCCGCCAGGGCGTCGATTCCCGAGACGGAGACGTTTTCACAGCGCGGAGTCAGTTTTGTGCCGCCGTTTCCGGGCGCCACGTATATTTTCTCCACGGCCGGGTTTTCCAGAAATTTCCGGCACAGGGCGTGTTCCCTGCCGCCGCTGCCGATTACCAAAATTTTCATAATAGGTCTACCTCATTTTTGCGCTCAAAAATAAATTTCTTCCGCCGGCAAAGCCGACAGAGCGGTCAGTGTTTGAAATGCCGGATCCCCGTAAAGATCATCGCGATGCCGTACTCGTCGCAGGCGTCTATGGATTCCTGATCCCGCATGGAGCCTCCCGGCTGGATGATGGCCTTGATCCCCGCGGCGGCCGCGGCGTCCACAACGTCCCGGAAGGGGAAGAAAGCGTCGGAAGCCAATACATCCGCTTTGAATTTTGCCCTGGCCAATGCCTGTTCCGTGGCCCAGATCCGGTTTGTCTCGCCGTTTCCAATGCCGATGGCCATTTTGTCCTTAACGGCCACGATGGCGTTGGACTTGGCGTATTTGACGACTTTCATGCCGAAAGTCAGATTTTCCAGTTCTTCGGCGGTGGGGGCCTTTTTCGTCACGACTTTGTATTCTCCGGCAAAGATCATGTCTTCGTCCTGTACGAGGATCCCGCCGTCCACCTTGACGAGGTTGATTTTGTCCGCAGGGGCGCTGTGACCTTTGATGACCCGCAGGTTTTTCTTTTTCCGCAGGACTTCCAGGGCGTCGGCGTCAAAATCGGGGGCGATCACAATCTCCAGGAAGATCTTGTTCATTTCTTCCGCCGTGGCCTTGTCCACCTTGCGGTTGACCGCTACGATCCCGCCGAAAATCGAGGTGGGGTCGCAATTGTAGGCCTTCATATACGCCTCGTATCCGTCTTTCCCCACGGCGACGCCGCAGGGCGTCGAGTGCTTGAGCCCGCAGGCGGCCGGTTCCTCAAATTCGCAGGCCACTTTCCAGGCGATGTCCATATCCCGCATATTGTTGAAGGACAGTTCCTTGCCGTTCAGGATGTCGAAGTCCTTCATGGCGCCCGGATCCGTCGTCGACACATAGTAGGCGGCGCTCTGGTGGGCGTTTTCTCCGTAGCGCAGATCAAAGGCCTTTTTGTAAGAGAGACTTAAGTATTTAGGGTATTTTTCGTCGTCCAGGAGGAAATTGGCAATGGCCGCGTCATAGGCCGAAGTCAGGTTGAAAACCTTGCCGGCCAGACGCTTTCGCGTCTCGAAGGAGACGTCGCCTCCCTGGAGTTCTTCCATCACGGGGGCGTAATCGGCCGTATCGGAGATCACGACGACGTCCCGGAAAGATTTGGCGGCGGAGCGGAGCATGGTGGGCCCGCCGATATCGATGAATTCCACTTTTTCGTCAAATTCCAGATTTTCCTGAACCTTGTCGAAAAAGGGATAGAGATTGACGATCACGTAGTCAATGGGGGCGATGCCCCGTTCTTCTATGGTCTTCATGTGCGCGGGGTTCGAGCGGATCGCGAGGATGCCGCCGTGGATCACGGGATGCAGCGTCTTTACCCTGCCGTCCAGCATTTCCGGCGCTTTGGTGATCTCCGCCACCTCGGTCACAGGGACGCCCGCTTCTTTCAAATATTTGTAAGTTCCGCCGGTGGAGACGAGCTCCGTATCCCGGGAAACGAGAAATTTTGCGAATTCCAATATGCCTGTCTTGTCGAATACCGATATCAATGCGCGTTTCATGATTTTTCCTCCGTAATGATTTTTTTGATGGCCGCCGGCAGGAGCTTGTGTTCCTCGACGAGGATCCGCTGTTGCAGGATCTCCGGCGTA
>JAISST010000083.1 GCA_031272945.1 Fusobacteriaceae bacterium
CCTTCCCGTCATAGTTTTCAATGACCCGGGGCTTGACGCCCAATCCGTTGAAGGTATGGACCGTATCCATATGGGCGATGAAACCGATGGTCGGAACGCCTTCGACGTTTCCTTCAAGCGTCCCTGTTACAAAACCGTTTTCATCAATCTTTACTTCGGAGAGGCCGATCGCCTTCAGGTCGGCGGCGAGTACCTCAGCCATTTCCAGTTGATATTTGGTGCTGGGGCAGGTCCCGCTCTCAGGATCCGCCGGGGAATCAATCTTTACGTAGCGCAAAAAACGTTCCAGTAAATCTTTGTCATAGCTTGTGTTTTTCATTGTCGTCAGTCCTCCCGTTTATCGTATGCTTATTTGCAGTTTTCATTCAATTTTCAAAAGATGAGGCCAACGGCGCCTGAAGTCTGTCTACTCAATCCAGGCGACAGCGGTGGCGATGGCGTACTCCTTCAAATGCGAAATCGTAATCTCTACCCGGATTCCGGGATAAAGCTCCGGTATGGGGCCGTGAAGCAGTACGTAAGGTTTCCCGCGGGGGTCATTCAGGATTTCGATGTCGTTCCATCCGAATCCGCTGACGCCGGTTCCCAGCGCCTTGGCCACCGCTTCCTTTCCGGCGAATCTGCCTGCGTAGCCTTCATATTTCGTCTTCCGCGCTTCCATGACCGCAATCTCATTTTCCGTAAAGACGCGCTTTTGAAAGCGCTCTTTCTGCACGGCCTTTTCGATGCGGGAGACTTCGATGATATCGTTTCCGATGCCGATGATTTTCATTTCTCTTCCCTACCCCTTGATTCCATAGACGACTCTGGCATTTTCGTTGGTGATCCGCACGACGTCCTCATAGCTCATTTCCTTGATCCGGGCGATCTCCCGGGCAACATATTCCGTATACAGGGGTTCATTGCGCTTTCCCCGGAAGGGGGCGGGCGTCAAAAAGGGGCAATCCGTCTCGAGGACGAGCCGCTCAATCGCAGTCTTTTGGACGACTTCTCGCAGGTTTTTCGAATTGGGGAACGTGAGCACGCCGCCGATCCCGAAGTAAAAGTTCTTCAAACGCGGGATTTCCGCGACAGATCCCGGGTAACAGTGCATGATTCCTCTTGTTTCCGGAAAATCCGAAAGCACTCGGAGCGTATCGTCCATGGCGTCCCGGGTGTGGATGACAACCGGTTTTTTTACTTTTCCCGCAAGGCTTAGCAATTCCCCGAATACTTCCCGCTGGACCTCGGCAGGTTCCGTCATCCAGTGATAGTCGAGGCCGATTTCCCCCAGAGCGACCACTTTCGGATGTTTGCAGAGTTTTTCGAGCTCCACCTCCCATTCATAGCAAAAGCCTGTGATGTCCGAGGGGTGAATCCCCACGGCGGCGTAGACAAAAGGGTATTTTTCCGCGAGCCGGACGCTCTCCCGGGAACTCTTCACATCGCAGCCGATGTTCACCACAAAGTCCATGTTTTCTTTAATCCTTTCGAGCACTTCCGCCCGGTCCTGCCGGAACTCCCTCATGTCTAAATGCACGTGGGTATCGGTCAATCCGCTCATATCAATCCTCCAAAAATGTTTTGAAATCGTCGGCCTTGTAATAATATTTCGTCTTGCAAAACTGACAGACGACTTCCAGTTTTTCTTCTTTTTCCTCTAGGAAAATTTTGCGCAGTTCGGTCTTTCCAAGTGCTGCGAGTCCTTTGCGAAAGCGTTCCCTGCTGCAGTTGCAGCGATATTCTATTGATTTTTCCTCCAGAATTTCAAAATCCTCGACCCGTTTCTTCGGTTCGCTGCCCATATCGTCATAGAGGAGTTCCGCGATGTCCCGGAGGGACATTCCGCCCTCAAGAAGTTCGGTAATCTCAAGAATCGCATCAATTTTTTGCTCAAGAGCCGTGATAAAGCTCTCTTCCGCTCCAGGAAGCAGCTGCACAAGATACCCGCCCGCGGCAAGGACAGCTCCTTCGGGCGAAAGATGCACGCTGACGCTGATGACGGTGGGCGTCTGTTCCGATGTAAAGTAATAATAGGCCAGATCCTTGGCGATCCCGCCCGATACGAGTTCCGATATTCCCACATAAGGCTCTTTCAGCCCGAGGTCTTTCATGACCCGGAGATAGCCATTTCCCACAAGGGCCGGGACATTGTACCTGCCGTCTTCCAGTCGGGGAAGATCCGCCCCGGGATCGGACGCAAAACCTTTGACGGCGCCCGCGGCGTCGGCCGTTACGGTAATGGCCTTGAGCGGTCCGTCGCTTTCGGTCTTCAAGGTCATGAGCTCGCTTCCTTTCAGATAACTTGCCATCATGACGCCTGCAGTAAGCATGCGGCCGAAGGCGTCAAGGGTCGTCGGCGCGCACTCATGGATGTCCTTGGCCCGCGCGACGATATCGGTCGTATCGCAGATCACAAATTTTGCGTTTTTGCTGATGCCTCTCAATAATTTTCCCATTGCAAATCCTTTCTCTTTTTATTATTCTTTCGTTTTTTCTCTTGTATTCTATTCATAATCCTCATAGCGGATCAATTCTTTCAATTCCTCGTAGCGGGCGGCGCTCAAAATATCTTTCAGATCAATGTTGTTCCGGATCCTTCCGTGTTTTCCTTTCCAGGCGGAAATGGCGCCGATTTCTTTTTTTGTAAGGCCGTAGGAAAGCAGAACGCTTTCATTGGCTTTATTGATATTGAAGCGATTTTTTCGGACGGGTTCCCCGATCCGGAAGGCTCCCGCGATCTTGTCGTAAGAAGCCGGACCGATCCCCTTGATGCGTTTCAATTCCGAAAGAGAAGAGAATCCCCCGGTGGTCTCCCGGTAGGAGAGGATTCCCCGGACGGCGTTCATGGGGATTTTTTTCGCGGTCATTTCCTCTTTCGTGACCCGGTTGATATCCATTTTTTCTTCTTTTCCACGGGCGGCTTGCTCTTTCATGTTTTTGCTCTCCACGATCCGGAAAGGATGATCCGTGTCCGCCGTTCCGGCGGCGAGTCCTCCGATCAGAAAGAAAACGCCCAATATTCCCACAATCTTTTTTTTCATGACAGCCCCCTTGGGTTTTTATTTCACATCGGGGCGGACGTCGTCCGCTCCTGCCTTTGCAAACTCCATAATTTCAATTTTTCCAGTTTTTCCGCGGTACGCGCCCTCATTTCCCGGATGTACAAGGCCGGGTCCTTGGGATTGATAAATCTTTGGACAAAATCCCGATTGTGTTCTTTTTTTGTGATCAATTTTGTGATGGCGCCGCCGCCCAAGCCCAACGTACACTGGTTTTCCTCAATCATCTCCATATTGAAAAGAGATTCGGTCCCTTTTCTGGCGTAACCGGTATTTTCCCCCCAATCAATGAGGTTTTTCTGACGGTATAAATAATAAGGGCGAAGTCCTTTTCTCCCGGTCAGGTCGCGGATTCTTTCCTCAATGGCAACCCTGTCCAGAGGATTTCTTTCTTTATTGCCCTGAAACAAGCGGGCGCGCCGTTTGAAGGCCAGCGCGTGAATCGTGAGGTTATCCGGATCATATTGCTCCAGTTCTTCTAAAGTATACAATACGTCTTCGGTATATTCATAGGGAAGGCCGATAATAAAGTCCATATTTACAAGAAAATTCATTTCCTTTGCCAATTCATACATTTTGTCGAAATGCTCTCTGTCAAATTTTCTGTTAATTTTCAGAAGCGTCGCTTCTTTGAACGTCTGGGGATTCAGGCTGATTCTGCCGACGCCAAAATCCTTCAGGATTCGCAATTTTTCTTCGGTGAGCGTGTCCTCCCGGCCCGCTTCGAATGTAAACTCTTTTAAAAACCGATTTTCGACGTTGTCCCGGACATTTTTCAAAAGATCTTTCAACTCATCTTCGCCCAGGATTCCGGGTGTTCCACCGCCGATATAGATCGATTCGACTTTGAAGCGATCCTCCTTCAGCATGTTTCCCGCCATTCGAATTTCCTCCCGCAAGGTTTCCAGAAAATCCCGGTAATAGCGACCCACGCCGCCGGAAAGCTCATAGGAGGCAAAAGAACAATAACTGCATTTTGTCGGGCAGAAGGGAATGCCGATATAGACGTTCATCGCTTCCGGGTTGAGCAAGGCCATTTCCTTTTGGACAACTTCCAGCAGAAGCGCCGCCTTTTCTTCCGATACTTGATAAAAATTCTCAAATATATCCCGGATTTCCCCGGCGGAACATCCGTTCAGAAAAAAGCGCTTCATAAGTTTTGTGGGCCGTACGCCGGTGAGGCTGCCCCAAGGATGCCGCTTTCCGTAAAGGCGAAGCAAAAGGATTTTGATCATCGTGGATTTTTGATCTTCCACAAGGAATCCAAGATTCCTGTAGGAAAAAAACGCCGTATTATTCCCGCGCACTGCGCGCATTTCAATTCCCTCTCCCGATTCCTCCGCATTCAGAACGATTGCCTCGTCAATGGCCTCGGGAATCATAATTCTGGCGAATTCCGCAATGCTGTTTTTATTTGTCTGAAAATTTGCGATGAGCTCCATTTTTGTCCCTGAAGATCCTGTTTGCACTGCCGGCATTTGATCTGTCTATAATATGATCCGTCTATGTTTTTCGTATTCTTTCTGAGATATTTTATGATTTTTATAGAGATTTTCCAAGGCGCGGTCCATGGAAATCATTCCGCTTTTCCTGCCGGTTTCCAGGACAGAAGGGATCTGATTCGTCTTCCCTTGCAGAATATAGCTGGCCACAGCGGAGGTATTGAGCAAAATCTCACAGGCAAGAACCAGGCGCCCGTCTGTCCCCGGAATCAACCGCTGATTGAGAATTCCTCTCAAAATCCCGGATATCTGCAAACGAATCTGATTCTGCTTTTCTTCGGGGAAGACGTCGATGATCCGGTCTACGGCCGCAACAGCCCCCATGGTATGCAGCGTGCCCAATACCAGATGGCCGGTTTCCGCAATGGTAATCACCGCTTCGATGCTCTCCAGATCCCGCATTTCTCCGACGAGAATCACGTCGGGATCCTGCCGCAGCGCCGATTTCAGCGCGCTCCGGAATGAATCCGTATCCGATCCGATCTCCCGTTGGCGGATGATGGAATTTTTGCTCTCAAACACGTATTCCACCGGATCTTCCATCGTGATAATGTTCAAACTTTCAGAGATGTTCAGTTCTTCAACCATGGCGGCAAGGGTCGTACTCTTTCCGCTTCCCGTGGCCCCTGTCACGAGAATCAGGCCGCTTTCCTGATTCAGCAGATCTTTTACGGAATCCGGCAAGCCCAGATCCGCAAGGGGCGGGATTTTATCTTTTAATATTCGAATCGAGAGGGCGGGATTCCCTCTCTGGAAGTGGGCATTGATCCGATAGCGGTGACAAGCTTCGTCCGTCCAGGCAAAGTCCGCTTCTTTTTCCCGGAGGAAGCAGGCCCGTTTTTCTTCAGGCAGCAATTCCCCCAGAAATTTCATCAGACGATCCTTTGTAATTTTCTCGCCCGGTTCCCGCAGCAGTCTCCCGTTTATCCGGTATACGGGATATTCCCCCGGCAGCAGATGAATGTCGGAAGCGCCTTTGTTTCTGCCGTTTGTCAACAACACAGCCAGTTCCATGTGTTCCCCCCCTTTTTTCCAAAATCTCACGTTGGTGATTCCCTATTATAGCACAAATCTTTGATTCAGGCAATACGGCCTTCTTCCAAAAATCAGGATAAACTGTTCGAAAAGTAGAAATCACGCGGAGGACGAACTTTCAAAGCGAATAACAATTGACAGGAAACAAAAAATATAGTACCATTTAGTTATTCTATAATTTATCGGGGAGGAAAGAAATGTTACGTTTTGACAGCGCCATATATCCCTATCCGTCGCGAAGGAACGTCCTGTACGCAAAAAACGGCATGGTAGCCACCGGTTCGCCGCTGGCGGCCCAGGCGGGACTGGAAATCCTGAAAAAAGGCGGAAACGCCATTGACGCAGCGATTGCGACGGCGGCGGCTCTAACCGTTGTGGAACCTACCAGCAACGGAATCGGCGGAGACGCCTTCGCCATTTTCAGCATCAAAAATAAAATCTACGGCCTCAACGCCAGCGGTCCGTCTCCAAAACTTCTGGAAGCGCAAAAATTGTGGGACAAGGGGTTGAAGACCATGCCCCAGTACGGTTTGATTCCGGTCAATGTGCCGGGAATTCCCAAAGCCTGGGCCGAACTTTCCGGAAAATTCGGAAGGCTGCCACTAACGGAAGTTCTGGCGCCTGCTGTAAAACTGGCCCGGGAAGGATTTCCCGTTGCCGTAAACGTAGGAAAACTGTGGAAAAATGCGGTTCCTGAGTTTAAAAAGCAATTGGAAAAAGCGGAGGAATTCCGCTATTGGTTTGAGACATTCGCTCCCGACGGAAAAGCGCCGGAAATAGGAGATATTGTCCGGTTCCCCGACCATGGGGATACGTTGGAGAAAATCGGGGAGAGCAAATCGGACGCTTTCTACAAAGGGGAACTTGCCGAAAAGACCGACGCGTTTTTCAGAAAATATGACGGCTATCTGCGCAAAGAGGACCTTGAAGCCTATGAGGTCCAGTGGGTGGAACCCATCACAACAAACTATCACGGCTATGACGTCTATGAAATCCCGCCCAACGGACATGGCATCAGCGTTCTCATGGCCCTCAACATCCTGGAACCCTGGTATTTTGAAGCAAGGGAGACCATCCGGGCCTATCACGTGATGATTGAAGCGATGAAACTCGCTTTTGCCGATGCCCAGCGCTACGTGACGGATCCGCGCTTTATGCGCGTATGTCCCGAAGATCTTCTTTCAAAGGCTTACGCGGAGGAACGCCGGAAACTGATCGGAGAGAAAGCAATCCTGCCGGAACCCGGAGATCCCGTTACGGGAGGGACCGTTTATTTGGCCGCCGCCGACAACGAGGGCAATATGATCTCCTATATCCAGAGCAACTATTGCGGTTTCGGATCGGGAATCGTCGTTCCGGGCACAGGGATATCCCTCCATGACAGAGGCCTCAATTTCAGTCTCGACCCCGCGAGTCCCAATTGCGCGGGACCCTCAAAAAAACCTTATCATACCATTATCCCGGGATTTCTGGCAAAAGACGGAAATCCTGTCGGACCTTTCGGAGTCATGGGCGGCTTCATGCAGCCTCAGGGACATGTGCAAGTCCTGACAAATACCATCGATTTTCTCATGAATCCCCAGGCGGCCCTCGACGCTCCGCGCTGGCAGTGGATCGGTCAAAAGACAGTCGAACTGGAGCACGGCGTCGGCGAACACATCGCCTACGGGCTGGCGGCCGCGGGGCATGACGTCAAGGTTGTGCATGATTCTCTCGCCATGGGCAGAGGGGAAATCATCTGGAAAATGGAAAACGGCGTCTACGCGGCCGGGGCAGAACCCCGGACGGACGGGCATATCGCTCTTTATTGACGCAGCCCCCGTCTGCCTTCGACAGTTCCTCTATTTATTTCGAAGGGGGGCGTTGAGAACCTGAATTGCGGATTCTTACTATTTTCCGTGAAATACCGGCGCTTCTTTCTTGAAAAAAGAGGCAATGGCGTTTTTGCTGTCTTCGGTCTGAAAGCAAAGGGCCTGGGCCTGCGCTTCCATTTCCAGGAGCTGATCCATGGAGAGTCCCAAAGAGGTATTCAGCAAGGCTTTGGCAAGTTTATGCGTAATACGGGGTCCGGCAGCCAATTCTTCCGCCAGCTTCCGGACTTCTTTTTCAAAATCTCCGGCCGACGTGGATTTTGTGGCAAGACCTATGGCAACGGCCTCTTCGGCTCCTACGGTCCGCCCTGTAAATACGAGCTCCTTCGCCTTTTGCAGACCCACAAGCCGCGGCAGTACATAGAGACCGCCCAGATCAGGGACAGCGCCCACTTTTACAAAGGCCGTGGAGAATTTCGCGTTTTCGGAGGCCACCACAATATCGCCCAAAAGGGCGATACAAAATCCCGCTCCGGCGGCGTGCCCGTTTACGGCGGTAATCACCGGTTTCGGCAGTTCGTAGAGAAGCTTCACGAATTTGTGGAAATGCTTGATGTAGTCGTAAGCCGCCGAGACGGTAAAGCCCTTTCCGATCGCCCGCAGATCGCCGCCCGCGCAAAAGGCTTTCCCGACGCCCGTAAGGATCACGGCGCCTACTTGGGGATCGTCCGCCGCTTGCCCCAGCGATTCGATGAGGCCCTCCACAAGCCCTTCCTCCAGGGCGTTCATGGTTTTGGGGGAATTCATAACGACGGTCGCAATACTTCCTTCTTTCGTATAAAGCACCAATTTTTCGCTCATTCTATCACCTCATAAAAAAATTCTTATAATTTATTGTATGACGGAAATAGACTCCTGTCAAGTCTCTGATTTTTTCTTTTGCTTTTTGATGTCTTTCCGCCACATTTTCATGCTATAAAATAATATCAAAAAATCAAGGAGGACGAAATGAAAAAAATACTGTTATCCTGCGTCATGATTTTAGGATCCGCCTATGCACTCGCAGAGGAAAAGATCCTCAATTTGAATCTTGAGGCCCAAAGCTACACAGCCGAACAAGTACAATTGCTGAAGCTCCAATATGAGCGAGAGAGTCTCCAGTACGGCGGGCAATATATTCGGATCGGCGCTCTGGACAATATGACCGGAAGCGGTACCGTGCAAATGAAGCCGGAATTTTTCTACCTGACTTTTGAACTGAAAACAAGCGCCAGCAAATTCTCCGTGGGTAGCGACAACAAAGCGGCCAAGTTGAAAGCGACGGAAGAAAACACGAAAGTCATGACCGAATTCAAGGATTTCCTGATCAAGGCGGCGGGCGTAAAAGAAGAAGATATGGAAACGTTGCAATACGGAGTGGTCACAAACTCGGGCGCCGTAAAGGACTCGGCCGACGTCGTGCATCAATTGAAAGTGAAGTTTGATATCCGGGCGGGAATCGGAGAAGTCTACAAAAAGATCGAACCCACGGACATCAAGGTATTGGGAGAGCCGTTGTACGGCGTATCGGAAAAAACAAGGAAGGCGTCAAAACTCCTCGCTTATGATATCGCCATGAAAGACGCGCTGGCCCAGGCGGAAGCCATCGCGAAAGCCGGGCGTTTCGAGATCGGCGATGTGCGTTATGTGCAGGAGAATACCGCGCGGCCCTTACAATACCGGCAGAGTCAGGCCAACGTGAGCTTCGCGGTTGCGGACGCGGCTATGGACCGGGCAATAGAGACGGAAGCGCCGGTTCCTATTTCCGTGGCGCAGGAGATGAAGGTGCAGATGGCGCTGGTGGTTTCCTTTGATATGGTGAAAAAGGTGAAGTGATGGCGGATCCGTGTTCCGTATAGTCTGTGGCTCTCCTGATTGGGCGAATATTCAGTCTCGGCTGCGGCTCACTACGCTCGCTGACGTCGAGACATCGCGGCCTTCTAACATTCGCTTCGCGAACGTAAGAAGTCGCGAATTCGCCCCTACAGGCGTCGCTTCGATGCAAGGCTAACAGACAACTGGCCTATCAAAGGGCGTAAGATCTTACGCCCTTACACTTGTGGGTAAGGGGTCGGGCAGATTCTTTATCTCTTCAGATATAGTTTCAAGTGCAACCGATTCATACCCCAAGGCTTGTCACCCAAGCCGCGAGACCTTCCTTGGTCTGTTTGCCGTTCAAAAGTTTGCCCTCCTTGATCATCGTGGAAGCGGAAACGCTACCCTTCAGGCTTTCCACGGTTTTTCCGAAACCGCTGC
>JAISST010000108.1 GCA_031272945.1 Fusobacteriaceae bacterium
TTTTTGAAAACGTCTTCGGCGTTTTTCTTGGTCGCGTTATCTACGCGGACACTTAACCTTGTATCTGACATGTGGACCACCTCCATTGCGATATAGCAACATTATACACCCAATGGAAGCACATTGTCAAGCAAAGATTTTGTCTATGGATATTGAAATAACGATAGAAGAAAGGTGTCGTACGGGCTTCCCAGCCCGTGCCCGAATCACAAACCATATCAAACCCAAAGGAGGAGCCCCACCATGACCAAAAAATGTCGAGACTGCCACCACTACGGCGGCATGCAGTGCAACGTCAAAAAAGCCCCCCACGCCACAAATCCCGTAAATACCTGCAATTACGCGGATCCCACAAAAAAGATCTGCTGCAACCGCCGCTACTACAGCCGCGAAACCTGCTCGCTCCGGACGCCGCGGTTCACAGGACCCATGGCGACCTGCAACAATTTTACGAAACATATGATGGTGTGAGGATGTTTTTCTGTCCCACCGGGCAAGGCATGCCTTGCCCTGTCTCTTTTATATAAAATCAATCATAATAAAGTTATGATGAGATCAATTATCACGCGAAGGTGTACGCCCGAATACCCGAAAGGGCTATTTTATCCCCTGTACTTCAATCCCGAAAGATTTTTCACAAGGGTCATTGGCGGCCGCGGCTCGAACAAAATTCTCGAGTTGAGATCCAAATTTTCCCTGAGACATTTCATCCCTTTTTTCAGGATGAGTTCTTCATTTTTTAGCATTTTCAGTCTGCTCCCACATACGGATGAAATCAACTGGATTGATAAGGGTTATTATATCAGAAGTATATTCCGGTCTTCATTATTTCCCCGACTTTAACAACTCTTTTTTTAAAAAACACCCCGCAGTTGCCTGCGGGGCTTTCGCTTATTCGTACCATTGAGGAGATTTTTTGTATGTTTTAAAATTCTCCACGTCATGACTGAAAATGATCTGGGCATTGAGCGCGTCGCTGATCTTCCGCACCCGCTCGATATTGGCGCGATAGGCGACGGGATTTACGCATAAGCCCGGAAGAACTACGGGGGGACCGAAATTGTTGCTTGAATAGATGGCATCCGATGTGATGATAAAATTGCCGTCTTTTTCCGTTTTGAGAATGAGACCGATCACGCCCGGCGTATGTCCCTCCTGGATAAAGAGTTCCACGTCATCGGCGAGCTTTGTATCCTTGTCGATCAGTTGATAGCCGATCCCGGGGATATCCAGAAACTCTCTTTTCCAATAGGCGCCGAAGTAGCCGGTATTATCCAGATTTACGTCCACAAAGGCTTCCTGGGCCTCCTGCTTGCTGATCAGGATATTCTTTCCCGCCTTTGTCCCCGCGAAGAGGTTGATATTTCCCGCGTGGTCATAGTGCAGATGGGAAACGACCAGAAGATCAATGTCGGCAGGGGTCAGACCCAGTTCTTTCAATTTGTCCGCAAGCTTGTAATGGGTATGCCAGGTATAGATGGTCTTCATCGTATCGTTCCAGGTCTTGTCCCAATCGTCGGCGTTGCCGGTATCAAACAGAATCTTTCCCAGTTTCGGGTGATCAATCAATACCACATAGCCGGGAATGGTGTAGCGTCTGTTTTCCGCGGCGATTTCCGGCGTTTCCGGCGCAATGATCTCGTTTCGGGGAACATCCCATAAACCCGTTTCAATAATCGCAAATCGTGTCTTGGCCATTTTCACATACCTCCTTCGAGTCAACGTAAGTCCCATAAGCCCGGGATCACAAAAATGAGACCCCGGGCTTCCGTTTGCCGTTCCTTAATTAAAATCGTATTACTTGTCGAGCATCTTCATGATGGGCGCGAGGCCTTCCATACAGAGCAATCCGAGAATGGTTCCGCCTACAAGGGTAATCATGGCGATAGAGATCGGTTCGCCCAAAAAGCTGCAGGCGAAAGCGCAGGCCATGCCGCCGAAAATGGCGGGAACTTTGGTGAGTAAGGCTTTTTCAGGCAGCATCATATGAATCGCGCAACAGGCGATGGTCAAAAGTCCTACCACAATGCCCATGGCGGGAATCATGCCGATGGAAGGCGCGGCGGCGCCGAGCCCTTTCAACATCAGCGCGCCCCACAATACGCCGATGATATAACTCAGACTGTAGTGGAAAAATTCACTTCTTTTCGCTCCGCCGTTAAAATAGATCGGCAGCGCCACAAAACTCATCCAGACAACTTTGTGCTGTCCGAGGGGCGTATTCAGATAGATGATCAGATAAAGACCGGTCAGGATTCCGATCCAGGCCGACCAGGCGATTTTTACTTTGTTTGACATGTTTACCTCCAAATTTGTGTAATAGCTGTCCGGACCGCCGAAAGTTTTTTTATGACGGCGGGTCAGGTTTCGTCGTGTACAATTTCTTGAAAGGCCGCCTCAAACATCGCCGGAGAATCCATTACGAATTTTTTTCGCGTAAATTTCAAATCGGCGTGATTGGCGCATTTCACCTGGCAGCCGCAGGCCACCAGGACATAGTCGTAGAGTTCTTTGGGATCCACATAGATGAATTCCGAATCGGGAAGGGTCTCCCGCAGTCGTTCTTTGATTTTTTCAACTTCCGCCACCCGGTCATAACGCGGGTTGCATCCGCCGCAGTACTTGATGCCAAATTTCAGAGTTTGTTTGTTTGTGAGTATGATTGTCATGATTTGTGCCTCGTATTTAAGATTTCTTGCGCCATTTTGAGCAGTTCATCGCTTACCCCCGTGGTCAGATGGACCTCTTTGATTTCAGGAAACCGCTGTTTCACTTTTGCCTCCACAAACTCTTCGGTTTCCACTTTTGCCGACGGGCAATTGTGGCAGGCGCCGTTGAGTTTGATGGTGAGAACGCCGTTTTCCACGGACTGGAGCTCAATGTCCCCGCCGTGGGCCAGGAAATTCTCACGGATTTCTTTTTGGAAGAAATCTGTCAGTTGCGTTTTTAAAGCAAGGTCTTCCTTTGTGTCATTCATAAAACATCCCTCGATTCTTTTTCCGTTATTATTCAACCACGAAATAGTCTTTGGAGAGCATCTGTTTTTCCTCGGCCTCCACGACAACTTCGCCTTTCTGATTCTTGCAATAGCCCTTAAATCCCGCGATATAACTGTTTTTCTTTTCGGAAATCTCCGTCAGCTCCAGTTCCGCCTTGATTGTGTCGCCGGGGTATGTGGGCAGAAGGAATTTCACGTGCTCCTCAATAAAGACGGTTCCCGGTCCCGGTAGTTTCATCCCCATGATGGTGGACAGCAGATTTGAGACCAACAGTCCGTGGGAGATGGTTTTGCCGAAACGGGTGTTTCTGGCGAAGTCCTCGTCCAGGTGAATCGGACAGAAGTCTCCGGTAACCGCGGCGAAATTGTAGACGTCCGCTTTGGTAATTGTTTTGACGTAGTTTGCTTTGTCTCCCACATGCAATACTCTTTTCTCCATCGTTCATACCTCCCTTTGAAAACCGCTACAAGATAAGGCCCATTTTTTGATCCCGGAATATACGGGAATCCATTACTTTGAGATCATCGGCAATCCGGGGCGCAAATTCCATATGCGTCAGGATGTCCTTTTGAAGGTCGACGCCGGGAGCGATTTCCGTCAGGGTCACGCCTTCCGGTCGCAGGTGGAACACGCCGCGTTCCGTTATATAGAGAATATTCTGCCCGTTTTTTATCGCGTCTTTTCCGGAAAAAGTAATCTGCTCCACTTTTTTGACGAATTTTTTAACGGATCCGTCGGAACGGATCACCAGTTTTTCCCCTTCGATTCCGATATCCGCCTTTCCGCCGGTGAAGCTTCCGAGAAAACACAGATTTTTCGTGTTTTGGGCAATATTGATGAAGCCGCCCGGCCCTACAATTTTTCCGGCGAATTTTGATACGTTGACATTTCCTTCCTCGTCAATCTGGGCGCAGCCCAGGAAACTGACATCGAGACAACCTCCGTTGTACAGGTCGAATTTTTCCGGTTGCCGCAGGACGACCTCGGGATTGTAGGACAATCCTATGCCGCCTTCCACGGGAACGCCGCCGATCAAGCCCGATTCCACGCTGAAGAGAAAGGACTCGCTGATGTTCTCTTCGGCCGCCACGGTGGCCACCGATTCGGGGAAACCGCCGCCGATATTCACAAGATTTCCTTTCCGGATTTCCAGGACGCCCCGCCGTCCACATACTTTCCGGACATCAAGAGGTTTGGGCGCGATTTTCGCAAGGTCAATGCGGCTTTCGCCGGTCAGATCGGGTCTGTATTCCTTGAAAAGATGCGTCTGGAACGTATTTTCTTTCCGACCGATGACGACATAGTCCACAAACCGGGCCGGTATCTTGATATTTCGCGGATGCAGCCGTTCTTTCGCCTTTTCATGGACCTGGACAATGACACGCCCACCGCAGGCTTTTGTTGCGGCGGCCACTTCCAACTGCTCCAGCAGCACCGGTTCTCCCTCGAGACTGATATTGCCCGATTCATCCGCAAAAGTCCCTTTGAGCAGGCAAAAATCGAATTTTTGTCCTTTGTAGTAGAGGTATTCCTTTCCGTCAATGGGGACGAGCCGGACGATGTCCTCCTGGCAGGCGGCGTTCATTTTGCAGCCTTCCAGTCTCGGATCCGCGAAGGTATGCAGGCCGATTTTCGTGAGAAGTCCGTCTTCCCCTCCCGCCATGGCTCTTGCCAGGTGACTCGCCACGCCCTGAGGCAGGCAATAGGTCGCTATTTTTCCGGCGTCTATGAGGGGAATCAAATCAGGTTCCGCAAAAATATGGGCGCCGGTGAGTTTTTTGATCAACCCTTCCTTTGAAAGATGGGACAGTCCTTTGTGTTTATAATCGCCGACTCCTGACACGTGAAAAACGGAAAGATCCCGCGGGCGCCCTTCGCGTTCGTATCGCTCCGCAATGGCTACGATCAGATCTTCCGCCATGGATACGGCCGTAAAAGAAGAAATGGCGACGACGCTTTCATCGGGAATCAATCCGGCGGCTTCCGCGGCGCTTATGAATTTTGCCATACAGTTTCCCTCCTTTCGATTTCTCAAATATGCAGGTTTATGCGTTTATGTATCTATACGATCCCGTTCATGGCCATAATGATGCCGACGATAAGCGCAATGCCGGGCGCTACGGCATTTACCATGAAGATGTCCAAAAATCCTTCTTTGTGGGTAATTCCGCAGTAAGCCAAAAATGTTACGACCGCGCCGTCATGGGGCATGGTATTCAAAACACCTGAAGACATGGCGGCGATCCTGTGCAACACTTCG
>JAISST010000001.1 GCA_031272945.1 Fusobacteriaceae bacterium
AAATCATCATCTTTGAGCAGGGCGGCGTAAAAAAAGAATATTCTCTCGAAGACGATCCCTATCCGCGGGACCTGCTTGATCAGAAAATGATTACGGTAAAACAGGACATTTTAACTCAATTAAAGTAAACAGACGAAAGATGTAAAGGAGAATATGGACTTCCTGCCCCAAAACGGGATGATCGAGAAGAAAGCGGATATCAAATCGCTGATTTTAACGAAATAAGGGCAGCCAAAAGCGCCGCCATGATCCTTGTAACAAACAACGCCGGCGAATTCCGGCGCGTGAAAGGGCTCATGCTTGAAGACTGGAAGCGGAAAGACTTGGACGGCGCCGAATCACGTCAATAGCGTCACTTAAATTTTGCATCCGGCAAATAACTACGCCAACCGGGTGGCGGCCCGCTTCATACGGGAGAAGTGTGTAAAAACTGGGCGCGTTTCAATATTTAACGCGGTTGTATGATTGATTCCAAAAAATATAAAAGGCAGGTATCCAATGACAAAACGTGACTTTACCCTCGCAAACGGCATGACTTTCCCGGCTCTCGGGGAAGGGACCTGGTATCTCGGGGAAAAGAGAAGCGCCTATGCCGCCGAGAAAGAATCCCTGATCCAAGGCGCCAGGCACGGACTGACCCTCATCGACACGGCGGAAATGTACGGCAGCGGAAAGGCGGAAATCCTCGTGGGGGACGTCCTCAAAGCGTTTTCACGAGAAGAATTGACCATCGTATCCAAAGTCTATCCCCACAATGCCGGAATTCCTAAAATTTACAAAAGCTGTGAAGCCAGCCTTAAAAGACTGGGAACCGATTACCTGGACGTCTATCTTCTGCACTGGCGCGGGAGCATACCGCTGTCAGAGACCGTGGAAGGCATGGAAAAGCTGGTCAAAGAAGGCAAAATCAAGTGCTGGGGCGTCTCCAACTTTGACATTTCCGATATGGAGGAATTGTGGGAAGTCCCCGGGGGAAATCGCTGTCAGGTCAATCAAGTGCTTTATCACGCCGGTTCCCGGGGAATCGAATATGATCTCCTCCCCTGGATGCGGGCCCGCCATGTGGCTCTGATGGCCTATTGCCCACTGGCTCAGGGCGGGACGCTCCGCAGGGGCTTGTTCCAGAACACGGTCCTCCGGGAAATGGCGCAGCATAAGAACTGTACCGTATCCCAGATTTTGCTGGCCTTTGCGATCCGGGACGGGCATACCGTTGCGATTCCCAGAACGTCTTCGGCGGCGCATGCCATAGAAAACGCAAAAGCCGCGGAGATTTTCCTGACTGAGGAAGAAATCGCGGCGATTGATCGGGTGTTCCCTGCGCCGAAGCATAAGACAGGGCTTGATATTATGTGAGGATTTCATTGATTTGCTTTTTGTACAAAAATCAATTTGCAAATTGTATAAAAATCTATTTGCTTTTTGTATAAAAATTTATTTGCTTTTTGTGTAAAACTATGTTACAATACTTAATAAGCTGAATGGATCCGAACGGAGGCGAATGGCATGGCCTTGACTAAAAAAGGATATAAAGCCCGCATTATTGACGCAAAAATTGAAGAATATCTGCAAATATTCGGCGCAATTTCCATTGAAGGCCCAAAATGGTGTGGAAAAACCTGGACCTCATTAAACCATGCCAACAGCGCAACTTATATCATGAACCCTGCGGGAAACTATCAGACCAAAAATCGGGCAATGCATGACCCTACGCTTATTCTGAATGACGCAATCCCCCAACTCATCGATGAGTGGCAGGAAGTCCCGGGTATTTGGGATGCGGTACGTTATGATATTGATTTGAATCCCGGACACGGAAAGTATATCCTGACAGGTTCCGTAACGCCGCCCAGACAAGGTTTTTTACATAGCGGCGTCGGCAGATTCGCCTTTTTACACATGTATCCTATGACACTATCGGAATCGGGCGACTCTGAATGTATGATCTCTTTTTCTTCACTATTTGAAAAACCTGATATCAAATCCTTTGTAGCGGATATTGATTTGCAACGCCTGACAGGGATCATCGTACGCGGCGGATGGCCGGAAGCGCTTGCTTTACCGGAAGGAAAGGCGGGATATATCGCCAATGAATATATCAAAGCCATATACAAGAACGAATTGTTCAATGAGGATTTTTCAAAACGCAATTCCGGCAAACTGGAACTGTTGCTTCGCTCTCTCGCTCGAAACAACGTTACCACTGTTAACGACGAAACCATAATAAAAGATATTGAAGGAAGCGGGAACACAACCGAAAACGAAGAAGATCGGCTGATCTCTCGAAGCTCCGTATTGACTTACATTAAGGACCTGAAAAAAATATTTATGATTGAAGATATTCCCGCATGGGGACCGGAAATCCGCTCAAAAACAAGAATCCGGACCTCGCCCAAGCGAATATTTGCCGATCCCTCGCTTGCGGTAGCGGTCCTGGGCATCAATGTGGAACGCCTGTTGTCAGATTTTAACACGCTTGGATTTATGTTTGAAAATTTATGCCTTCGCGATATCGCAGTCTATGCCGGCGCTATGGGCGGCTCGTTATACCATTATCGCGATAACAGCAATCTTGAGGTGGACGCCGTTGTGGAACTGAAAGACGGAACATGGGCCGCTTTTGAAATCAAACTTGGAGAGCACAGCGCCGATGCCGCCGCAAAATCTTTGATTCGCTTGCGGGATAAGATGACAGAGAGGGGGGCGCGTCCGCCGGCTTTTCTATCTGTTATCACGGGCGGGGGACTTGGAATGAAGCGGGAAGATGGGGTATACGTGGTTCCGATCAATGCGTTGAGGGAGTAGGAAGGTATTTTGCAAAAGTGAAACATTAAAAATCCCCATATGTGATGAGGATTTTTTTAATATCAAACGATGTTTTTCGAATCTATGTTCACAAATTCACTACATTCAAGTCCTTTCCTGCGGCAAAGGCTTTCATATTGTTCTGGCAAATCGTCATGATGTTTTGCCGCGCCTCAAAGGCGGCCCAGGAAATATGCGGCGTCACGTTGATGCCCTCGCAGAGGATGACCTCGTCGTTTTCTTTGGGCGGTTCCGCTTCCACGACATCCAGCCCGACGGCATAGATTTTTTTGCTCGCGACCGCTTCCAGGAGATCCGCCTTATTGATCAGCGGGCCTCTGGCGTTGTTGATGATGATGACCCCGTCTTTCATTTTCGCAATGTTTTCTTTGCGAATAATGTGTCTCGTCTCATCGGTCAGAGGACAATGACAGGTAATGATGTCGGCGTTTTTCAACAATTCATCCAGTGAAACATTTTTTACGGTGGGATCATCAACAGGCATTTTTTCGCAGACATAGACGTTCATTCCGAAGGCGGCGGCAATTTTTCCCACCTGACGTCCAATGTTTCCGAAACCGATGATTCCTATATTTTTGTTCTTCAGACTGATAATGGGCTTCAACCAATAACACCAGTCATTTTCCTTATACCAGCCGTTGCTTTTTACCGACGCGCAATGCAGACCGACGTTGTTTGTGATTTCCAGAATATGGGCAAAGGCCATTTGAGCCACTTCGCTCGAGCCGTAATTGGGCGTATTGGAAACTTTGATTCCCAGTTCCTTTGCCGTCTTGATGTCGACCACGTCGTATCCCGCGGCCAGAACAACGATATATTTCAAATTTTTCGCTTGTTCCAGCGAGGCTTTATTGATCACCGTTTTGTTTGTGAAGACAATATCCGCGTCTGTGATTCTTCCGGCTGTTTCCGCGGCTTTTGTCGTATCATGGACAACATATTCCCCGTACTCTTTCAGCCATTCCCAGGAAAGATCCCCGGGATTTTCCCGATATCCGTCCAAAATTACCGTTTTCATGTCTTACTCCTCCTTATCGTTTAGTCTTCCAATAATGCCCACGCACGGTTCAGCACGCGTTTGGCGTTTGCCACCACAAGATCCGGATCTTCGTCTTTCCAGGGCTTCACTTCAAAGGACAATACATAGGGATTTTCCGCGTTA
>JAISST010000095.1 GCA_031272945.1 Fusobacteriaceae bacterium
GGATACGCCGGGAATTCTCTGGCCGCGGTTTCAAGATGAGGAGACCGGCTACAACCTCGCGATCACCGGAGCCATCCGTGATGAGATCCTTCCGGTGGAGGACGTGGCCTGCCGTCTGATCGCAAAGCTTCTGAACGGGGACGGGCGGGAGGCATTGGCGCAAAAATACGATCTGAGTCCCGAAGACGCGGAAACGCTCCCCGGGGAAATCCTGGGGAAAATAGCGCTCCGTTGCGGTCTCTTGAAAAAAGGGGGGCTGCCCGACACGACAAAGGCGGCTCTGACGCTGATCCGGGATTACCGGAATCTCAAACTGGGAAAAATCATTCTGGACGCGTTGCCGTGTCCTTCATCCACAGAAAACAAACCGAGGGGGTATACTCAATGAAAGAAATAGAAGAAAAGCTGGAAGAACAATTGGAGGAAGAACTGCACGAATTCCAGCGGGAACAGGAAAAAATCCGGAATATTGTAGGGCAGCTGGGAGGGAGCGGAAGAAAACAGAACCGCATCGTCAGCATCGTCTTTTTTCTGCTGATTTTCGCCCTTCTGATCGTCGGTCTCGGCATGCGCAAGACCGATCTCAACCTGACCCTTTTGATCGTGCTGCTTCTGACGCTTTTCAAAATCGTCTGGATGCTTTTCGGAATGCAAAAAGCCTACCATTTTCAGTTCTGGATACTGAACACGCTGGAATACCGGCTCAATGAGGCGGATAAACGCATCAAACGCGTCGAGGCGCTTCTGAAGGCCCGGGACGAAAAAGGAAACGTCCATAATTTTACCGTATAGGAGTTGAGAATCATGTCCGCTTCCATTTGTTGGCTGATCGTCATGATCGTCTTTCTTGTGATCGAAGCCGCGATCCCGGGGCTTGTCTCCATCTGGTGCGCCATTGCGGCCGCTTTTACGGCTGTTTTCGCCATATACTGCAAAGGGTTGTGGTATCAGTTGTATTTCTTTTTGTTCTGGTCCGTCCTTTTGTTTTTCGCGATCCGGAAATTCGCCAAATCTTTCCTCTACCGGGGAAAGAAGGGAGACGGGGGCGTCGACCGGATCACGGGCAGCATCGTGGAAATCAAAGGAATTTCGGAGAACGGATATTATCAGGTCTATCTGGACGGAAAAAATTGGAACGCCGTCAGCGACAAGGAATTTTTCATCGGAGGCAAAGCAAAAGTATCCGGATTCAAAGGCACAAAACTTGTACTTTCGGAAATCCGTCCTGACGATCTGGAAATTTAAAAGAAAGACTTGCTATTTTTTCCTTTTTATGCTATCCTATGACTGAGGATTTTTCAAAGACAATCGAATAATAAAACAAAAAATCAGGTTTTTTTTTTCACCTGATTTTCTTTTTGGCGGTCACGGGACAGTCGAAAGGAAAAATAATCAGATTTTTAATTCGGGAGGGTTTTTATGGATGGAAAAGTAAAGTATATCTTTGTGACGGGAGGCGTTGTTTCCTCTCTGGGAAAAGGAATCACGGCCGCTTCTCTCGGCAGGCTTCTGCGGGAGCGCGGGTACCACGTGGTGCTGCAGAAATTCGATCCGTACATCAATATCGATCCGGGGACCATGAATCCCTATGAGCACGGCGAGGTGTTCGTGACGGAGGACGGAGCGGAGACGGATCTGGATCTGGGGCACTATGAACGCTTTATCGACCGGAACCTCAGCAAGCACAGCAATGTGACCACCGGCAAAATTTATCAATCGGTTATCAACAAAGAGCGGAAAGGGGAGTATCTGGGGAAAACGATCCAGGTAATTCCCCACATCACCAACGAGATCAAGGACTGTATCGGCTTTTATTCCCGCGAAAGCGATGTGGACATCGTAATCACCGAAATCGGAGGAACTGTGGGGGATATTGAATCCACCCCCTTTTTGGAAGCCATCCGGCAGTTCAAATATGACGCGGGACCCGAAAACGTTCTCTATATTCATGTGACGCTGCTCCCTTATCTGAAGGCCGCCGACGAAGTAAAGACAAAACCCTCCCAACATTCAGTCAAAGCCCTCATGAGCCTGGGGATCCAGCCCGACGTGCTTGTCTGCCGGACGGAGCACAAGATCACGGACGGCATGCTGCAAAAGTTGGCGATGTTCTGCAACATGGACCCCGACGCCGTCATCGAAAACCGCGATTGCTCCACAATCTATGAAGTCCCCCTGGTGATGGAGCAAAACGGGCTTGCCAAAGTCGTCTGCCGAAAGTTGGGGCTCGAGGACAGGCCTGTGGATCTCAGCAAATGGCAGGAACTCGTGGAAAAGATCAAACATCCCAAATGTGAGATCAAAGTGGCCGTCGTGGGCAAATACGTGGAGCTGAAAGACGCGTATATGAGCGTCAACGAGGCCATTGAAAACGCCGCCTACGCTCAGGGATTCAAGGCCAAAATCGACTATATCCAGTCCAAAAACATCGATGTGGAGCGCCTCAAAGAATATAACGGCGTTCTTGTCCCCGGAGGCTTCGGCAACAGGGGAATCGACGGAAAAATCGCCGCCATCCGCTATGCCCGGGAGCATAAAATCCCCTATCTGGGGCTCTGCCTGGGCATGCAACTGGCCGTCATCGAATTCGCCCGGAACGTATTGGGCTATACCAACGCCAATTCCACGGAATTTGACGAATATACCGACTGTCCCATTATCGATATCATGCCGGATCAAAAAAATATCGAGAATAAAGGGGGGACCATGCGTCTCGGCGCTTATCCCTGCAAGCTGGCCGAGGGCTCCCTGGCCCGGGCTCTGTACGGGAAAGATGAGATCGTGGAACGGCATCGCCACCGCTACGAATTCAACAACGTCTACAAAGAGGAAGTCCAGAAAGCGGGCATGAAAATCTCAGGGATCTCGCCGACGGGGATCCTTGTGGAACTGATTGAGTTGTCGCCGGAGCTCCATCCCTTTTTCATCGCGGGCCAGTTCCATCCGGAATTCAAGACGAGGCCCAACAACCCCCATCCTCTTTTTACCGGCTTTGTCAAGGCCATCTATGAGCGTACAAAACAGCAAAATGCATAACGAATGAGACGGAGGAACGAAAAATGAGAACGAAAGAACAACTGAAACAGGCGGCTTTCGCCGCAATCGACGCAAAAAAGATGGAAATCGCCGCTTTCGGAGATTCCATCTACCGGGAACCGGAATTGGGCTACAAGGAATACAAGACCGCCGACAAAATCAAAAAACTCTTTGACGAACTGGGCTATCCCTACCGGGACAAAGTGGCAAGGACCGGCGTCGTCGCCGACCTCAAAGGGAAGGAATCCAAATACAAAGTCGCCGTCATGGCGGAGCTGGACGCCGTTGTGGTGCCGGGCCACAAAGACGCCTGCGCGGAAACGGGAGCGGCCCACGCCTGCGGACATCACTGCATGATGGCTTCCCTGGCGGGCGTCGCTTATGCTCTGAACGGGACGGGCATCCTGGAGGAATTGTGCGGAGATATCGTTCTGATGGCAGTCCCGGCCGAAGAAGGCGTCGAGATCGAATTCCGGAATAAACTGCGGGAAAGCGGGGAAATCAGTTTCCTCGGGGGAAAGCAGGAGTTTATCAAATTGGGGATCTTTGACGACATTGATTTTATGATTATGCAGCACATCAAGAAAAAAGACGGGACCGTCGAGGCCGAAGTCGCCTCCAATTGCAACGGCTTTGTCAGCAAGCTTGTGCGCTACATCGGAAAGGAAGCCCACGCGGGAGCGGCCCCCCACGAAGGAATCAACGCCCTGAACGCGGCTATATTGGGCCTGTCAGCGATTCATGCCCAGCGGGAAACCTTTCGCAGCGAGGATTATATAAGGATTCATCCGATTATCACAAAAGGCGGCACTCTGGTCAATGTAGTGCCCGACGACGTCCGGATCGAGACCTATGTCCGGGGGGCAAACGCCGCGGCAATCCTCGATGCTTCCGCAAAAGTGGACCGGGCCCTCAAATCCGGAGGAGACGCCGTAGGAGCCGCCACAAAAATCACGGATATCCCGGGGTATATGCCCTTTAATTTCAGCGAGGAATTGATCGACGTCGTCTATGAAAACCTCTGCGCCCTGTACGGCAAAGAGCATGTGGATCGCATGGGTCCGGGCTTCGGCGGCGGGTCCACCGACGCCGGGGACGTTTCCCAGCTGATCCCCACCGTCCACATGTATATCGCGGGGGCCTCGGGGAATCTGCATACGGAGGAATTTGCCGTAGCCGACAAGGAAAGCGCCTATGTGACGGCGGCCAAAGCCCTTGTGGCTTCCGCCATCGACCTCCTCTATGACAAGGGGGAGACCGGGGAAAGCGTCAAGAAGCATTTCAAAGCGCAGTTGACCAAGGAAAGATATCTCAAAGAGTGGGGAAAGCTCTAAAAGAAAGATAGAATCAAGATGAGAGAAACGTGAAAAGATCGCTGATTCAATACAGCGATCTTTTTTTGCGGTAATTATCTGTTTTATAAGCGCTTAATAAGGCTTTGTCCAGAGCTTGAAATAGTCCTTCGGATGATCGCAAACGGGGCATTTGGACGGAGCATTTTCACTGAAGTGCACATGCCCGCAATTGGAGCAGATCCAATATGTTTTCTCCGGTCGGCTGAATACCACATCCCCCGCCACGTTATCCGCCAGAGCCGTATAGCGTTCAAAGTGTTCCTTTTCGATCTTGCCTACGGCCTCAAACAACATGGCGATCCTGTCGAAACCTTCTTCCTTGGCTTCTTTTGCCATTCTGGCATACATTTCCGTATATTCATAATTTTCTCCCGCGGCGGCGTCCTTCAGGTTCTCATAAGTTCCTGCGATTTCTCCGCCGTGCAGCAGCTTGAACCAAATTTCCGCGTGTTCTTTTTCATTGCCAGCCGTTTCCTCAAAAATTTGGGATATCTGGACAAATCCATCTTTTTTCGCCTTGGACGCGTAAAAAGTGTATTTGTTTCTGGCCTGGGATTCTCCCGAGAACGCTTCGGCCAGGTTTTTTTCCGTTTTGCTACCCTTGAGATCTTTCACATCTTTCATAAACATACCTCCTTCATTAATTTGGCTGAATTTTTGAAGTAGTTCCATTATTGAATTATGACTAAATATTGAATAATTCAAAGTTGCAGCAGATTTTTGTATCTGTTACAAAAATAGTATCATGACACACAAAAAATGTCAAGAACTTTTTGATATATTTCCCGTGTCTCTTTTGCCGTAAAAATCTGGAAAATTGCGGGAATATGATTTGCACTATTTTCCGGAATCGGATATAATATTCTCAAGGGGAGAACTCCCCCTTTAAAATGAAAAAAACTTCAAACAAGAAAGCGAGGAAGCCATGAAAAAAATCGGAATATTTTATGGTACAAACAGTGGAAAAAGCAGCGCCGTCGCCGAAGAAATCGAATTTTACCTGAAAAAGGAACAGGTGAAATTATATGACGTCAAAGAAGGGGTGGAGGCTGTCGAAGATTACGAGAACCTGATTTTTGTGACCCCTACCTATGGCGTAGGAGAATTGCAGCCCGATTGGGAGGCGCGGCTGCCGAAGTTGCAAAATATGGATTTCAAAGGGAAACTTGTGGCCCTTGCGGGTCTCGGCAACCAACTGGCCTTCGGAGAATCCTACCTCGGTGGTCTCCGGATTCTCTATGACGCCGTCGTGGAAGGAGGCGCCGCCATCATCGGACGGACTTCCCCCGAGGGATATGTTTACAAGGAGTCTTTCGCGGTCAAAGACGGTCTTTTCGTAGGGCTTGCCCTCGACGAGGACAACGAGAGCGTCAAAACGCCCGACCGGATAAAGCATTGGGTCTCCTCTATTTTACCGCTGTTCCGGGATTAGGCGAATCCCATGGACAGATCGCAACTTGCCGCCCGGGGCTTTCTTTCCGGTTTTGCATTAAAACTCGCCGCCGTATTTTTTATGGTCATAGACCACGCGACGGAAGCCACATTTCAGCTCTGGATCCCCTTTTTGTTCCGCAGGGGAATGAACGCCGCCCAAATGATGATGTTCAAAATTTTTCTGAGAGGCCTGGGAAGAATTTCCTTTCCCCTCTTTGTTTTTCTGCTGGTGGAGGGCTTCTTTCATACAAGAGACGTCAAAAAATATGCCCTCAGTCTCTTCATTTTTTCCCTCTTGTCCGAATGTCCCTTTGACTTGGCGGTCTTCCGCAGAACCTTGGAATTCTCGTATCAGAATGTGTTTTTTACACTTTTTTTGGGAATCCTGACGCTTTGGGGACTTGAGAAATATAAAGGCCGGAAAACCATCCGTTTCCTGATTTGCGGCGGCAGTCTCCTGCTTGCGGAACTGGCCGGGATCGACTACGGGCCGCACGGGATCGCGCTGATTCTCATCATGTATTTCTACAGGGACCAGGGCGTCAAGCGTTTTATCGCCTCAGCCCTCGTGTATTTCGCCCTTTATTGCGGCGATACAATCTACGCGCTTATGAAAGGGCAGATCAAGGGAGATCTCATCACGGAAAAACTCTATCTCTACTCGGGCTTTTTTCTTTTCGTCATGGCGCTTCCGGCCTTCCTGCTGATCCATTTTTACAATGGAAAACGGGGCCCCGCCTGGAACAAGTACATTTTCTACGCCTTCTATCCGGCGCATCTGCTGCTTTTAGCATGGATTGCGGGCCATTTCGCGTAGGGAGATAAAAAAATGTGAAAAAAAGCTTGCAATTTTCGCGAAAATATGTTATATATATTTATATATAGGAGGTGACCTATGGATTTTCTGACATTTTTAAAAAATAAAAGGGAAAAATCAGGTTACACACAGAACAAGTTCGCGAAAGAAATCGGGATCACACAGCCATACTACAACAACATTGAGCGCGGCGAAGTAAAGAATCCCCCCAGCGAGGAAGTGATCGTCAAAATGGCCCACACCCTCAAGTTGGATTCGGCGGCCACGGAGGAGTTCAAATACCTCGCGGCCGTGGAGCGCACCCCCGCCATCGTTTTGAAAAAAATCGACGCGCTGCAAAAACGAATCAAAGTGTTGGAATCGGCGCTGAAAGAAAAGACCCTGGACCGTTTTCAAGGCAATCTGCCTTTTGAAAACGCGATCCCCGTTTTCCCCCGCATCAGCGCGGGTCTGGGCGCCCTCGCGGAAGAGGAGCCCACCGAGTATATCTCCGTCCCCGGCATCAAGAATACGGACAAACTCTTTGCGGTCAGAGTCAGCGGAGACTCCATGGAACCCACGATCCGCAACGCTTCCCTCATTCTGTGCCGACAGTGCCGGGAGCTCAGCAACAATGAAATTGGCGCCTTTATCGTCAATGAGGACGCCTTTGTAAAGCGCCTCAAAGTCACGGACAACTATGTGGCGCTGATCAGCGACAATCCCAATTACAACCCCATCTACATCGGACCCGGGGAAAATTTCAAGGTCGTGGGGCGCGTGATCAAGGTCATCAACGACGTCGCATGAAAAAAAGCGCCCCGCGGGGCGTTTTTTTTATGTGTATTATCTTCTCTCCCTCATCGTATGAATCCTGTGCGGGATTGTTTTGATTTTTATCTTCGGTACAAATACTGAGAGCGTCGCGGCTTCCGAAACGGAAGGAGCATGATATGGGTAATGATCAAAAACAAACCCTCCATGGCGATGATGTAATAGGGCCATTTTCCCATAAACTGCAACGGCGAGGAAAATTCGGGCAACCCGTTGATATACATGTAGTTTGTGCCCAGTTTCCGGTTGACGAAATAAATGGCGACGCAAAGGATGTTCAAGACAATAAAAGAGGCCCACAATCCGCTTTTTGCGGGCTTCATGTTGTAGATGAATATGCAGCACAGCGGCGCGTAAAGGATAAAGAAATGCGTGACAAAGAAGCTGACCGATGTAAATTGCGTCAGCGGCAATTTCACATCGGGAGTGAGAATCGCGAATACCGCGCCCACTGACCAGAAATAGAGCAACTGGAACAGGAATTTCGACTCAAAAAGCAACGTAAGGATCGCCAAAAATAGCGATATGTTGCAGAGATGCAAGGGCAGCAGATTGATTGCGGGCTCCAGGAGCATCGTATGCCGCCAGGCCAGCTCCCCGGTTTTCACGATCAAAACCAATACCGCCAGTATTTTGGGAAAGATTCTGTAGTTGATGTTTGAAAGGATGAGGGCCGCGAAAACTCCCGCAATTCCCAGCACCATCAATAAAATATGCGCAAGTCCGAATACTTTGAACGTTTCTTCCATAACTCCTCCTGCTCAGTCTTATTTGTGGAACCCCAGATCCGCCGGATTGAGATCTCCCGTGATATGGGAGAGCTTTCCGCCTCTCTTTTCAAATTTTTCCCGCTCCCCTGCGACCCAACGGATCAGCTTGACCGTGTCTTCGTCGAGGCGCTCGCCCCGGTAAAAGCCTTTGGACCAGTACTTTATGACAAGCTCGCTGTCTCCGAAAATAAATTTGTCGCCCGTGGCCTTCGCAAATGAAAGCGCCATGGCAAGTCCCAGCAATTCGCCGAAATTATTGGTCCGTTCTTTTCCTAAAAAAATATTGTCAAATTCATTTTTCGGGAAAGCGTGAAAATTCTCTTTGATCAGGGACGCGCCGCTCCGGTCGGTGACCCGGACTTCTACGCCCTGCCCCCTGCCTGTCCCCGCGTCAAAATAAATCCCCGGCGCAAGATTCGCGGCTTTGATTTTTTTGTCGGCTTTTTTTTCGTAGGGAGCGCCCGCTTCGAGCCAGGCCCGGCAGTCTTCCGCGGATGGGAAGGCTTTGTAGCGCGCTTTCTTCCCCGCGACTATTTTTTTGCATTCTTCCCAGGAATCCGTCATTCCCGTTTTATTTTCCCCCTCAAGAAAATAAGCGTAAAGTTTTCCCAAAAATATCCCTCCGGACCGATACTCTGTGATCGAAAAAAAATCTTTTTTCCATTATAACCCATTTATCCGGAAATGTACATCGAAAAATGGAAAAAATAAAAATCTTGTAAAAGTTTCCGTTCTATGATATAATAGAGTGTCGATTTCAGAAAGAAAGGGGTAGGTGAGAAAATGAAAAAAGGAATCCATCCGGAATTTCATCTGGTAGATGTGGAATGCTCCTGCGGAGAAAAATTCCAGGTTATGTCCACGTATGGCAAAGCGGACGGGCTGAAATTAGCCGTTTGCTCAAAATGCCATCCTTTCTATACAGGAAAAGCGAAATTCGTGGACGCTGCCGGAAGAGTAGACAAGTTCAACAAAAAATACAACAGAAGCGGAAATTGATTTTTTTGACGGTTTTCATAGGAGACCGTCTTTTTTCTTACCCGAAAATTATTAAATTTTTCATTCGAAAATCTTCCGGATATGATATAATAATTCTGGAAGAAAGCAATTCCTATCACATTTCAACCAGGAGGGACCATGGCAGTCATCGAAATCAATCATCCTCTGATCCAGCACAAACTAACGCTTTTAAGAAGCATCGAAACCGATACGAAGTCGTTCCGGGAAAATCTGAACGAGATCGCGAAGCTCATGACCTATGAAGCGACGAAAGGACTCAAAGTGGAAGAATATGAAGTGACGACGCCCCTTATGAGAATGACGGGCTACACGCTCCAGGAAAAAGTAGCGGTCGTTCCGATTTTACGCGCAGGCCTCGGAATGGTCGCAGGCATCCTCGATCTGCTGCCTACCGCAAAAGTCGGTCATATAGGCGTTTACAGGAATGAGGAAACCCTGGAGCCCGTATATTACTACTGCAAACTTCCCGACGACATCCTCACGCGAAAGATCATCGTGGTGGATCCCATGCTGGCTACGGGCGGATCCGCCGTCTACGCCATCAACTATCTGAAAGAGGTCGGCGCCAAAGAAAAAGATATCATCTTTATGTGCCTGGTGGCCGCGCCGGAGGGGATTTCAAAATTGCTGAACAACCACCCGGGCGTCGATATCTATACGGCCAAGATCGACCAGGGCCTGAATGACAAGGGCTATATCTATCCCGGGCTCGGAGACTGCGGAGACCGGATATTCGGTACAAAATAGGTACAAAGAATGGATTTTTCCTTATTACAACGCTTGACAACAGAAGAAAATTATTTGATCGGCGGCCGAAGCTTTGCCCGCTTTTCGGTACTGATGAGCATCTGTGAAATAGAGGGAATCGCACATTTTCTGCTTGAAAAAAGAGCCGCCGGAATCAGACAGGGAGGCGAAATCTCCTTTCCGGGAGGCGCCATGGAACCCCAAGACAAAAATCCCGGAGAAACGGCGTTGCGGGAGACACTGGAAGAACTGAAGCTCCCTCCCGGGGACGTCCGGCTTTTAGGCAAATACGGCGCTCAGTTGACGCCCTTCGGTTCCGTAATCTATTGCTATCTGGGACTGCTGCACATCCGGGATCTTGCGTCGGTACAACCGGATCCCGCCGAAGTGGAGCGCCTGATAACCGTTCCTTTGGATTTTTTTGCCGATACCCCGCCCCGGCGAGAAAAAATCCGGATTGTCAACACCCCTTCGGACTATATGAAAACAAGCAATATCCCCGATCATTACCATGAGCCTTGGGGCGGTTTCGCCCGGGACGTATTTTTCTGGGAATACGAAGGAGACGTCATCTGGGGACTGACGGCGGGAATCATCCATGATTTTACCGAACGCCTCAAAAACCTTGGAGGAAAATAGAGATGGTTCTTACGAAAGAAGACGCCGCACGGATCCTTGCGGATGAAAAAAAGGCGGGTAAAAAAATCGTTTTCACCAACGGCGTTTTTGATATTCTCCACATCGGGCATCTGCGCTATTTGCAAGAAGCCGGAAAGTTGGGGGACATTCTCGTGGTCGGCGTCAACAGCGACAGTTCCGTCAAAGCCCTCAAGGGAAGCGACCGTCCCGTCAACGGCGAAAACGAGCGGGCGGAACTCTTAGCGGGCCTGAAACCCGTAGATTATACGGTCATCTTCGCAGAGCAGACGCCGGTAGCGCTTTTGGAGACCCTGAAGCCCCATATCCACGTGAAAGGGGGCGACTACCGCAAAGAAGACCTTCCGGAGACGGCCGTCGTCGAAAAAAACGGCGGCGAGGTCCGGATTTTATCCTTTGTCCCGGGGAAATCCACCACGGGAATCCTGAAAAAAATCAAGGGCGCGTAAGCGCGTCCGCATATTTTACCACAGAGGAAGCGCCATGAATAAAATCTGCACATTTGCGGAAATCAATGAAATCGCGGAAAAAATCGGAAGCCGTGCGAAGCCCGGCGCCGTGATCGTACTGACCGGAGAGCTCGGAACCGGGAAGACTTCCTTTACAAAGGCCCTGGCCAAAGGCCTGGGGATCTCGGCCACCGTAAAGAGTCCCACCTTCAACTATGTGCTGGAGTATTTTGACGGCCGGCTTCCCCTGTATCATTTTGACCTGTACCGTATCTCGGACCCCGGAGAAATCTATGAACTGGGCTATGAGGAATATGTCCGGGGCGAAGGCGTCGCCGTGATCGAATGGGGGGATTTGGCGGGAAAAGAACTGCCGGAATCCTATATTTTGGTACAGCTGGATTACGCCGGGGAAGAAACCCGGAAATTTTCCCTGACCTTCGTGGGGGAAAAGGGAGAGGAGATGATGGACGATGCTGGTCTTGGCTGTTGACACTGCCGCCGTTTACGGCGGCTGCGCCCTCTATGACGATGCAAAGGGGCTTGCGGGAGAAATTACCGTAAAACCCGCCCTCAATCATTCGGCTGTGGCGACAAAACTCATTGCGGATCTTCTGGATTTGAGCGGCCGTACCCTCAAGGAGATTGACCGTGTCGCGGTTGTAACGGGCCCGGGTTCTTTTACCGGCATCCGGGTGGGACTCTCTTTGGCCAAGGGACTTGCTTTTTCCCTCGGGAAAGAAATCGTTGGGGTCAACGCGCTGCTTCTTTCGGCTTACGCCGTCGCTTTTTACGAGCATGAGATCATTCCGATGATCGACGCCGGAAAGGGCAGAGTGTATTGCGCCCGTTACCGGAAAGGAACAAAGGGCTTTCCGGAGCGGCTGAGCGACGATCAGAACGCGGAAATCAGCGATTATTTGCAGACCCTGGATCCCGAAAGAAGCTGTTGCTTTGTGGGGGACGGCGCCCTTAAAAACAGGGACGCCATTGGCGCCCGTTTTCAGGGAAAGGAATTCATCGCCCCGGAGTCCGCTTTTCTGGCTCGAAGCGCCATGGCCGCGAAACTTGCGGTCACGCTCCCGGCGGACAACCTTTTCACGCTGGACGCCTGTTACGCCGGCAAGTCCCAAGCGGAAAGAATGAAGGAACAGCAGAACCGGAACGCCTGAAAATAAAGACTGCGGTAAAAAAATGTTTTTATTGATAACGGACTGTTTGATATCTGAAATTTCGCAAAAAAAAATTTCTGTGACATTTATTCAAAAAAACAAAAAATATGAATCGAAAGTGTTCCAAATTTGTGAAAATGTACTGAAAACGAAACAAAAAATAAAACACGCATGGAAAGGCTTCGAAAATCCAAGAAAGAAAAGGCTTGCCTTTTTCCGGATTTCCGTATAAAATGAATTTGACGCCTCAGACGGAAGCTTCCGTAAGGGCGTTGAGGACGGAAAAAGGAGGAAAGGAATGGATAGTCCGGTCAATCTCAACGATAACGCCTTCGACTTGAAAATGTTTCACGCGAATCCCGTGGTGATCCTGGAATTCTGGGCTGACTGGTGCGGCCCCTGCCGACTGATGGCGCCCATTGTGGAAGAGTTTTCAAAAGAAACCGAAACGAAAATCTACAAAGTGGACGTCGACAACAATCCCGGCATCGCGGGGATGTTCGGCATCAAGAGCGTCCCGTCCATGGTGATTTTCAAAGAAGGCAAGCAAGTGGATCAACTGACGGGGCTGGTGACCAAAAACCAGTTGAAGGAAATCCTTGCGAGATATTAGACGGAAGATGTCCTCTCCACAAGAAGATCTGATATCAATTCAAAGAAAAAATAGAGAGAATCCCGGTAAAATAACGGCAAACAAAAAGGAAGAGACGCGCTCTTCCTTATTTTTTTCCGTTTTTTTTTGATTTGTATTCAGCCCAATTGTCGCGAAATCCAGTCTTTGCCCTCTACCCAGCGGGTCACCAGCATGGAGGATACGGAATCGCCCACGGCGTTCAGCATAGTGGCGGGAGGATCCACAAGGTATCCGATGGTGGCGATAAAGGAAAAGGCCTCGGGCGGGAATTTGTAGATGCTGACGATCAAGGCTTCGCCGATGAGTCCGCCGCCGGGTACTCCGGACATGACAACTCCTGCCGAAACCGCGATCAGAGCCGCCGTCAGGTATGTCCCGAGTCCGTCGAAGGGCCGGTTGTAAATGCCGAAAAGGAAGGATATTTTGAGGATGGAACTGATGACCGTGCCTTCCATATGGGCCGTCGCGCCGATGGGAAGCACGATCTCCCGGATATCTTTCGGAACGCCGATCGTTCCCGCCGCTTCCAGATTGACCGGCAGCGTGGCCAGGCTGCTCTGGGTGGCAAGGGACGTGATAATGGGCGACAAGAGGTATTTCAGTCTGCGGACGCCCTCTTTACCCCCGGCGATCCAGGCGTAGAAGGGGAAAGCCGTCACAAGATAGATGAAACACAGCGGATAATAGATGGCCATGGCCCGCGCGTAATTTTTCACGAGTTGAGGGCCGAATTCCGCTACGGTCGTCGCAAAATAAGCGCCCAATCCGATGGGAGCGTAGTACATCAGAAGATCGATCATCTTCAGGAATATGGACGCCAGCGCGTTCAATCCCCCCGAAATGATTTTTCCCTTCTCTCCTACGAGATTGACGCAAATCCCGAAAAACAGAGAGAATATGATCAGCGGAAGCATGTTCCGGCGGGAGATCAACAGCGGAAAATCTCCGACCGTCAGGGCTTTTACCACTTGTTCCGCGGCGCTTACGGCCTCGATATCCTTCAATTCCCCCACGATGCTCAACCCTTGGGCCGGGGGCCAGATCTTGACAACGACGAGAATCAGGATCGCGGCCACGATCCCGGTCCCGATGAAGGCCGCCACCAGATATTTCAGTATGCTGCCCAGTCTTTTCATGTCCGCCATATCCGATACGGAGCTGGCGATCGTGGTAAATACCAGCGGCACCACAAGCGTAAACATCAAGTTGATGAAAATATCCCCCAATGGTTTCAGTACCATTGCCTTTTCTCCGAAAACGAGACCGATGATTGTTCCGATGATGATGGCCCCGATCAGGATGATGGAAAATCGGTAATTACTCAATACGTTATTCTTCTTGGTTTCCGTCATTATACACCCCTCTTACCATGGTATAAAAACGCAGTGATAAAAATTACAAACTGAATTCGTCCTGTTTTGGAAACAGACCGAACAAGCCGCCGGTATGTATAAACAAGATGTGATTGGATTCTTTGAGATTGCCTTTCTTTATTTCGTGGTACAAGCCGTAAAGGGCTTTTCCCGTGTAGACAGGGTCAAAAATAACGCCGTCGGCCACGGCGATTTTTTTCAAAAACGCCAGTTCCTCCGGTCGGCTCAGGGCGTAGCCCCTCCCCACATAGCCGTCTATAATATGCATGTCGCCGGTTCCATAGGCCACGTCGGGATTGTCCAGGTATGGCAGGCTCTCGGCGATGATTTCCATGGATTTGTTCCGGAAAAAGTCCGCGTCGTCGCACACATTAAAGCCAATGACGTCTTTTCCGGCCTTGTACAGCTTGTTTCCGAGATAGAGACCCGCATAGGTGCCGCCGGATCCGACGGGAACCACCAGCGTATCAAAGCAAAGCCCCGTCTCCTTTTCCTGGGCGAGGATTTCCGCCACGGCCGTGGCGTATCCCAGCGAGCCGATCCCGTTGCTGGCCCCTTCTGGGATTATATAGGCCTTTTCGCCCTTCCGATCCGATTCTTCCCGGATCTCCCGCATGATTTCCCCCCGCCGCTCTCTGTAATCGGCGCTGGAAATAATCCGGACATCGGCCCCCAGCAACAGATCGAGAAAGTAATTGCCCTCCCTTACGGGCGGCGTATCGGAACGCAAAACGAGGATCGTCTTGAGTCCCAGCTTTATGGCGGCCGCCGCCGTCGCCCGGGCGTGATTCGATTGAATTCCGCCGCAAGTGATGACGACTTTCGCGCCGCTGTCCAGGGCCTCTTTCAGGGAATATTCCAGTTTCCGGATCTTGTTTCCGGAAAATTCCGTCCCGGTCTGGTCGTCTCTTTTGATGTAAATATCCTTTTGTAATTCTTCCGATAACGCCGGCATTTTTTCAATCTTTGTCGGAAAATTAGCAATATCAAGTTTTGTCTGCATGTCGTCCTCCCTTTTCGTACTTTTATCAATTCCGCAAAACCTGTCTCACATAACAAGGTCTCCGGTCACAATGCCCAGATGTCGGATCAGATCCTTCGGAGAAAGTTCCGCCTGTAAACCCCGGGTCCCCGCGCTCACCAGGATCTTTTCATAATCGAGAGCACTTTCGTGCAGAAAGGTCCTGCGCTTTCCCGAGATTCCGATCGGCGAGCAACCGCCCCGGATATAGCCCGTCATGGGCAGAAGGTCTTTCAAAGGCAACATTTCCACCCGCTTTACGCCCGCAACCCGGGCCAGTTTTTTGAGATCCACCGTAGCCGCTCCCGGAATGCATGCCACGATCATGTTCCTTTTTTCATCCAAAAGTACAAGGGTTTTAAAAACCCGGTCCAGGTCCTCCCCGGTCTTCAGGGCTACGGAAAGCGCGCTCAGGTCGCTTTCATCCACATCATATTCCACGGTCCCGTAAGGGATTTTCGCCCTGTCCAGTTCCCGCAACGCGTTGGTCTTTTTCATGGCCGCTCCGGAATCAAAGCAATATGGCTGTGACTTTGATTTGTTTTACTTATTTTATCACAAATCTTCCGGAATGTTAAGTAATTTTATTATGGACACAATATCGCCTGTTTTTTGTTTACAGATCCGGCGTTTTCAGGTATAATATGTTTGGGTAAAAAACACTCGGACTGAATAATCATGACAAAAAAATATATCCGGCCCGCCTTTTCGGCAAAGTCGGCAAATTTCGGAGGCAGTTATGAAAAAAACCGCAACACTGATCCTATTATTATTTTCCTTTTTCCTGTCCGCGCAAAACACTGTGACGTCTGCCCCGGAAAACATAACCGCGGCGGGAAACCTGTCTCTCTACCGGGAAAAAATCAGGGAAATGGATCTCTCTCTGACAAATTCCCTGAACAGGGCCCTGGAAATGATCGTGGACATCAAAAACCAGAACCCGGCGGCAATCGCCAGAAATCTGAACGTGTCCCGGGAAATTACGGAAATTTTACGCGTCTATCACAACGAATTGGCGGAAATCAGTCCGCCCGATGAATTCAAGGATTCCCATGAGAAATTGAAAAGCGGACTCAATTCCTGCATCGATCTGTTTTCGGAAATCACCACCGTTTTGGAATTGGCGTCCTCCACAGACTTCGGACAAAGGGCCGTGGCCCAGACAAAATTCCAGGGATTGGTGGGAAAATTCAACGATTTGCGTCCCAGCCTCGAGCAATATGCCGCGGGCTTCATGGAAATCATGAACCGGGATATCGAGGAAACCTACGCCCGGGCCGAGACAAAGCCGGATGAGGAACCCGTTGCCGTTGTCCCGGAAACAGCCCCGGAAACCACGCTCGAAAATGTAGCGGCGGCGGAAGTTGCGGCTGTTACGGAGACAGCGCCGGAAATCACGCCGGAAGGAAAGGCCGAAGAGGAGCCAAAGGTCGAAGTCGCCGATATTACAGAGACCACGCCGGAAATTGCTCCCGAAGAAAAACCGGAAGCCGAAGTCGTTGCTGTCGTGGAGACAGCTCCCGAGACGATTCCCGAAGTCGAACCCGCGACCGAAGTCGCCGCTGTCGTGGAGGCCACGCCGGAGACAACTCCCGCTTCTTCCTATTACGACCCCATAACAAGGGAGGACGTCTACGCCTATGAAAACGATTACCTATTCCCCAGCGACACGGAGCCCTTTCCCGACGAATACCTCGCCGCCTGCTCCCGGGACGAATTGTCCCTTCTGCGAAACGAAATCTACGCCCGCCGCGGTATGAGTTTCGGAAAAAAAGAACTCAAGGAATATTTCGAAAAAAAATCCTGGTATAATCCGGCCTCGGGCAAAGTGGACCGCTTGTTGAGTCTGCTGGAAGGTCAGAACGTTATGCGCATTGTGGCCCAGGAAAGAAAAATGGGCTGGCGTTAGCCCCCAGGGAAAGTATTGACATTTTCCGCCGGAAGTGGCATAATAGAGAGTAACAGCCAAGAACAAAAGGAGGAGACGTATGGATAATCTCATCATGACCGTGGGAACAAAACTGGTGGAGGATTACAGGAAAGAACATCCCGAAAAAACCGATATTACCCCCGGGGAAATTGTGAGCGCCTGTGAAAAAGCCGATCCCGATTTTTTGAGCGACTCGCGGGTCAGTCTCGAAGGTTTTGCCCTGAGGAATCTCCTGAATAAAAAACTGTTTACCGGCAAAAGGCTATTTTTGGTCGTACATGACTCGGAAAACGGTAAACTCGCCGCCAATGTGCTGGAGGAGATCACCCGGAAGTACAAATTGTCGGAAACTGTGGAAAAAAAGATCATTTATAAACTCAACAAGAGAAACCACATGGATTTCAAGGTCTACGGCCTCCGGGCCCTCATTGATGAAATCAATCTGATCATCAATGAAAAAGTGGGCAACCGGGTCAATGTGGGCGTTTGTACGACGGGGGGCTACAAGGCGGAGATCTTTACCGTCGGCATGATGGCCCAGATCCTTCATGTGCGCTCCTATTTCATGTTTGACGAGTTCACCGACGTCACGGAAATCTCGCCCTTCCCCGTGCGGATCGATTACAATTATTACTGGGAACACCGGGACTTTTTCAATCTGTTTCAGAGACAGGACTACGTGGACGTGGAAAAAGTGGAGCGCTATTTGAATGAGGACAGAAGGCTTCAAGATTTTGTGGAAAAGCTGGAAATCTATGGAAAGGAGCAATATGCCCTCTCGGCTTTCGGCGAGTTTTACGCAAAGATTTCAACCGATACGAGCCACCTGCCCCGTTACCGGAACGCCTGCACGCCCTCGGACAAGGAGGTCATCCTGCGCACCGATATGCTGCAGGAACTCGATATCATTGTGAATTCCCTCAAAAGCTCCCCCTATGTGGACAAACTTGTCCTGACGTATTTCAACCCGGACAGAAAGGCCACCTCGTCCCGTTTTTATCTTGTGACCAACGCCAAAAACGATCAGATCATCTCCCTGGAATACGCCTGCAAGAACGGAATCGCAGGGATCGACATCTACACGGCGGGCAGCACGGAAAAGGAGCTCCGCTCCCTTGTGGCCTATTTCAACGACAGCTTTATCTATTGATATAAAATTCAAGACACGGAGGTAGTCAGTTTATGAAAAGAAATGTGATCGTCGGACAATCAGGCGGGCCGACAGCCGTCATCAACTCCAGCCTGGCCGGCGTGTATAAGACCGCGAAGGACAGAGGTTTCCACAATGTCTATGGCATGCTGCACGGCATTCAGGGATTTTTGGACGAACAATACGTGGACCTGTCGAAACAGATCCGGAACGATCTGGACATCGAGCTTCTGAAGCGAACCCCCTCGGCCTTTCTCGGTACATGCCGGTTCAAATTACCGGAAATCCACGAAAACAAAGAAATCTATGAAAAAGTTTTCGAGATTTTGAACAGGCTGGAAATCGACAGTTTTATTTACATCGGCGGCAACGATTCCATGGACACCATCAAAAAGCTCTCCGATTATTCGATTCTCACGGGGCAGACGCAGAAATTCATCGGCGTTCCCAAGACCATAGACAATGACCTGGCCCTGACGGACCACACGCCGGGCTACGGCAGCGCCGCCAAATACATCGGGACGTCCGTCAAGGAAATCATCCGGGACGGCCTTTCCCAAAGCTACAAGAAAGACATCGTGACCATCGTGGAAATCATGGGAAGAAACGCAGGCTGGCTCACGGGTTCCGCGGCGCTCTCCAAGGCAGAAGATTGCGACGGTCCCGATTTGATCTATCTTCCGGAACTGGCATTCGACTTGAAGGATTTCATCGAAAAAATCAAAAAACTGCTGAAGCATAAGCATTCTCTCGTCATTGCCGTATCGGAAGGCCTGAAGCTCAAAGACGGGCAGTATGTCTGCGAAATGGGCGCATCCAGCGAATACGTGGACGCCTTCGGCCACAGACAGTTGACAGGCACGGCCAATTACCTGGCCAGTTTTGTCGCCGGTGAACTGGGAATCAAGACAAGGGGAATCGAGCTCTCCACCCTGCAGCGCAGCGCCTCCCATCTGGCGTCCCGCATCGATGTCAACGAAGCGTTTATGGTGGGCGGGGCCGCCGTAAAAGCCGCCGATGAAGGAGACACAGGCAAGATGGTGGTCATCGACAGAGTTTCCGACGATCCCTACCAGTGCTCCACGGGCATCTATGACGTCCATAAGATCGCAAACGACGAAAAGTTGGTGCCTCGTCAATGGATCACCAAAGACGGGACCTATGTGACGAAAGAATTTATTGACTATGTGACGCCCCTGATCCAGGGGGACTACCAGCCGGTGATGGTGGAAGGCATCCCGCGCCATCTGGTTCTTGTCAAATAAAAATACAAAGGCGCGGGGACTTTTACGAAACGTCTCCGCGCCTTTTTTACATATTTTTTATAATATCAGTTTACCAGCGGTTTTGCCGGATTGACCCGGATCATAAAAAACTTGGCGAGATCTTTTGTCACAAGCCTGTGGTTGGTTCCCCTTGGCACTACGATAAATTCCCCTTCGTCGATCTTGATAAACCTGTCTTCCGTTTCGAGATAAAAGCAGCCTTCAATGGAATAAAGCATTTCATCGGACTCAGCGTGGGCGTGGTATTCGGAAGTCTTATTTTCCATGGTGAATACGTTCAAGTCCAGATCGTTGAGCCCGCCTACTTTTTCGTAGGCCGACATTTCCGCCGCCGCGTTTACGGCGTCTTTCAGATTTACTTTCCGCAGCATTTCAAACCAACCTCCTGACAAAATCATTAAGAATTCGGGATAAAGAAGGGAATAATCCAAAAATATTTTTGAATCAATCGTATTATATCATATTTTTATGAAAAATCAATTTATTATATATTTTATATATGTAAGTCGTCCGTAGCGTTCTTTTTTTGAACTTTGCGATCTGATTTTGGAATTCTTCTCCGGATTCTTACAGCGCTTTCGGTAAATTTCACAGAATCAGGAGGGGGTTTTCTGAAAAAAGCCCGCTGATTCCATGAAATCCCCTGTGAGATTTACTTGACACAACTTCAAAAAAATGGTAGAATGATGTGCTTGAATCAAACACATCAATTATTTCTGGGCGTGGTGTTTCTTTATGAAATGGCTCAGTTTTGAGATTGATGGACGAAAAAACCAAAAAGCAGGAGGAAAAAATGGCAGTAGTCACCATGAAACAATTGTTGGAAGCGGGGGTTCATTTCGGGCATCAAGCCAAGAGATGGAATCCGAAAATGTCAAAATTTATTTTTACGGAGCGGAACGGCATCCACATCATTGATTTGCACAAATCGCTGAAACGGATCGAAGAAGCTTACAACGTCTTACGGAACATTGCCTCGGACGGAGGGAAGGTTCTTTTCGTAGGGACGAAAAAACAGGCGCAGGAAGCGGTCAGAGACCAGGCGGAGCGCTCGGGGATGTACTATGTAAATTCCCGCTGGCTCGGCGGCATGCTCACAAATTTCGCCACGATCAAATCGAGGATTGACCGCCTGAAAGAACTGGAAAAACTGGATCAGGACGGCACGCTGGATTCTTCTTATACGAAAAAAGAAGCGGCCAAATATCGGAAGGAAATGTCCAAGCTCGCAAAGAACCTCACGGGCATCAAAGACATGAAAGCCGTGCCCGCCGCGATTTTTGTAGTGGATTGCAAGAAAGAAGAGCTTGCGGTTAAAGAGGCGTCAAACCTGGGGATTCCCGTATTCGCCATGATCGATACCAACGTGGATCCCGATCTGATTACGTATCCGATCCCGGCAAACGACGACGCGATCCGTTCGGTAAAGCTCATCTCCTCCGTGATGGCCAACGCCATTATCGAAGGAAACCAGGGTAAAGAAGAGATGCTGGTCGATGAAGAACCCGCGAACGCCGAAGTCGGCGCGGCCAATACAGCCCCGCAGGCTTGATCCGGCATAGATTAAAGAAATATGGTCATTCGACGGAATCATCAATAAAAAAAAGGGAAACCAGAAAACAGGAGGAAAAATGGCGGAAATCACAGCGACCCTCGTGAAAGAACTGAGGGAAAGAACCGGCGCGGGCATGATGGATTGCAAAAAAGCGCTGATAGAAAATAACGGGGACATGGAAAAGGCGATCGATTTTCTCAGAGAAAAGGGAATTGCCAAAGCGGTCAAAAGAGGCGGAAAAATTGCCGCCGAAGGACTGATCTTTGACGCCATCGCCGCGGACAACAAAGAAGCCGTTTTGGTGGAATTCAATTCCGAAACGGATTTTGTAGCGAAAAATAGCGAATTTATCGCATTTGGAAAAAAACTGGCCCAAACGGCCCTGGAAAAGAAGATTGATACGGTGGAAGCGTTACAGCAGGCGGAATTTGAGGCGGGAAAGAGCATAGAGACCGCGAAGACGGACCTGATCGCCAAGATCGGAGAGAACATGAATATCCGGCGTATGGCTTTTGTTGCGGCAAAAGAGGGTTTTGTCGTGACCTACAGCCATCTGGGCGGAAAACTCGGCGTCATCGTAGAATTGACGGGAACGCCCACCCCTGAGAACATCGTGATCGGAAGGGACATCGCCATGCATGTGGCCGCCATGGATCCCCGCTATCTGTCAAAAGAACAGGTGACGACAGCCGACCTGGAACGCGAAAAGGAAATCGCCCGGAAGCAGTTGGAGTCGGAAGGCAAACCGGCCAACATCATCGAGAAGATCCTGATCGGAAAAATGAACAAATTCTATGAGGAAAACTGTCTTTTAAACCAGGAATTCGTCAAAGACAAAAACCTCACGGTGGAAAAATATGCCGGCTCTCTCAAGGTACTGTCTTTTGTCCGGTACAAAGTCGGAGAAGGCATCGAGAAAAAAGTTGAAGACTTTGCGGCGGAAGTTGCAGCTCAAATCAAAGGATAAAAGCCACGGGAAAAAAGATGGAGAGGCAATGGCAGCTCTGTCTTTTTTCAAATCATTTTGAAAACAAGACGGAGGTCCAGCATGAAGCAGGCTTTTTACAGGCGGGTTTTATTGAAATTGAGCGGAGAGGCCCTGATGGGCGACCAGGAATTCGGAATCTCTTCGGACGTCATCACTTCTTACGCGCGGCAGATCAAGGAAATATCCGGCCTCGGGGTCGAGTTGTCCATTGTGATCGGCGGCGGCAATATCTTCCGCGGCCTCTCGGGAGCGACCCAGGGGATTGACCGGGTCACGGGGGATTATATGGGAATGCTGGCAACCGTTATCAATTCTCTGGCGCTGCAAAACGCCATCGAAAAATTGGGTATCCCCGCGCGGGTCCAGACGGCCATCGAAATGCCCAAAATCGCGGAACCCTTCATCAAACGAAAAGCCCAGCGGCATCTGGAAAAAGGCCGGGTCGTTATTTTCGGCGCCGGTACGGGAAATCCTTATTTTACGACCGATACGGCGGCCGCCTTGCGCGCCATAGAAATGAATACGGAGGTCGTGCTGAAAGCGACGAAAGTGGACGGCATTTACAACAAAGATCCCATGAAGCACAAAGACGCCGTCAAATATGAAAAAATCACCTATACGGAAGTCCTGAACAAAGACCTGAAAGTCATGGATGCCACAGCCATTTCCCTTTGCCGGGAAAACAAGCTCCCGATTGTCGTATTCAATTCTCTCGTGGAGGGAAATATGATGCGGGTCATTTTAGGAGAGAAGATCGGAACCATTGTCGTAGCGGAATAACGATACCGAGATAAAAGGAGGAACCTATGAGCGGAAAAGAAATCGTAAGCGATTGTAAAGAAAAAATGGAAAAAACCATTGAAGCGACCAAGGGGAAATTTGCCAACATCCGGGCAGGCAGGGCGAGCGTTTCCATGCTTGACGGCATCAAGGTAGACCAATACGGACAACTTGTCCCCCTGAAACAGGTGGGGACCGTCTCCGCTCCCGAAGCGAGACTTTTAACCATAGACCCTTGGGACAAAAGCGCCATCAAGAGCATCGAAAAGGCCATTCTGGCCGCCAATATCGGCATCACCCCGGGAAACGACGGAAAAATCATCCGGCTTGTGCTGCCCGAACTCACGGCGGAGCGCAGGAAGGAATATGTAAAATTGGCGAAAAATGAAGCCGAGAACGGAAAAGTTGCGATTCGCAATATCCGGAAAGACGTGAACAACGCCCTCAAACGGCTTGAAAAAGACAAAGCAAACCCCGTATCGGAAGACGAAATCAAGAAATTGGAAGATGAAGTGCAGAAACTGACGGATTCCAACATCAAATTGATTGACGAGCTCTTTACGAAAAAAGAAAAGGAAATTACTACGGTATAAGCGGAATCGCGAGACAAAATATGACGGAGGAGTTTTAAATGATATTGGAAAATTTGAAAAAAGACGATCTGGAAGTCTATGAAGCGATCCAGGCGGAAGAAGCGAGACAAAGCGACGGCATCGAGCTGATCGCGTCGGAGAATTTCGTTCCCAAATCCGTTTTGGAGGCGGCGGGCTCGGTCCTGACAAACAAATACGCCGAAGGCTATCCCGATCATCGGTATTACGGCGGATGCGCATGCGTGGACGTCGTGGAGAAATTAGCCGTGGAACGGGCAAAAAAGCTCTTTGACGTGCAGTACGTGAATGTACAGCCCCATTCGGGCTCCCAGGCCAATATGGCGGTCTACAAGGCCCTGATTCAAGTGGGCGACCGGATCATGGGCATGAAGCTGGACCAGGGCGGACATCTGACCCACGGAAAGAATGTCAATTTCTCCGGGAAAGAATATGAGGTCTTTTCTTACGGCGTGAGAAAGGATACGGAAACCATTGATTTTGAGGAGATGGAGAAAATCGCCCTCGAAGCGAAGCCTAAAATTATTATCGCCGGCGCCAGCGCCTATCCGAGAATCATTGATTTCAAGCGCTTCCGGGAAATCGCCGACAAAGTCGGCGCGTGGCTCATGGTGGATATCGCCCATATCGCGGGACTTGTGGCGGCGGGAGAGCATCCGAGCCCCTTCCCCCACGCCCATGTGGTGACGACAACGACCCATAAGACGCTGCGCGGCCCCCGGGGCGGCATGATCATGACCAATGATCCCGAGATCGCCAAGAAAATCGACAAAACCATCTTCCCCGGCATACAGGGCGGACCGCTCATGCATATCATCGCCGCAAAAGCCGTCTCCTTCAAACTGGATCTTGAGCCGGAATTCAAGGAATACGGAAAGCAGATCGTGAAAAACGCCAAAGTCCTGGCGGAAGAACTGGCCAAGGGCGGGCTGCGGATCGTTTCCGGCGGCACCGACAACCACATGATGCTGGTAGACGTAAAAACAGGCGTCGGTCTCAACGGCAAGATTGCCGAGGAGGCCCTCGACAAAGCCGGGATCACCGTCAACAAAAATGGCATTCCCTTCGATACGGAAAAACCCACGGTCACATCGGGCATCCGGATCGGAACGCCGGCAGTCACCACAAGAGGCATGAAGGAAGCGGAAATGAAAGTCATCGCGGACTTTATCGTCCGGGCCTTGCACGCGGCCTCCGATGAGGGAAAGTTAGCGGAAATCAAGAAGGAAGTCAAGGACTTCTGCGCGAAATTTCCCCTTTACGTCTGGTAAGATTTTGACTTTGATCAAATAAAAAAACAAACAAAGAAAAAAGCTGTTGCGCAATGGGCAACAGCTTTTTTCCTGTCGTCTTTACCACCTTGTACTTTGAGCCTCTTGGATACAGTATAGCATACCTTTATGGATATTTCATAAATTTCCGATGTAAAAAATTATTTATTCGGTATATCTTATCCTTTCACCTCGTAGACCCAGCCGTAGGGATCGGGAATATCGCCGTATTGGATCCCCGTCAGATAATCATAGAGCTTTTTCGTAAGAGCGCCGGTCTTGAAATCGTTGACCGTAATCGTATCGCCCTTGTAGCGCAGCGATCCGATCGGCGAAATAATGGCAGCGGTCCCTGTTCCGAAGGCTTCTTCCAACTCTCCGGTCTTTCCCGCTTCCATGAGGGCGTCAATAGCAAGGGGCTCCTCCCGGACCGCAAGTCCCCAGTCCCGGAGAATCTTGAGGCAACTGTCCCGGGTTACGCCCGGAAGAATGTTTCCGTCCAAGGGGGCCGTCCAGATTTCTCCGCCGATCTTGAACATGACGTTCATGGTGCCCACTTCCTCCACGTATTTGCGCTCGACGCCGTCCAGCCAGAGCACCTGGGTAAAGCCTTCCTTTTCGGCCTTTTTCTGGGCAATCAGCGAAGCCGCGTAGTTGCCTCCGCATTTGGTAAAGCCCGTGCCGCCCCGGGCCGCCCGGGTATATTCTTCTTCCACGTAGATTTTGACAGGATTGATCCCTTCTTTATAATAGGTTCCCACAGGGGTCAAAACGATCATAAATTTGTAGGCGCTCCCGATGTGAGGCG
>JAISST010000126.1 GCA_031272945.1 Fusobacteriaceae bacterium
AGCGTTGGCGACGCCGGTCACTTTGACGATGATCCCCTGTTCCATTCCTGTCGTAGTGTTGAATTCCGCCACGAGGTCGTCCATGGCGGCGCGCATCTGCTCCACGTACGTATGCCAGAGCGTAATCACAACCGGATCCTTTTTCCGCTTTCCCGGCTCACACGACTGAAAAAACAGCGCAATCACGCATATCCACAAGGTAATCCCGCCATATTTTTTTCGCCGGGCGTTATTGTTCAATTTTCCTCACTTCCCGCAGTTCGTAGTGTTTGTTGTCCAAGTTACAGTTCCATTATACCACAAGAATCCGATTTGTAAACAACTATTTCGACGGAAGGCAGAATTTCTGTTGCGAATATTTCCCGGCGTATGGTATAATAGAGTGAATGGTTCGGATAAAAACAAGGATTTTTCTATGGATTTTCCGGGAGGAAACATGTGGATTGTAACGGGAGCGGCCGGATTTATCGGCAGCGCCTTTGTCTGGAAACTCAACAACGAGGGAATTAAAGATATTATTTTAGTAGATAAACTCCATTCGGAGCAAAAATGGCTCAATCTCCGCAAAAGAGAATACGCGGACTGGGTGGACAGGGATCGTCTCTTTGACTGGCTGGCGGACCCGTCCAAAGCCGGAAGCGTCAAAGGAATCATCCATATGGGCGCCTGTTCCTCCACGACAGAGCAGGACGGCGATTATCTGCTCGAAAATAATTACGGCTACAGCAAAAAACTCTGGGATTTTGCCGCCGAGAAGGAGATTCCTCTGATCTACGCCTCTTCGGCCGCCACGTACGGGAACGGGGAATTCGGCTACCGGGACGAGGTCTCTCCGGAAGAACTGCGAAAGCTGCTGCCGATGAATAAATACGGCTTTTCGAAAAAAATCTTTGACGACTGGGCGCTGAAACAGAAAAAAAGTCCGCCCAAATGGGCCGGGCTCAAATTTTTCAACGTCTACGGACCTCAGGAATACCACAAAGGACGTATGGCCTCCATGGTATTCCATACCTACAACCAATACAAGGCGACAGGCAAAGTCCGCCTGTTCAAGTCCCACCGGAAAGAATACGCCGACGGGGGACAACTCCGGGACTTTGTCTATATCAAAGACGTTGTCGACGTCATGTATCACATCCTGACGGAAACCTTTCCCCCGGGCATTTATAATATAGGGACCGGAAAAGCCAGGAGTTTTTTCGACCTTGCCATGAATACGATCCGAAACGCCTCGGGAAACCCCGAGGTCAACCCTTCGGATGTCATCGAATACATCCCCATGCCCGCGGACCTTCTGGAAAAATATCAGTATTTCACGGAGGCCTCGATGGAAAAGCTCAAGAAAGCGGGCTGGAAGAAACCTTTCAGGACCTTGGAGGAAGGCGTCTCGGACTATGTCACGAACTATCTTTCCCGGGACGATCTCTATCTATAGGAGGACAACTACCGCATGAGCAGTATTTTACTGATTTTTTTGCTCTCGATTTTAGAGGGCGTCACTGAATTTTTGCCGATCAGCAGCACAGGGCACATGATTCTATTCGGGAGCCTTTTCACAAAAGGGCTCCTTTCCAAACATTTTATGGATAACTTTCTCGTGGTCGTTCAATTGGGCCCGATCCTGGCAGTGGTGATCTATTTTTGGGAGACGCTGAATCCATTTACAAAAGATCCCGGTATCTTGAAAAAGCGCGTATTGTTGTACGCAAAACTGACCGTCGCCATGATTCCCACCGTCATCGCGGGACTCTTTCTTGAAAATTTCATTTCCGATTACTTCATGGATAACGTCATTGTGGTAGCGGCGGCGCTGATCCTGTACGGCGTCTTGTTTTTGATTCCGGAAAAAAAGCTTTGCGCCGATCCTGATCCTTTGGTAAAACCGGAGACCCTATCTTACTTCCGGGCCTTTGCCATCGGTCTCTTCCAATGTCTCGCCCTCGTACCGGGGACGTCCCGTTCGGGCTCCACAATCCTGGGCGGGCTGATTCTGGGTCTTTCGAAGCAATGCGCGGCCGAATTTTCCTTTCTTTTGGCGATTCCGACGATGTTCGGCGCGACGGGCCTGAAGCTTGTGAAAAACGGCCTGTCCTTTACGGGAACCGAATGGGCCTTTCTTGTTTTCGGCAACGTCGTTTCCTTTGCGGTCGCCTGGATTGTCATCAAATGGCTCATGGGCTACCTCAAGAAAAAAAGTTTCCGGATCTTCGGCGGTTACCGGATCGCGCTCGGCATCGCCGTTTTGTTTTTCGTTTTGCCCGGCAGATAATCCTGCCCGCTATTCCATTCTTATTTTTATCAAAAATCAAAGGGAGTCGTTATGGGAAAAATCATCGTGATAGAAGGCACGGACGCAAGCGGCAAAGAGACCCAGACCGGAAGGCTGTATGAGGCCCTCGCCGCAGCCGGAAAGCGCGTTCGCAAGCTTTCCTTCCCCAATTACGGTACTCCCGCCTGCGCTCCCGTGGAGCTTTACCTCTCGGGAGGCTTTGGCGAAGACCCGCTCCGGATCAATCCCTATCCGATCTCAACGATGTACGCCATCGACCGCTACGCATCGTACCAACGCGAATGGGGCGCGTTCTACCGGGAAGGCGGCGTTCTCGTCACCGACCGCTACGTCACAAGCAATATGATCCACCAGGGCGGGAAAATAATTGATCCCGGAGAGAAGCTGCGCTATTTCCATTGGCTGGAGGATTTGGAATATGAAAAAATGGAAATTCCACGGCCCGACGCCGTATTATTCCTGAATATGCCCGTAGAAACGGGAATCCGTCTCATGGAAGCGCGAAAGAACAAGATGGACGGCCGTGCCGCAAAAGATATCCATGAAAACAGCCGGACATACCTCGAACGGGCTTACGCAAACGCCTGTGAAGTCGCAAAACTCTACGGCTGGAAAGAAATCCGCTGCCTGCGGAACAATCAACTGAAAAGCATTGAAGAAATCGGGAATGAAATCCTGAATTTTGTAAAAGGGCTGTTATAGCCCGCCCTTCGGGCCGACAATAATACGGAGGAAACATGTCAATTTTACAAATTGTGATTGCGCTGATCGTTTTGGGCGTATTGATTTTCGTCCATGAATTGGGACATTTTATAACGGCAAAAATGGCGAAGATGCCGGTTTCCGATTTTTCTTTGGGAATGGGGCCTTCGGTCTTTTCTTTCGAGCGAAAGGGAACCGCTTATTCCCTGCGCGTTTTCCCCATCGGCGGTTCCTGCTCCATCGAAGGCATGGAACTGGACAGCGATAAAGAGGACGGCTTCAACAGCAAAAGCCCCGCGGCCCGGATCATCGTGCTGGCGGCGGGCGTTTTCATGAACTTTCTGCTGGCGATTACGCTCCTTTTTCTGAGTTCTCTCTTGATCGGGCAGTATATCCGGAATCCGGATCCTGTCATCGGGGAAACCCTTCCCACAAGCCACGCGTCCATGGTGCTCTCTCCGGGCGACAGAATTCTCCGGATCAACGGAGAGTCCGTTACGCTTTGGAACGACATCAGCCCCGCCGTTTCCAAATACGCCAAAGAAGGCGCCCGCAGTCTTACGTTGGACGTGGAGGGGAAAGACGGCCCGAAAACAGTGGAAGTGGAACTCGTTCGCGCCCCGGAATCCGTGGAATACGTGATCGGAATCCTTCCCCGATACACACGCCAGAGAATGGGTCCGGGCGCGGCACTCGTGAGAAGTCTCACGATGTCCCGCAATATTTTCCTGAATATTTTCAAAGGACTCGGCGCTCTTGTCAGCGGCAAAGTGAAAAAAGAAGAAGTCTCGGGACCCATCGGCATCATCCAGGCCATCGGCGTCGCTTCCGGCGAAGGATTCGGCATGCTGATCTTTTTTGCGGCCATGCTTTCCATCAATCTTGGAATCATCAATCTGCTGCCGCTGCCGGCCCTTGACGGCGGGAGAATCCTCTTCGTGATCCTGGAACTCATGCATATCCGGATCAATAAAAAAATCGAAGAGCGCGTTCATTACGCCGGGCTCTTCATGCTCTTCGCGCTGATTTTCCTGATCACCATCAACGATGTGGTCAATATTTTCAAAAGCTAAGGAGAAAAGCCATGAATATTCTCGTGATTGACGGCATGGGCGGAGGCGTAGGAAAAGCCATCATCGAACGGCTCCGGGCCGCAAAGGAAAACTGGATCGTGACGGCTGTGGGGACCAATACGGCCGCCACTTCGGCCATGCTTACGGCAGGCGCGCACCAGGCCGCGACCGGTGAAAACGCCGTGATTTACAATTGCGCCCACGCCGATTGCATCATCGGCCCTATGGGCATTATCCTCGCCAACGCCATGCTGGGCGAGATCAGCCCGGGGATCGCGGGCGCGGTCTCTTCAAGCCAGGCAAAAAAGATCCTTGTTCCCACCACGCGCTGTAACGCCGTTGTTGTAGGGACCGCGGATCTTCCTTTGGCCAAATATATTGATGAGATTCCCGCTATTTTGCGAAAACTTGATCCGGCGTGAGGGTTTCGTTCATACTGCCTGTCCGGTAGCCCAAGAGATCAAGGGCGATATAAGTATACCCGATTTCCTTGAAAGCGGCGTGTACTTTTTTTCTTGTTTCAAAATCCATGAGCGTCCGAAAGCCCGCTTCGTCGGTCTCGATCCTGGCGAGATTGCCGTGATGGCGGACCCGGACCTGCCGAAGTCCCAGGTCCAGCAACAACTGCTCGGCTCTGTCGATCATACCGAGTCTTTCGGCGTCGATCCGCTCTCCGTAAGGAAAGCGGGACGAGAGGCAGGCAAAGGACTGCTTGTCCCAGGTCGGAAGGCCGACCCGCTTCGATAATTCCCGGATTTCTTCTTTATAGAGCTCCGCGTGGCGCAGGGGGCTTTTGACGCCCTGCTCCTTGACGGCTATGAGCCCCGGCCTGTAATCTCCCGTATCATCCATATTGGAGCCTTCGGCGACCCAGGCGACGCCATTTTCCCGGGCCACATCCCAGATCCTTGTGAAAAGCTCATTTTTGCACAAATAGCAGCGATTCACGGGATTTTGAGAAAAGCCTTCGATGTCCAGTTCCTCGGAATCGCAAAGGAAATGACGGATGCCTTCTTTCTCGCAAAAAGCAATGGCTTCGTTCAATTCCCGCTTGGGAAAAGAACAGGAACGGGCCGTGACCGCAATGGCCTTGTCGCCCAATTCATCATGGGCCGTTTTCAGTAAAAACGTGGAGTCCACGCCGCTTGAAAAGGCCACGGCGACGCTCTCCAACTCCCTCAGATACGCTTTCAGTTTTTCATACTTCTCCTCAATCGTCATGACGTCTCCTTTCTTGTCTGTCAATTTCAGCACACTTTCTTACGCGTCCTCGCCCCCGGGCGCTTATTTTTTCGTGAGGGCAAGGATTTCTTCATAGGACAATCCGGTCTTTTCCGCTATTTTTGCCACATCTTCATATTCCGCTTTGCGCTTGGATACCCCGTATCCGCTGCTTTTCTTGATCCGAACATCGCCGTAGGGCGTCGTTATCGTCTCAAATTCCCGTTTCAGCATGTATTTTTCACAGATTTTCTTCCGAAGGCCCAGCGTCGTGGTATGTTTCAGAATCAGCTCCGCCAAATGACCCGCTTTTTCAGCTTCGCAAAGGCAGGTCAGCAAAATGCCGGGCCGGTTTTTTTTCATTTGAATCGGGGAAGTATAAACGTCCAGGGCCCCTTCCCGGAACAGCAGATCCGTAGCGTAACCCAGCGCTTCGCCGGTCATGTCATCCAGATTGCAGGTAAGTTCCGCGATGGTTTCATTGGCGGCGTCCCCTTCCGCCTTCTCTCCCCAAAAGGCCCTGAGGCAGTTGACGGCCTCAAATTCTTTCGTCCCCATGCCGTAGCCGGTCTTTTCAACGCGCATGACGGGTTTGTCGCCGAATTCCGTCGCAAAATAGCGCAGTAACGCCGCTCCCGTAGGGGTACAAAGTTCGCCTTTTATGCTGCCGCCGTAATTGGGGATTCCCCGCAGAATCAGCTCCGTGGCCGGAGCGGGTACCGGCAGAAGACCGTGGGCGCAGCGCACAAATCCGCTTCCCGTATGCACCGGAGAGACAACGACGCGCTCGGCGGCGAGTTGTTCCATCAGGAG
>JAISST010000140.1 GCA_031272945.1 Fusobacteriaceae bacterium
ATGGCGACCCCGATGTGGCTTGAACACACAACCTATTCCTTAGGAGGGAATTGCTCTATCCAATTGAGCTACGGGATCACACGTTTTTATTATAGCAGATTCCCGGAAAAAATCAAAGAAATTTTATTAAATCAACGGGAGCGACCTCATAGAATCGGCGCCAACAGGCGGAATACGGATTCTTTGAGTTTTACCAGCACATCTCTTTTACTGTATAGTTTTTTGGAAAACCTGTGGGCGGAGCGAATGTCATGCTTGAAGATCTGATGGAACATCCGGACAATCTCTTCGTCATAGATGTTGACATTGACTTCGAAATTCTGATACAGACTCCGGTAGTCCATATTGGCGCTTCCGACGCTGACAATTTCATTGTCGGCCAGAATCAGCTTGGAGTGGATGAAGCCCTTTTGGTAGCGGTAGATTTCAACGCCCAGATCCAGCAGTTCTCCGGCGAAATACTGGTTGACCCATTTCATAAAGATATGATCGGCTTTTTCCGGGATCATGATTTTGATATTGACGCCGGAAGTGGCGGCCAGACGGAGCGCTTCCAGAATAAATTCGTCGGGGACGAAATAGGGCGTTTGGATGCAGATATAGCGTTGGGCTTCGAGAATAATCTTGAGGAAATTGTCCCGCATGGTCCGGTAGTCATAATTGGGGCCGGAACTTACAACCTGCAGGTATTTCGTATCCCCATGGTCGTCTTGAACCGAAGGGACGTCGTTATCCTCTCCGACAGGAAGTTTTGCCTGATCAAGGGCCTCGCTTTTTGTCTTTGTCACCATTCCCCAGAAATACATGAATTCTCTCTGCAAGTCCCTGACGCATTCTCCGGAGATCCGGATCGCCGTATCCCGCCAGGGACCCAGCGGACCTTTTCCCAGATATTCGTCGCCGATGTTGAAACCGCCGGTATAACCTATTTTCCCGTCGATCACCGTCAGTTTCCGATGATCCCGGTAATTGACACGAAGGTTGGCGATTTTCAAAAACAGGATGTTCCATGGGAAAAAGCGCTTGACTTCGCAACCCGCTTTTCGGAGTTCTTTCAATTTTGAGTTTCGAACGGTACTGGCGCCGTCAATAATCAATTTGACGCGTTTTCCGGCCCGCGCCTTTTCTATGAGAATTTCCGAGATCTTCCGGGTCAGTTGGCCGTCATGAAATATGTAGTATTCCATAAAAATAAATTCTTCGGCGTTTTTCAGATCCTCAATCATCCGTTCAAAAAGTTTCGGACCCCGGATAAAGATTTCCATCCGGTTGTTTTTCGTCAGTTTATTTTGAGTAGAGATTTCCAGATAGGAGATGAGTTGTTTCCACTTGAGAAGGTCAGGTCTGTCCGAAGTGCGGATAATGGAACCCTTTCGGGCGGATTTCCAGTCGGAAAACTTTTCGGCTCTTCTGCGCCGGAAATATTTCAGCCCTAACAGCAGGTAGAGCACAAAGCCCAGATAGGGGGCAAGGATCAGGATCGTGATCCAAAAAAGCGTATACAAAGGATTCCGCTTTTCGATCAGGATGATGATCAAAATAAAAATAATGTTGATATAAAAGATATAGCCTCGCATAAAATACAGCGCGAACCCCACAAAACCACCTTGCTTTCTGTCCCGTCAAAACGGAACCGTTTCTTTTTATCTATTATACAAAAATTCGCGCAAAAAGTCATCTTTTTTTTCTGAAAATCTTTATTATACTACATTTTTAAAAAAAAGTCAAAGATTTAAAAATTTTTCTTGTGAAATGGGATGAAATACGCTATAATGAATTTAGAAAGGGATCGAACTATTTTCAGATAATCTGGCGAAATGGGGTGAGATGTTTGTCACAAAACACGTTGGGCGAAAACCGGAAAAGATTTAATCTATTCTTAGGGGATTATTATTGCGATCTGCTCCAGGTTCCCGGCAGGGTACAATTGGCTGAGCAGTTTTTGACCATCTTGAAAAACGCGGAGGAAAAATCCAAGGGCGAGGATTATACCGGTCTGATTCGGGTCCGGAATTCTTTGTCCGAGGTAACCCAGACCTATCTTGACAAGACCGTGGGCCACCGGGTCGACATCGTCGGCCAAATCAAAGAATGCTACGCCAAAGCGCAAGCGCAACACAAGGAGAACCTCGGAGAAATCCTGAAATCCGGAAAGTTTTCCGCCATATTTTCACCGCATTACGACTTGTTTTTCGAACGGGCCGAAGACTGCAAAACACTTTTCGACCGCCTGACCCCCTTTCATTTTACCGATGAGAAAACCGCCGCGATCCGCTACTACAAATTATACGGGGATGTCAGTTCCGAATATGAGATCATGATTACGGATCAGGATATCAAAAAAATGAAACGTCTGGCCTTTTACAGAGGTTTTTTTGAGATGGTCCGGAAGGAAATCCAACTGCGCCCCACGATCTTTCTCGGAGTCAATTTGCAGGATCCGGATTTTCTTGAATTGATGGACTTTATTTTCACTCCCCTGGACGAATTGAATCAGCCGGTTTATCTGGCGCCTTCGACGCCCATTGTCAGCGGAAGCATATTGAAGTTGGCGACCAAATACAATATGACCCCCGTCTATGCCGACGGAAGCGAGTTTTTGGAACATATCGGCGCCGCCGGAATTGACGAGGAATTTTTGTTGCGCAACACAAGGCAGATTGTACCCTTCGAGAAGGATCTCTTTGTGCTCAAAGGCCTGGAATCCGAGGCCTATGCCCGGTATTACGGCGCGAAACAAGTCGCGGAGCCCGTCGCTCTTGCCACGCCGGAAATCGTCGAAACAGTTTCCCCCGCCCAATCCCTCTTTGTAATGGAGGAGAATCAACCGAAAGCGGAAGAGAAAATAGAAGAGCGTATGGAAGAAAAAGCGGAAGGGATAATAGAAGAGAAAATAGAAATACAAGAGAAAATAGAAATACAAGAGAAAATAGAGGAAAAAACCGAAGAGATTATTGAAGAAAAAATGGAACAGGAAGTTCCAGTCGAAGACCCGACGGCGGAGATGGCAGATCCGATTCAAACAGAAGAAAGTCCGTTAATGGAAATTCCTGCGGAAGAACCTGCCATAGCGGAAGAACCGGCAATAACGATGCAGGAAACGCCGGCATTGGAAATTCCTGCGGAAGAACCGGCGATACCGGTTGAAGAAAACCCGACGGAGGAAATCGCGCTTCAAACAACGACGGAAGCAATCGTGAAAGAAGAAATCGTGAAAGAAGCAATCGCGAAAGAAGAAATCGTGAAAGAAGAAATCGCACAAGAAGCAATCGCGAAAGGAGAAATCACGGAACAGGAAACCGCGGAAGAAGAAAAGGCTGAAGAGGTAGTCACGGAAGAAGAAAATGCCGAGGCAAAAGCCGCCGAACCGGAGCAAAATGCGGAGAAGTCGGAAGAATCGGAGAAACCGGCCGTGGAAACCAGCTGGTATGAGGAATCCAGAAAAGAACTGGATCTGCTGGCGCCTGTGATCGAGCCGAGGATCCGGGTGAAAGGTCTTGTGAATCCTCCGGACGACAAAGAATCCGTTAAAAAACAAGAAAAAGATTTGCCTGTCCGGGCGGGAACGATTTTGCCCGCGATCATTCAAGAAAGCGAAACGATTGAAATCCATAGGGATCCAATCAGCGCCGTTGAAAACGAAAGCGTTGAAATCAGTGCGGTTACGAACAATAAGCCGGCGGACAAACCCGCGGAGGAAGTGGAGGCCTTTTTTGCGGAATCTCTGGACGAAGACTTGACCGACGCGCCGAAAGAAGAACAAGTAGTCATTTCCGTGCCCTTTGACTTGCCCCGGGCCGAAGAACCCGCCGAAGAGATCGCCTCCGCCCAGGAACCCGCAAGAGAGAGTGAAGAGCAGGCTGACCTGCTTGTCCTGGAAAATCTGCCGACTACGTTTGAGGAAGTGTTGCAACTGAACGCCGGGCAAAAACACCAAGAGGCGAAAGATGTCTCCGCGACGCCGGAGGAAAACTCCGTTCCGGAAATTGCTTCGGGAGTGGCGGAAAATCCAGAAAATCCGGAAAATTCGTCCGAAGAAAGAGATATTTGGCGCTTTCCGAATATTGAAGGAAAGATCATCAATATAGACCAATTCCAGCGGGACAAGGTTTTTTTTCGAGATTCCCGGGAAAATGAGGCGGCGGATATATTCCCCAAAGTGGAGCCGCGACGCCGGGAACCCGTAAACCATGTGCTGAACGGAGACGTATACGGCATTGAGTCCCGACTCAGCAAGAAATATGCCGCGTTGGGCTTGGGGAAATTCCGGATCGAAAGCGACAATCTCAATGATACCATCGAAAAAAGCAGCATTATCCTCATCGGCAAAGCCGACGTCCAGGTGGGGGAGTACCATATCTACAGCGCCGACCTGCGCTTGTTCGTGCGGAAAAGCAACTACGACGTACTGGAAATCAAGACCAGGGAATTTATGCTCTGCATAGGCGTGACTCAGGCGGCGGATCATCTGTTGGGCAGAGCCAACAGCTATTACAAATATCAGGTATTCAGCGATATCAAGAATTCGAGACTTGAGGTCATTTTGTCGACGCTCCGGGCTTTCTTTACGGGCGCGCGGGTATTGTTCTACTGCAGGGATTATACGGGAGACTTTGAATACAAGATCGAGCAGGAAGCCGTGAAGTTCAGCATGCTGCTGGATTCTCTCAACGACTACAACCGAATTATCGAAAAATTGAAATTATCCAAAGAAAAGAATATGTCGGATATGCAGAACACGTTTTACGAACTCTTCCTGCTCTCGGCCCACCTGAATCTCAGCGAACACAAGGAAATCAGCGACTGGGTGGATTTCGACATTCCCAATGAGGGGGCAATCGAGGCGGACGATGCGCTCCTGTTTGAAAAAACGCACGCCATGCGCTTTAACGGGATTGACTTCGACTTGAAGGAAATCATCTCCTTGAAGGAACCGCTGACGGAAGCGGAGGCGGGAAAAGAAAGGATTGTCTGCCGGAACAAAAAAACAGGCATCCGTCTCGAGCGAATGGAGAAGAGCGCGGAAAAATCCCAGGATGTCCGGCTGCTCAGAAACGAATGAACGCATAGGAATAAAGAAGACAGGGGCAAGGCATGCCCTGCCCTGGTGAGGGACGACGCAAGTCAGTCCCTTTTTTTCCGTCCCGCCTGATAATCATCCAACTCCATGGAAAAGGCGCCGTATTTGACTTTGGTCTTCATCTTGACCGGTATTTGCGTCGCGTCCCTAACAATCCACATCTCCAGCTTCGCGTCCTTCACTTCCGTCGATACGCCGGTAAATCCGGCGAGATCCGATTCGATATACCAGACCGGGACTTTCCCGAATTTTTTTATCTTGAGCCGCGTTTCTTTCGTGACCGCGGCGGTCCCGTCAATGATCCGCTTTCCGTCCGTGAGGCTGCAACGAATCAAAACCCCCGGCGCGAGGCTTTGATTTCTGAAGAAATAAAAGAAAGACAAGGGGTCAAAGGCGTCCTTGGCAAGTGGCAGGCCGCCTCTGCGCTTTTCGTCTTTATAATAGGTCAGGGTCTTTTTATTCCAATCAAAATCAATTCTTTCACTTTTTTTGGGCTTTTTTCCCTTTTGGTTCTCCTGGCGGTAAGAAAGCGCCCGGGTCAGTCCCGGATCGACCCGGGAGACTATTTTTTGCTGAAAGCTGTAAATTTTCCCCGCCAGAGAAACGGTTTTGATTTCGACTTGGAACTGATAGTCCTTCGAATTCGCTACGGGTACGACTTCCATCGTCACGGTCCCGATCCGGATTCCGTTCCAGTATGCCCGGTAAGAGACTTTTTCCCCGTATTCAAAAGAACCGCCCGGGGCGCGGAGCGACAGTATGAAATAAAAAGTCAGCATTATTTTTTTATACATAGGAGGAACCCCCGTGACAAGCATTTTCACGCTTCGTTTTTTTTCGTATTCCTTCGCGGAATATATCCAGTATAGCAGAAAAGTATGTCTTCCGGAAGTCCGGACCGGGAATAAACAGACGTGATACCGGTTCTGTCGACGGGATGGCCCTCAAATTGAAATCGGTCAAAAAAGCCTGACAAAATACTTGAAACCGACGGAAAACGTGCTATAATCTAAGTAGGAGGTCATGCCTATGTACAGCGTGTTTCTGGTAGAAGACGAAAAAATTATCCGGGAAGGCATTAAACGCCTGCTTCGCTGGGAAGAATCGGGCTTTCGCTTTATCGGGGAGGCCCCCGACGGCGAATTGGCCTGGGCTCAAATCCGTGAAAAAAAGCCCGATGTGGTGATTACCGACATCAAGATGCCTTTTATGGACGGCCTGGCCCTGAGCCGACTGATCAAAAAGACTTTTCCCGCGACCACCGTGATTATCCTCTCGGGTTACGATGAATTTCACTATGCCCAGGAAGCCCTTGATATCGGCGTCAGCAAGTATATCCTGAAACCGGTGACAAAGGACAAGATGCAGCAATTGTTGACGGAGATCAAAAAGGACAAAGATGAGAAAATCGCGGAAGAAAGAGTCCGGCAGAAACTGGAATCCGTTATCAGCGAATATTTGGCCACATTTCGCGGAGAGCAGGCCGCTCCCGCCGAGGATCCCGCCCGGAAAACGGAAGAAAAGCAAGCGGTCCTCATCGCCAGCGAAACCATCGACAAAGCCTGCGCCTATATCCGGACCCATTTCACGGAGCCCGATATCAATCTCAACGCCGCCGCGGCCTATGTATCACTGGCCCCCTCTTATTTCAGCGCCCTGTTCAGCCAGCGGGTGAAAAAGACCTTCATCGCCTATCTGACGGAATGCCGGATGGAGAAGGCCCGGGAATTGCTGCTTTCCACAAATATTCCCAGCGGGGAAATCGCCCTGGCCGTCGGCTACAACGATCCCCACTATTTCAGCTTTCTCTTTAAGAGAAACAACGGTTGTTCTCCCACGGAATACCGAAACCGGGCCAGGGAGGCGGAAAATTGAAAACGGAAAAAAGAAAAACCCTGAAATGGCAGTTGAACAAACTTTTGATCATCGCCGTCGCCCCCTTTCTGTTGATGACGGTGATCCTGATTACCCTTTTGGTGTCGTTCAATCTCAGCAATGCGGAAGTCTTGCGTAACGCCATGACCGCCACGGAATTCAACGCCGAATTCAAGCACAATATCGACAGGCCCATGTATTATTATGTCATCCGCGGCAAGAATACGGCGGAGCTTCCCCTGACGGAGGTGGAAAGGGCGGAAGAATTACTGAACCGCCTGCGGAAGACAACGACAGGGACCGACAACCTCTGGCGGATCCAGAGTATGCTCAATATGCTGGGCAATCTCAAAAAATATATGTTTGTCATCGAAAAAACAAAACTATATGACGACAGGATCCGGATTCTTGAGAAAGATATTTATTTGATCACCCAGTTGATCGAGCGCTATATGCACGATTACATCTACCACGAGGTGGCGGAGCTCTCCCGGTTGCATACGCGGCTGTCCCGGGATATTTTCCGGGTAATTCTCCTTTCTCCTTTCGCGACGGCCCTGCTTTTGTTTTTCGTCGTCCGTTACGCCCTGCGGTTCACCCGGCGCATCGCCGAAGACATCAGTCAGTTGGCGGCCAAGATTCAGTTGGCGGGAGGCGGGGATTTCGCAAAAAGCGCCATCAATACGGAAATAACGGAAATCATGACTTTGGACGAGGGCTTCAACGACATGGGGAGCAGACTCCGGACGCTGATGGAAAAAGAAAGAGAGAATCAGGTCGCCCTGCGGAAGGCGGAATTTGAGTTGCTGCAATCCCAGATCAATCCGCATTTTCTGTACAATACGCTGGATTCCATCGTCTGGCTCGCCGAGAGCGAACGCAACCGGGACGTGGTCACCATGACCTCGCTGCTTTCGGATTTTTTCCGGGGTTCTCTTTCGGGCGGCCGGGAAATCATTACGATTGAGGCGGAAAAAAACCAGGTCAGCAGTTATCTGGATATTCAAAAGATTCGCTACAGCGATATTCTGGAGTATACCATCGACATTCCGCCCGAGCTCTACGGCTACGAGATCCCGAAGCTGACGCTGCAACCCCTGGTGGAAAACGCCATCTACCACGGGATCAAGCAGAAGCGTTCCCTGGGGAAAATCGCCATCAGCGCCGGAGAGGAGGGGACGGATATTCTGATCAAAGTATGGAACAACGGAAGCGCCATGTCTCCCGAGCAAGTGGAGACCTTCGGACGCGGGGTTTTCACCGGACATACGGGGCTGGGTCTCAAAAATGTGGACAAGCGGCTGAAGCTGTACTGCGGCGACAGTTACGGCCTGTCTTTTCGGAGCGATGCCGATGAGGGAACGACGATTACCGTGACAATACCTAAAAAAATTGAACATCAGTCCCAAAAAAAAACAACAAAGCCTTTAAAAAAACAAAAATCATTCAACAAAGTTCAAAAGAATATCAATTTACTTTCTTGACACAATAAGGTATAAAATAGATACTGAGAATTTGTCATAGAAATGGATGGTCTGTCAGGAGTTCATACAATTTATATGACAATGAAACAATCGGCAAATATTTCTGATGCCTATCAGAAAACGTCTGTAACGTCAATTTTTAGAAGGAGGTTGTTTTATGTTCAAGAAAGTATCGAAAGTGTGGTTCACGCTGGCAATGTTGACATGTATGGTTCTCATGGGAGCGGCGACGCTGTCTGCGGCGGCGAAATCCAAACTGATTACGATCGGTTTTTCCCAGGTAGGCGCCGAGAGCGACTGGCGGACCGCCAATACAAAATCCATGCGGGACACCTTTACGGAAGCCAACGGCTACAAGCTGATCTTTGACGACGCCCAGCAGAAGCAGGACAATCAGATCACGGCGCTGCGGAATTTCATTCAGCAGGAAGTGGACTACATTGTGCTGGCGCCCATCGGCGAAACCGGCTGGGACACGGTGCTCCAGGAAGCCAAGGACGCCGGGATTCCCGTCATCATCATGGACAGAATGGTCAATGTGGCCGATGAAAGCCTCTATACCTGCTGGGTTGGCACCAATTCCAGAGGAGAAGGAGATACGGCGGCTGCCTGGATGGAAAAGACCTTCGCGGGCAAAGACAAATTGAATATCGTTCATCTTCAGGGAACCATCGGATCCACGGCCCAGATCGGCCGGACCGCCGGACTCGAAGACGGCGTCAAGAGAAACAAGGGCTGGAAGATCGTAGCGCAGCAAACCGGCGAATTCACCCAGGCCAAGGGACAGGAAGTCATGGAGAGCATCCTGAAACAGCAGAGCGACATTGATGTTGTGTACGCCGAAAATGACAACATGGCTTTCGGCGCCATCGACGCCATCGAAGCGGCCGGAAAGAAAGCGGGCGTAGGCGGAGACATCACCGTGATCTCCTTTGACGCGACCCACGCGGGGCTGCAGATGACCCTGGACAAGAAGATCAACTACAATGTGGAGTGCAATCCCCTGCACGGACCCAGAGTTGAAGTTTTGATCAAACAACTCGAAGCGGGACAGACCCCCGAAAAGAAAGCTTATGTGGAAGAAGGGGCCTTTGACGCGACGACAATGACACAGGCAATCCTGGACGCGAGAGCTTATTAAGCGCTGTCGCCACAGCAAGAATCTTGTACCTTTTCACGATTGCGGAGCGGCGCCAACATTCCGCTCCGCAATTTGTATATGGCCGAAAGGGGTGATGAACCATGCAAAATGAAATCGCGCTGACCATGCGGGGGATCACGAAAATTTTCCCGGGGGTCATTGCGTTGAACCGGGTGGATTTTACATTGCGGAAAGGGGAAATCCACGCGCTGATGGGGGAAAACGGAGCGGGCAAATCGACGTTGATCAAAGTCCTGACGGGCGTCTATCCCAAGGACGCCGGGGAGATTCTGATGGGCGACAAAGGGGAGCCCCTCGTGATCCGTTCCCCCCTCGAGGCCCAGAACAGGGGGATCAGCACCGTCTATCAGGAGATCACCCTGTGCCCCAATCTCAC
>JAISST010000022.1 GCA_031272945.1 Fusobacteriaceae bacterium
TTATACTGAATGTCGTAAAACAAGCGAGTCCCGCGGTCCAGAGAAACAGTCTCGCCGGGATCAGGTAGACGGCGCCGTACAGAAGTCCCGGCGCGCCGTAGATCCCTTCTACTACCGTATTGCCCAGAAATCCTGCGTTTGAGCAAATCGTGCCGTATTCCAGCACCTTTTTCCTGCGGAAGTCCTTCACATGCGGATAGACCACGCGGCTCAGAAAAAGCTGCAATATCTGCACCAGCATTCCGATCACGAAAATTTTTCCCATGGACCAGAGCACTTTCACGTCCATATCCATGTAGAAGGAAACGATGATGTTGCAGGGAAGCACGATGGAGATCACAAGGTCCGTGATGGATATTTTTCCCTCCTCGCTGACGATATTCAATTTGCGCGCGATCCATCCGATCAGCATATAGCAGAGCAACAGAAACTGCAGCGTCAACAGATTGGAAAAATCAATCATGGCAAATACTCCCCCGAAACAGCCGAAATCAAATGTACCTCTATCCTATCACAATTCGCTTGAAAAAGCAAGGAAATCAGGTTTATTCACCGGCCATTCCGGTTTCCCGCCCGAAAGGACCCTGTCAATTTCCGCCGCCGCCTGGGTTGCCATGAGCATCATGCATTCTTCCGTGTTGGAAGCCATATGCGGCGTCGCCACGACGTTTTCCAGAGCGAGCAGCGGATTATCCTGAGCGGGCGGTTCCTGCTGAAATACGTCCAGAAAGGCCCCGGCGATCACGCCCTCTCGCAGCGCTTGCGCCAGGTCCTCCTCCCGGACCAGTTCGCCCCGGGCGCAGTTTATGAAATACGCCGTGGGTTTCATCAGGGAAAATTCGTTGATTCCGATGGAATTTTTGTTTTCCGCCGTGAGCGGCATATGGAGCGATACGAAATCCGCGCTTCGAAAAACTTCTTCATAGGATGCAAGTTTTACATATTCCGGCGTATTTTCCCTTGCGGCAAAGGGATCATAGGCGACAATTTTCATATCCAGACCGAAATACGCCTTGTGGGCGACTTTCCTCCCGATTCTTCCGAGACCGATGATTCCCAGCGTTTTCCCTTCCAGATCCAATCCTTTGTGGTCATTCTTGAAGAAAAAATCCCCTTTTTTCATCGCCTGATTCAATAAAAACGTCCTTTTGGCTGTGGCAAGCACGGCCCCTATGGTAAATTCCGCTACGGTATTTGTCGTGGCGTCGGGGGCGTTTGTGACCCAGACTCCTTTTTTGGCCGCGGCCGCGAGATCCACATTGTTGTAGCCGGCTCCGTGCCGCGCCACGATCCGCAATTTTTTCCCCGCCTCAATGACGGCGGCCGTGCAGGGCGCCGTTCGCAGGAGAATCGCGTCGCAATCGGCGACGTCGGCTATCAAGTCGGCTTCCGAAGCGCCGCGCCCCTCTTTGATTTCATAGCCTCTTTTCTTCAAAAATTCGGTTCCCTCCGCGGCCACCGCCTGGGGTACCAATACTTTGTATGCCATTTCCCCCCCTTTATATCGCTTTATTTACCGTTTTATTCCGCTTGAACGCCACGATCTGCAACCCGAAAATCAGGAGCAGACAGAAGATTCCCGCAAGGTCCGTCTTGGATCCGGGCATGACAAGACAGACGCTGCCGCCCAAGAGTACGATGGTTTTCCAAAGAGACAGCCTGCCTTTGAAATAACGCTGCATGGCCGCCGCAAGCCCATAGGATCCGATGAGGGCCGTCGCCACCGCCAAGGCCACTTCTCCGGGGTTCCCCTGACCCAGAAGCGCCGGATTCATACAGAAGAGATAAGGCAGAAGAAATCCCGCAAGACTCAGTTTCCAGGCGATAAAGCCCGTTTTCATGGCGTCTCCCTTGGCGATTCCCGCGGCAGTATAGGCGGCCACCGCTACGGGCGGCGTCACGTTGGCCATGATCCCGAAATAAAAAACGAAGAAATGGGCCGCGATTTTGGCGACGCCTAATTTTTCAAGGGCCGGTACAATCAACGTGGCCAACAGAATATAGGCCGCCGACGTGGGCATACCCATCCCCAGAACCAGGGACGTCAGCATGGTCAAAAACAGCAGAAGCAGCGCGTTTCCCCGGGCCAGTGTGATCAGAAGCGACGAGAGCTTGTAGCCGATCCCCGTCAGCATCAGGATTCCCACAATGATCCCGGCGGTTCCTGTTGTGAGCGCCACGCTGACCATGCCTTTGGAGGAATCCGCAACCAGGCGGAGCACTTCCGCGGGCTTTTTCCGGTTGCGGGGATCCAGAAGCATGATCACCACAAGACAGACGATGGAGAAAAAAGCCGATTTTTGAGCGGAATACCGCACGCCTACCAGGAGATACACGAGAAGGATCAGCGGCAGGATCAAAAGCCAACCGTCTCTTATGACTTTTTTCCAATCGGGCAGATCGCTTCGGGCCTGACCCAAAAGGCCGTTTTTGACAGACTCCAGATCAATCATCATAAAGAGGGCGATGTAAAAGAGCAGCGCCGGAATAACCGCCGAAAGCACAATCTGCTGATAGGAGCCGATGTAGTCCGCCATAATGAAGGCGGCGGCGCCCATCACAGGCGGCATCAACTGTCCGCCGCTGGAAGCGGCCGTTTCCACCGCTCCCGCAAATTCCGGCGAGAATCCGCTCCTTTTCATCAGAGGGATCGTGAAGGCGCCGGTTCCCACCACATTGGCCACGGCGCTCCCCGATATGGTTCCGAACAGGGAGCTGGCCACAACGGCCACTTTTGCGGGACCTCCCCGGAATCCCCCCAAAAGAGCCTGGGTCAGCTTTATGAAGACCTCCCCCGCGCCCGATGCCTCCAGGATCCCCGCGAAGATTACAAAAATGGAAACATAGATGGAGGAAACGCCCAGCGGCGTTCCAAAGATGCCGTTTGTGCCTTTGAAAAGAAGCTCGGTGATCCTGGCCCAGCTGTAACCCCTGTGGGCGATCCCCCGGGGCAGATAGGGCCCCAAGAAGGCGTAGACAATGCTGATGACTGCGATCAGCGGCATGGCAAAGCCTACAAGTTTTATTGTGAATAGCAACAGCAGAATCACAAGGACCGTCGCCAGGACCATGTCAAAATCCGACATGGTCCCGCTTTGCTTCCACATATCATCCGCAATGGAATAGGCGTAAATTCCTATTACCAGCATGGCGCCCATCACGACCATTGTCGGCAGCAACTTCAGCGCGGCGTTTTTCGTCCGAAACAGATCATAACTCAGGGGAACGAGCATGATACTCAGCGTCAGATGAATGATCCTGTGCTGGTAGGAGGGCAGCGCCCCGAAAAAAGACGTATATATATGAAAGAGCGCAAGCGCAAGTCCAATGATCATAAATAGAGTTTTTCTGATATCCAATCCCTTTGTTGTTTCCTGTTCCGAATTCATCCGTCATCGTCTCCTTATACGCCAAGCCTCTTTTTTCCTATTTGATTGCGCCCACTTCCTTCAGATATTTCGCCGCGCCCGGATGCAGATCCAGCAATCCTTCGATTCCCCGAACTGCGTTCTTGAGATTCCATTCATCGCATTGGGGATAGGCAGCCACGAGCACGTCGTTATGCTCATAGAGCGCTTTCGTAATCTGATAGACATCCTCTTCGGGAAGATCGGGGCTCACGATCATAAGGCTTACGCTTCCGAACGTATTGGGAATGGCCTCATCCTGTCCGTTGTAAATCCCGGCGGGAATCGAGGAGGGAATGTAATAGGGACAATTCTTGATGATCGTGTCATATTCCGCCTGGTCCAGACTCAACAGACGCAGCGGTTTCGAAGCGGCGGCCGTGGCCACGGGAGAAGCGGGGAGTGTGCTCATAATCGTCACGGCGTCTACGTTGCCGTCCGTCAAAGCTTCCGCCGCATCGCCGTGGGACAGATATTCGGGTTTCCAGTCTTTGTTGATCTCGTAGCCGTAAGTATCCATAATGGTCTTCATGGCGTCGCCCGCTACGCTACCGGCGGGTCCCACCGCGATTTTCTTTCCCTTGAGATCTTTATAGCTCTTGACGGGTCCGTCTTTCAACACATAGACCTGGAGGACCGTCATATGGCCGCCCATCATACCGTATACTTCATTTTTTCCCACTTGTTTTCCGGCAAAACTCCCTTTTCCCTCGAAAGCCAGCACCAAAACATCAGAAGCCGTAATGCCCAGTTCCACATTTTTGTTTTTAATCAGCAGGATATTTTCCGAAGATCCGCCGGTGATTTCGATGTTAGCCGAAAGATTCGGAACATTTTTGTTGATCACGTCAATCATGGCGGTTCCGATTACGGAAAAGGCGCTTCCGGAACTGGACGTCGCGATGGAGATGTACTTGACCGGAGCGGCTGAGAGAAGCCCCGTCGCAAAGATACAGAGAGCACAGAGACACAGCAGTTTTGTTGCGAAATTTCCTTTTTTCATCTTGACAACCTCCTGAGTATTAGATATAACTGTTATAACACTTTGGGCCAAATGGAATTGCCACAGAACATGGCAAGCGGTAACGATAAATCAAGTGTTGTATGTGGCAATAATCAATTTCATAGAATCATTGACATGGGTGCGCATCACTTTTTCAGCTTCGTCGGGATCCCCTTTTCCGATGACGTCGACGAGGTAGCGGTGCCAGTATCTGGGATAAGTGACGCGCGGGGCGTTGACGGCAATGGCGTTGCTCAGCAGCCAGAACAGGTTTATTTTGCGCAAGGTCGAAGCAAGCAGGTCATTCCCCGTGAATTCCGTCAGTTTTGTATGGAAGAGCATATGGGAGTTCCGGCTGTCGATGACCGTGTCCTTCGTATAGGGGACCGTATCCAGTTCTGTCGCGATCTCCATCAAGCGCTCCCGCTGCTCTTTGGTCATGCTTTGGGCAAGGATGCGCGCCGACTGGCATTCGACAGCCTCCCTGAGTTGAAAATTCTGGATGACCCGGGCGCGGGTGGGGACGATGACGTAGGACCCCCACTGGGGCCGGGATTCCACAAGATTGTCTTCCTCCAATTTTTTCAGGGCTTCTATGACAGGGATCACGCTGACCCCTGTCACTTCGGCCATTTTTCTTCTGGATAATTTCATTCCCGGTTGGAATTCCCCGTCAAAAATCTTCTGGGAGATAATCCGGTAGGCAATATCCGACGCGGTCAGAAAATTTTCTTCTGTTCCGATTCCGTTCATACGCTTTCCTTCAGGCGCATTCCCGCCCGGAGAACCCGGAACGTTCTTTCGGCAGCGTCGAGATAGAGTTCTTCCGCCCGTTCAAGGGCCTCTTCCAACGCCATGGGCGTATTGACCGTCGTAATGATCGAATGCACCCCGTGTTCATAGATGTCTGCGGCGCCGTCGCCCATTCCGCCCACTACCGCCACAACCGGCACATCTTTCTCCCGGCAGCGTTTGCCTATACCGCAAGGCACTTTGCCGAAGGCGGACTGCCAGTCTATCCTGCCTTCGCCTGTAATGACGAGGTCCGTCTTTTCCAGCAATTCGTCGAAGCGGATGAGATCCAGGACCGTTTCGATCCCCGATTTGAGCGTCGCCTTGAGGAAAACGCAAAGGGCCGCCCCCAAACCGCCGGCCGCTCCGGAGCCGGGTATTTTATCGACATCGACGCCTGTTTTTTCTAGGACAACTTTTGCGTAGTTTTGCATGCCCTTTTCCAGACGTTCCAGAATTTCCGGCGTTCCCCCTTTTTGCTTTCCAAACGTGAACGTGGCGCCCCGCTGACCGGTCAGGGGATTGTTTACATCGCACATGACGGTGAATTTCGTTTCGGCCACGGCGGGGTGCATGCCGCTTACGTCAATATCCCGGACATTTTCCAGATCGGCCCCCGTTCCTTTGAGTTCCTTTCCGCCGGCGTCCAGGAAGCGGACGCCCAGGGCGATCATGGCGCCCATACCGCCGTCATTGGTGGCGGATCCTCCGATGGCGATGGAAATATCCCGAAACCCTTTCTTGAGAGCGTCCAGAATCAATTCCCCCGTCCCGAAAGTGCTCGTCAAGAGCGGGTTTCTCTTGTCAGGCGGAACCATGGGCAATCCGGAAGCGGCGGCCATTTCTATGATCGCGGCCGTTTCTCCGATCTGTCCGTAATAGGATTCCCGTTCTTCGCCCAAGGGGCCGTGAACAGGGAGCTTGATCATTTTTCCTTTCGTATTTTTGATGACCGCTTCCACGGTTCCTTCCCCCCCGTCGGCGATGAGCACCCCCGACGTATGGGCTTCCGGAAAGACTTTTTTCGCGGAAAGGGTCAGCAATTCAATGATTTTCTCGGATGACAGCGTTCCTTTGAAAGAATCCGACGCGAATAAAAAATTCATAAGGCCTCCTCTGATCTCTGGTCATATTTTTGTAACCGTCTCCTATGATTTTATAACACTTTTTCGGAATATTCAATACGTCGGAGAAATTTTATTTTACTTTTCTTGTACATTTTTTCGCTTCAGAGAAGTCCTCCTTTTTCCATCTCACGCAACAGGCGTTCCATTTGCGCGGGCGGCGAAGGCTTCAAAGGGAGAACCGGTTTTCCGGCTTTCCTACCCCGGATATTCACGCAGTCTTTCGTGGCCACCGGAAATGTAGACCCGTCTGTGGCGAGCCGGATGGGATTGAGAATAAATTGAGCCTCCAGAGCGCCTGTCAGGTCGCCCTCTACGAATTTCTCGTAAATGGGGCAGACGAGTTCCGGCATATAATTGGCCGTGCTGCATACGGCGCCCGCCGCGCCGCAGACCAACCCGGGATAGATCAGCGTGTCTTTTCCCACCAGCACCTTGAATTTTACATCCCGGTTTCGGCGGATGAATTCCAGCGTCTCCGTAAGATCCCCCGAGGAATCTTTCATACCCGCAAGATTGGGCAGACTGTGGGCGAGGCGCTCCACAAGATTCTGGCCCATGGGATATCCGGTCCGGCCGGGGTTGTTGTACAGCAAGACCGGCGTTTCGGGAACGGATTCGATAATGGTTTTGAAATGGGTAAAGAGTTCGTCTTCACTGGGCTTTACAAACATGGGCTGCAGAATGGAAATGGCGTTCGCGCCCAGCCGGACCCCCATCCTGGCAATTCGTACGCATTTGCTCGTGCGGATCGCGCCGACTCCCAGATATACGGGAATGCGTCCGTTTACCTGACTCAGCGTGATCCGGAGGTTTTCCTCCATTTCGTCTTCCTCAAACACATAGAATTCGCTGTTGGATCCGCATACCAGAATCCCGGAGATCCCCTCGTCGATCATGTAGTCAATGTGGGCCCGGAGCGCTCCTTCATCGATCTTTTCGTCCTCCGTTACCGGCGTGATGATGGGCGGAATGATCCCTTTAATAAAATCCGTATTCATGGCAAAGCCTCCTCAGGATTTTTTTACGGTGATATTGGAAATTTTTTCGTAGTATTTTACAATGCTCGAATGATCTTCTTTGTCAAACCCGTCGGCTTTCAGCGCCTGCATGATCTCCATGAGCTGAGCGGTCAGGGGCAGGGGCGAGCTGATGGCGTGTCCGGCGTTCAAGGCGTTGTTCAAATCTTTGATGTGCAATTCGATCCGGAAGCCCGGCTTGAAGTTCCTGTCCAGCATCATGGGCGCTTTGGCGTCCATAACCGTGGAACCCGCGAGGCCGCCCCGAATGGCCTGATAAACCAGCTGCGGATCAACGCCCATTTTTGTCGCCAGCGTCAGCGCTTCGGAAACCGCGGCGATGTTGACGGCTACGACGATTTGATTCGCCAATTTCGCCACATTCCCCGCGCCCAGTTCGCCCACATAGACGACGGATCCGGCCATAACCTTGAGCACGTCACAGTATTTGTCAAAAGTTGATTTTTTTCCGCCTACCATGACGGAAAGGGTCCCGTCGATGGCTTTGGGTTCGCCGCCCGATACGGGGGCGTCCATCATTTCGATTCCTTTTTTGGCAAGTTCCGCGCCGATGGCCTTGCTTTCCACCGGATCAATGGAACTCATATCAATCAGAAGAGCGCCTTCCTTTGCTCCCTCAATGATACCGCCCGGACCGAGGGCCACGGCCCGCACATGGGGGGAATTTGGCACCATGGTGATGACAACGTCGCATTCTTTAGCGACTGCCGCGCCGTTTTCCGCTTCTTTGGCGCCCAGCGCCACAACCTCTTTTACGGCTTCTTTGTTGAAGTCACAGACCACCAATTCGTGGCCCGCCTTGATCAGATTTTTGCTCATGGGTTTTCCCATGATTCCGAGACCGATGAATCCTAATTTCATTTTATTTTCCTCCCTTACACCTGACAGATTTCCTACAAAAAATACTTTTTTGAACACGCTGTATCCATTATAGAACAGGATGTTTTTTTTGACAAATATTTATTTCCGATCATACGATTACTATTATTAATACTGTCGGGTCTACCTCACCAGACAGGGTTTTTTTGGATCAAATTTCCACCCTTTGATCAAATACTGCATACCAATGGCATCATCGCGGCCTCCGAGACAATTTTCCCTGTAGAGGGCGTGAGCCGCCTCAATGCGTTCTCTGTCAATTTCAATTCCCAATCCCGGCTTTTTCGGCACTTCCACGAGTCCATTCTCGATGCGCAGCGGTTCCTTCGTGAGGCGTTCCAGCCCTTCCTGCCAGATCCAGTGGGTGTCGATGGCGTTGATATCGCCGGGAACGGCCGCCGCCGCGTGGGTAAACATGGCGAGGGAAATATCAAAATGATTGTTGGAATGGGAACCCCAGGTGAGTCCCATGGCTTGGCAGAGCTGCCCGACCCTGACCGAACCGCTCATTGTCCAGAAATGCGGATCCGCCAGGGGAATATCCACGGATTGCAATTCCAGGGAATGTCCCAATTGCCGCCAGTCTGTGGCGATCATATTTGTGGCCGTAGGGAGACCAGTGGCCCTCCGGAATTCCGAAAGGATTTCCCTGCCGGAATACCCGTCCTCGGCGCCGCAGGGATCCTCGCAATAGGTCAGGATACCGTGCATGTCTTTGCAAAGGGCAATGGCTTCTTTCAGAAGCCATCCGCCATTGGGATCCAACGTGATCCTTGCCTTGGGAAAAGCCTTTTTCAGCGCCTTGATGGCTTCGATTTCCTCTTTTCCTGAAAGGACGCCTCCTTTCAATTTGAAATCCGCGAAGCCGTATTTTTCCCGGGCAGCTGTGGCAAGGGCCACGACGGCGTCCGCCGTCAGCGCCTCTTCATGGCGCAGTCGGTACCAGGCGCAAGGGCTTTGGCTTTCCTCCAGATAGGGCAGGTCCGTCTTTTTTCGGTCGCCGATATAGAAGAGATACCCGAGCATTCGGACGGCGTCGCGCTGCTTGCCGTCCCCCAGGAGGGAAGCAGCGGGAACTTCGAGATATTTTCCCAAAAGATCCAACAGCGGCGCCTCTATGGCGGTCAATACATGGACGCCGGTCCGGAGGTCAAAAGTCTGGCTTCCCCGTACGTCTTTTTCCCCTGTGGCGTCCAGCGTTCCCTTCACCCGGAGCAGCGTGTCCTTGTAAGAACCGACGGAAGTTCCGATCACAAGCGGGACCATTGCTTCAAGGGCCTTTGTGATTTTCTCGCCGCCGGGTACCTCTCCCGCGCCTGTATTGCCGTCGCTGTCTGTGAGGATCACCACATTTCTCGTAAAATACGGGGCGTGCGCGCCGCTCAGATTGAGCAGCATGGAATCGCTTCCCGCCACCGGGTAAACTTCCATTTTTTCAATTCTTGGTGTCATGTAAACATCTCCTCGCGTTCTTGTGCGAATAAATCAGGTGATGGGAGCGGGATTGAAAATGCACAGATCATTGTACAGGCCGTAAGCTTCGGCAAAGCTCTTTTTTCTTCCGCTTGCGGTCTCGATGATCTCCCGGAACAAAAGAAGCCCTATGTCCGCTATGCTTGCTTCTCCCGTTATGACCGGCCCCGCGTTGACGTCGATCAAATCGGGCCACTGTTCCTTCAGCTCGTTGCGGGAGCAGACCTTGACGACCGGAATGGAGGCCAGACCGTAGGGCGTGCCCCGGCCTGTCATAAAGACCTGGATTCCGATTCCGGAAGCTAACTGGCAGGGACCGCAGACAAAGTCGCTGGCCGGAGTCGCCGCGAAATGAAGTCCCACCCGCCGCGGCCGTTCCGCGGGGGCCAGTACGTCTATGATCGGCGCCGTCCCCGATTTCGCGATGGATCCCATGGCCTTTTCCACAATATTGGCCAGCCCGCCTTTTTTGTTTCCGGGCGTGGGGTTTGCCGAGCGGTCCACGCTTCCCTCCTGCAAATAGCGGTCATACCAGGCCATTTCCCGGATGAGCTTTTTTCCGACTTCTTCGCTGACGCAGCGTTGGGCCAGGAGATGAACCCCGTCCCGAACTTCCGTCACTTCCGAGAAAAGCACGGTGGCGCCTCCTTTGACCAGCATATCGGAAGCATATCCCGCCGCCGGATTGGCGGTGATTCCGGAAAAAGCATCGGAGCCTCCGCATTGAAAACCTATCATGAGTTTGGAGAGAGGCAGAGCGCTTCTTTTTCTCTGATTCAAAAGCGCCAGTTTTCTCTCTGCCATTGCGCAAATCGCCGCCACCATTTGCCCGAATCCTTTTTGCTCTTGGAGCAGAATGAGATTTTCAGGCTTGTTCGCATCCGGCGGAAGCAAGCGATCGGCTGTGAGCTTTTCGCAACCGAGGCCCACGGCCATGATGATTCCGCCGAAATTCGGATGTTTCACAAGGTTTTGCAGGGCGCGGATCGGAACGATTGCTTCCGGCGCGTGAATGGCGACGCCGCAGCCGTAGGCGTGGTTGACGGGAACGACCCCGTCGACCGCGGGATAGCGCGGCAGGATTTCCCGCCTGATTTTATCCACGGCGGCGTTCAGTACCCCGGCCACGCACTGGACAGTCGTATGGATCCCCAGAATGTTGCGGGTCCCGCCGTAGGCCTCCCCCGAAACCTCATAGCCTTCCCAGCTCATGACAGGCGGATCCGGCAGATTGACTGCGATTTGCGCGCCAAAGGTCAGACTGTCCAAGCCCGGAGGTTCGGGCAGGCTCAGCATGTGCTCGCTGACCAGAGATCCTTCCGGGATGAAATCCCGGGCATAACCGAGGACGACGCCGTAACGGAGGATCGCCTCCCCGCGGGAGATATCCCTGAGCGTTATTTTATGGGCTTGGGGAATATCCTGTTTCGTCGTGAGACCGGGAAATACTTCCGTACCTGCCTGAATATCCCGGGTTGCCACCGCCACGTTGTCTTCTTTTTTGATTTGGATACAGCGCGCCTGTCCCAATTTTTCCTCCTTACAATCTGACTTGGTTTTGAGTCAGCCAGCTTTTTTTTGTTTGAATTTTCGGATCTGACCGCAGGCGGTCCAGATGACGACGCCGACCGCTGCGAGCATGCAAACGGCGGCAATAGGCGATTTAAAAAACGCTAAAAAACGATTGTTGTTGTACATGAGACCCCGGATCAGATTCTGCTCAAGGATCGAACCGAGAACAAAACCCAGGATCAGCGGTACCTGCGGAAATTTGTACTTCATCATGAAAAATCCGATGACGCCGAAGCCCAATGTTGTCCAGACGTCGAATATATTGTGATTCGTGCCGTAAGTACCCACGATGCACAACACCAGTACCGCCGGCAGCAAGATATATTTCGGCACCGCCAGAACTTTGACGAAAAGCTGGATTCCAAAATACTCTACAATGAGCATAAGGATCGTGGCGATAATAAATGCCGCGAAAATTCCATAGACCAGTTTCCCGCTGTTTTTGAACAGTAGCGGCCCCGGCTGGATGCCGTGCAATGTCAATCCGCCCAAAATCATGGCGGTCACGCTGTCACCGGGGATTCCCAGCGTTAAGAGCGGGATCAAAGCGCCGCCGATGGAAGCGTTGTTTGCGGTTTCCGTCGCGATCACGCCGTCGATGATCCCGGTTCCGAATTTTTCCGGATATTTGCTCTGCTGCTTCGCGACGCTGTACGCGACCACATTGGACGTGGCGCCGCCGATTCCCGGCAGGATTCCGATTCCGATCCCGATCATGGCCGAGCGGATGAAATTGACAAATTGTTCTTTGAATTCTTTCAAGGTAATCCCGAATCCGTGCACTTTGCTTTTTTTGATCTGCATGTCGTCGGCCCGGATGCCTTCCACCGCCGTATGGAAAATTTCCGCCACGGCGAACAGACCGATGAGTACCGGCAACTGGGAAAAACCGTTTTCCAATTGATACAATCCGAATGTGAATCTCTGCGCGCCGCCGATGGCCGCAATTCCCACCAGGGAGAACAGAATACCGGCGATGCCGCTCATGAGCCCTTTCAGCATGTTTTCCCCGGAAATGGCGCCGATCAGGGTGAGCGCAAGCAGCGTGATGGCGAAAAACTCCATGGGGCCGAATTTCAAGGCCATTTTTGCAAGTGGAGGCGCAATGAAGATCAGCGCCAGAATCGAAAGCACCGTTCCCAGAAAGGAATAGAGCAGACCGACGCCGAGAGCTTTCCCGCCCTCTCCGCGCTCCGCCATGGGCGCGCCGTCAAAAGTTGTGGCGGCAGAAGAGGGCGTACCGGGTATTTTCAGCAGGATCGCAGAAATCAAGCCGCCGGAAGTTCCCCCCACATACACGGCCACCAAAAGCGATATGCCGTTGAGCGGCGACATGGAAAACGTCAGCGGCAGGCAGAGCGCTACGCACATTGTGGAGGTGAGCCCGGGAATCGCTCCGAAGATGATCCCGATGACGACCCCGCCCAGGATGATCAGCATACATTCCGGATTCCATACGGATATCAATCCTTCTATTGCCATCATTTCCTCCTTTTACAGGATTCCGCGGGGCAGAATCAGCGAGAACACATTGACAAACAACAAATTTACGACGACGGGCATCACAACGGCGATGAGCGCAAACAGAGCGCAGTTTCTTTTCGTCCTGTATACGTCGGGCACAAAGAGAAGCATCTGGAAAAACAGATAGAACGCCGACATGATGACAAAGCCCACGGGCTTCAGGAAGGCCACGTACAACGTCAATAGAATCAATGTCAAGAAAAATCCGCGTGTTCCGGAAAATCTACCGGATTTCGGTACGGAAACTTTCTCCGCTTCCGCAAGGGCTTCGGAGTCTTTTTCGGTAACCGGCGCTTTCATTTTGTTTCGCAGTCCCAGCAGATGGAAAAGCAGCAATAATCCGCTTATGATCAGCCAGGCGACCGAGATTACTTTCGGCATGAACGCGCCGCCCCGGCCCAGACCCGCGCCCGCTTTGATTCTCTGCGCCAGCAGAACGGCAAGCAATCCGGCGGCCGCAAGAACGCCGTAAAAAAGAGTATCAAGCCAATGATTTGCCGCTTTTGTTCCTTTTTCCATGCGAACACTCCGTTGGTTTTACAAACCGGCGCTGAAATCAATTTTCTTTAACAATTCCTCCACTTCCGCGTATTTGGCCAGACCTTCCTCCTTCGGGAAAAACGTCGGTTTTTGATAGTAAGCGGAATAAATTTTATTCTGATAATCTTTGTCGTTTTCGATAATGTCTTTCAAAGCGCTGTTGAATTCCGCCACCAGCGCGTCGTCAGTTCCTTTGGGGAAAGCGAAGAAATAGTAGAAGGGAAGTTTGATTTCCACGAAACCCTGGTTGTGGATCGCCTTGATGTCCACTTTGTCCTCCGGAACCACGAGATCATTTTCTCCGTCCATGGCCACGGCCATCAGGGTTCCTTCCGCCACGTAATCCTTGATGGAGCCGTACGTCGCGAGAATAATATCCACATGCCCGCCCAGGATAGCCACAAGACGGTCCGCCGCGGAACCGGCGTCCACGATATTGATGTCAAAGCCCGCGTTTTTCATCTGCATGGAAATCGCGTAGGACGTCGCGCCTGTCTGAGCCGCCATCTTCAGCTTTCCGGGATTGGCTTTTGTGTAATCATAGAGATCTTTCAGCGTTTTCACGCCGAGGGACGTATTGATGATCACGGCGTTTCCCGCGCTCTGCCCGGCGATGGCGGCGAAATTGAAAGACTCAAATCCATAATTTGCCGCGCCGCTGTATTTGTTTACCAGAAAAGCCGTATGGTAGAACACGACGCTGCTTCCGTCCTTATCGGCGTCTTTTACCTTTCTTGTGCCTGTCGCGCCGCCGTTCCCGTTTACATTGGACACAACGAAATTCGCGGGCAATTTGGAAGACAGTTTTTCCGCCAAAAGTCTCGCGTTAAAATCCGAGTCGCCGCCCGCGCTTGCGGGAACGACAATTTCCACATTTTTCGGCCATTTCACATTGGATTTGGCTCCGCCCGATCCGTAGGCCGCCAAAGAAACCATCATCAAAACCAACATTGCCAATCCGATCATTCTTTTCTTCATTTCGCGTTACCTCCTTTTTTATATATGGGTAATACTTGACTCTGGCATAACTATTGCGTGGGCGTGTACTGTTATGAGAGACTTTTAAGAATCCTCCCACAGCAGCAAATTCCCTTCCCCGTCAAATGGCACTTCCTCAAAGTCAGAGCAAATCTCGATTCCTACGGGTCCCTGCAAACCGCATGTTTTCCTCGCGGGAACACCGTTCCTCCCGTCATTTACGGGGAATTTTTCCGGGAAGAACTCGTTTTTCCGGATAAGCTCGCGGACGCTTTTTAGCGCCGTTTCCGAAAGATAAATCTCGTCCAGGGATTTTGTATTTTTGATGAGAACCAGCTTCACTTTTTCGTTGACGATTTGCCCGGAGGCTTTGATACAACCTTGCACAACGAGCCTGTCTGTTTCAAGCGTAATGGGAATCGCCGCGACCACCGGCTTCATACCGGTCAGGGAATTCACGCAGGTGTATTCCTCATTGATGGCGGCCCGCAATTTCCGGGAGATGAAATCCGCCATTCCCGTGCCGCTGGCGTTCCCGTCGGAGCGCTTTGTGACGCGCAATACGCCCAGGGCTTCCACTTGCGGTCCTTCGTTGGGTTTCCGGTTGATGGGCCGCCCCACGACCGCCGGATCCATCCCGGTTCCGCTGACGTCCTTTCCCAGTTCCCGGACGATCAGGGCGTCAATGGCGGGCGTACAAATCATGGGAATCATGGAGACGGCCCGCTGCAGGATTTTCGGCTCCTCCTCAAGGATCTGGTCCTGCCGGAGCACATAGACGTCGGCCAGTTCTTCGTATCCATTTTCGATGAGGGCGATCCCCGCCGTAATTTTCAACGCGCCGATGGCCGCCTTCCCGACCCGCACCATGTTTTCGCCGAGATTTGGCGTTCCGAGACTGTGGGTCATCGCCGCGCCCTTGTGCTTGGCAAGGCCGATGGCCATCATTTTCAAAAGACCGCTTTGAAATTCCTCCCGGATGGACGTATGAGTTTTTACGCGATTGAGCAGGATGATGCCGTCGGCTTCAACGGCGTTTTTATCAATGTAGACCGGGAGTCCCAGTTCTGTTTTCGTGACTTCCACGACGTCCATGCTGGAAACGACGGGAGCGCCCACGGTCTTTTGGGTGATTCCCAGATTCTCCAGCATTTTTTCCTGCCCTTGGGCCGTTCCGCCGCCGTGGCTGCCCATGGCGGGGACGATGAAAGGAATCCCGCCCGCATCCTTGACCAATTGTACAGCGTGCTTCATGACGCGCTGGTAACCGGCGATTCCCCGGCTACCTCCCGTGATGGCGATCCGGGCCCCGGGTTTAATTGAGATCCCGCTCGCCTTCCACAGGGCGCTCATTTTTCCCTCCACGTCTTTTAGGCGCGTGGAATCGAATATCTGTCTGACCTTGCAAACTTTTGGTATTTGATAATCCTGAACCATTTCTGTTAATTTGGACATAGGGACCCTCCCCGGGATCTTCCTTAATAAGCGGCGCGTACCGCAAAACTCAGATTTGTCTTGGCAGCCGTATAATACTTGACGCTTTCCAATACGCCGTTTTTCTCCAGTTTTTTCAAATCGAGACGGACCGGCGCCCCCGGGATATCCGGCAAGTACAACCTTCCCCCTTTTTCTTCGGGCTTTATGGAGAGACATTCCCCGATGGGTTCCGTCATGGGTTCGTGGTTTTCCAGCGCCTCATCTTCATCATACAGCGCGCCGAATGCCGCGTTGATCCAGACCGTTCCCCCGGAGGAAAAGCGCAGACCCTTTTCTTTCGCCAGTTTTCGGATCTTCAGCAGATCATCCATTTTGCTCATCCGGCCCACCAGGGGCATCAGATGATCGACGCCCTTTTCGGCGTAGGTCTCAAAGACATAATAGTTTCGCATGGATTCTCCGTATCCGATCACCATTCCCGTTCGCTCCTTCACTTGGCGGATGGCGTTCATGTCGTGGGAATGGACCGGTTCCTCGTACCAGGCCGGTCGGTAAGGGCGGATCATATCCGCGAAACGCACGGCTTCGTCCACATTCCAGACCTGATTGCCGTCTACGGCGATCTCCACATCGTCGCCCACGGCTTTCCGCACTTTTTCCATGCGTCGCACATCCCGCTCCATATTTTGCCCCCAGTCGCTGCCCACTTTGAATTTCACGGTCCGATAGCCCTCTCCCACATAGCGGACCATATCCGCTACAAGCTCGTCGTCGTCGCTGAGAAGGGAGCCGCCGCCCTTGTAGGCCGCCGCCCAGTCTTTCGTCGCGCCCAGAAACCTGTGCAAGGGTTTTCCTTCCCGCCTTGCCATCAATTCCAGCATGAGGAGGTCCAGTTGCCCCAAATCCACGATTTGTCCGCTTTGGAAACCGTAGTTTCTCATTTTCCAGTAAATGAATTCATACCATTCCCTGTAAGTGCGTGTTTCGCCGGTCAGGACCAAAGGCAGAATGTTCCCGAGGAGTCCTGTGGAACAAAATGTGCCCGCTTCCGTACCTTCGCTGTCCACCAGGGTGATCCAGCCCTGCAGCGGCGCAAATTCTCCGAATCCGCCGGTTGCGTCCCGCCAGGGTTTCTTTACCCGGACCGGGTTGAAGTTGTAATAGACGGCTTTTGAAAATCTGAACGGCGTATTTTCATCGACGGGAAACTTATCTACGACTTCGTTGAACTGATTTTCGATTTTTTCCTGCATCTTTGCGCTCCCTTTTTTATGAATTTTCAATAAGGATATTATTTTGCCTGTTTCTTGATCAAAATGTCAGGAATCGGATAGATTTGACATAAAAAGATATTATTACTTGTATTCTACCCGATCTATTCTATAATGTAAACTTCTTTTTATTAATATTTATATTAGAAAATCTTATAATCATGTGAAAATCGCTTGCGTTTTTGTCATTTTCTTTATATAATTGTCTCAGAACCGCAAAAAAATTTTTGTGAGGCTGCCATGGACCTGAGAAAACTGGAGTACATTGTACAAATCGCGGAAGAAAACAACATCACCCGCGCCGCGGAAAAGCTGTTCATCACCCAATCCGCGTTAAATCAGCAACTGCTGAAGCTCGAAAAAGAATTGCACACGCAGCTCTTCCGGCGGTCCCGGATCAACTGGCGCCTGACGGAAGCGGGCAAAATCTATGTGGCGGCCGCGAAGCAAATTTTGAACATAAAAAAAGAAGCCTACGACCGGATTTACGACTGCATAGACAACAATATGAGCCGCCTGTCGGTAGGACTTGCCCCGGGAAGAGGAATTTCCATGTTTTCCGCGATATTCCGAAAGCTGCTGAAATTTTACCCCAACGTGATTCTGGAACCGGAAGAACTATCCGTACGTCGTCAGCAGG
>JAISST010000064.1 GCA_031272945.1 Fusobacteriaceae bacterium
GAAGTCTTCGTAATAATTGTAGTCCCACCACCAGGAATACCGGTTGTAATACACCTTGTATTCAAGGTTCCGGCCCGCCGTGAGTTTTTCTCCGTCGGCGGAAGGGGTGACGACTTTGATGTTCACGGGTTTTTTATTGCCGAGATAACGGGCGTTTTTTTCGACGCCCAGATAATTGTCAAATTTTTTTATTTTCACCGTTGCCCGGGACAAAACCGGGCGGCCGCCTTCTTCGATAACCCGCGGATGCAAATCCAGAAGGACGTTTAACGAACGGTACGTCACGTTGGAAATATCCGTAACGGCCGAAAAATGTCCTTTTTCATCAAGCACGCCCGAAAAACTCTCATGGGAGACGTTGTAATAGCTGCCGGGCGTTACAAAGTTGTAATTCTTGTACTGTTCGAATTCCACAGGCTCTTCCCGGATGATGACGTCGCCTTCAACGGCGAGACCCGCGGCGGGCGCTCCGAAAAGATATTTGGAATCCACGGTCCAACTGAATTTTCCGTCGCCGGCGGCGATGGATTCCGGCGCCGTGACGGTATTCTGGATCTTGTAGGGAACAACGGTTTCCACAAGAATTTCTTTTGTGACAACGTGGCTGCCGATGGCGGCCGAGAGCTTCCAAACGCCGGTATTGTCCTCGGTCTTTGTGGCGAATTCCCACACATAAAAACCGTCCTTTCCTTCTTTGATCAGGGCGTCCTCAATGTATTTGGATCCGGTGGGCGTGTAGACCGTGATTTTTACGGGATGATCATCGGGAAGAACCGTATTTTCATTCCGGGCGATGATGCCGACGTGGATGGCGTCGCCGGGCCGGTATACGCCCCGTTCCGTAAAGACAAAGGCCCGGATGCCTTCCGTCGCGAAGGCGCCGCCCACTTTGAATCCGTCCATGGAAAGGGGCGCGTCCAGCTTCAGCAGCGATTTTTTATCGTTATGTTCGGCGACCACATAGAAAGCGTTTTTCGTATTGTCTTCAAAGACGGCGTTTCCGTCTCCGTCGGTAAATTTTTCCCCCAATATCTGGTTTGTTTTGCTGATCAGCTGCACTTTCGCGCCCGGCAGCGGCGCGTTCTTCGGAATGTCCACGGCGCTTACATAGTATTTCCCGCTTCCGTCTTTCTGGGCGATCAGCGCCACGTCGGTCAACAGGATCGCTTTGTGGATCGTTCCGCGGTAAAAGAGATTGTCCCGTTGCCATTCGCTGAGATTCGGATCAAATTCATAGCTGATTCCGTCTCTGGGAAAAGAGACGTTGACAATATAGATTCCCTTGCCGTCCAGGATCCCTTTGAGGCTTAGCGAAGACTGCACCCATTTGTTCTTCACATTGTTGATGGTAAATTCTTTGTCGGCCACTTCCTCGGCGACCCGTGGAAGCTGCCAGTCGCCCAGAAGATTGTTGCCGTAGGAATTCGCTCCGTTCTCTTTGAAATAAAAATCATGCAAAAATTGGGTAAAGTTGTTTTCAAACACTTTCCATACTTTCACACGGACTTTCGTGACGTTGAGCGAACGCAGCACGACGGAACGGTCCGCCGTGGAAGGCAGCAGGATGCCCTCGTTCAAAAACGCCAGCTTCGGCTCTCTTTCGAGAAAGCGGACCCTGCCGCTGAGATCGTCCTCTGTTTTGCTGTCGTCAATGGCCGGGATTCCTTTCAATACCGTCACTTCATATTCGCGGTCCGGCTCAAAATTTCCCCGGACCTGGATTGTATCCTTTACGACCGCGGGTTTTACTTCGAGCGCAGTTCCGCCCGCCACATCCCGCACAAGAATATAGGGCGTCGGATCGAAACCGTCTTTGACGGGTTTTGTGAACAGGATTTCGACGGATACCGCCTTGTCGCCGTGCTGTCCCGTAACAGAGATTACGCGCGCGGGAACGTCTTCTCCCTTGGGCGCCGGAACCGTCCCGGCCGCGGCTTCCACTTTGTCCGCTTCCACGGGTTTATCTTGATTCGGAGCGATGACAGGAACCGTCCCGGCCGCGGTTTCTTCCGCCGGCTGCACCTTCGTTACGGCGGGAACGCTCTCCGTTGCGGGCGACACGTTTTCCGTTGCGGCGACAACATTCTCCGTTGGGGCCGTTTCCGCTACAGTGGGAACATTTTCCATTGCAGGCGGGGCCGTTTCCGCTACAGCGGGAACATTCTCCGTTGGGGGCGGGGCGTTTTCCGTTACGGCGGGAACGCTCTCCGTTACGGGCGTGGCCGTTTGCGTTTCAATCGTCGCGACGGTTGGAGTCGCGGCGGTCTCGGTTACGTTTTGACTGGAGGCGTCATTCTTTCCGCAGGCCAGCAGAAGAATCACGAACAATATCAGGAAGCATTTTTTCATTGGGACCTCCTTGAAAAAAATGTAAATGAAAAGAGCTGTATTATTTATGCTAAATTATACCCCAAAAAACCCGATAACACAATGGAAAGGGGAGATTTTTTTTTCACTGTCCGGTCAATTCCCGCAATCTCTTTTTCACATCTCCGGTCACAATTCCCCCGTGATAGCAGATGATCTGCTCCACATCATAGCGGAGGAACTTGGCGGCGGATTTTTTGGAAAGGGCCATGTCCAGGGTAAACGCCGGATTGGCGCTCTGCAAAACTCCCCGGTCAGCGGTAAGGGCGTCTCCCGTGATCACGGCCTTGAATTTTTTCGAGTAGACGGAAATATGGCCGGGCATGTGGCCCGGGGTCACGATCACCGTGATCCCGCCGCAACAGTCGAAATCCGTATCCTCGGATACCGTAAGATCCACCGGGATCGGCGGCCGGGCTTTCAGCATTTCCTGGTAAGCCACGGCTTCCACTCTTTCGGCCGGCGAAAGCAAAGGCAGATTTCTCTCGGATTGCTCGAGACGCAGAAATTTTTTCCTCTTTTCGAGATATTCCTTTTCAATCCGGGAGGCAAGTACCCGGATTTTCGGATAACGGGCGAGAATTTCCGGCAAGCCGCCCGTATGATCAAAGTCCTGGTGGGTGACAATGACCGTCGTGAGATTTTGGAGATCAAAGGAAAGCCGCCCGGCTTCCTCTTTGAGAAAATCCAGGAACCCTTCCACCCCGGCGTCAATCAGAATACTTTCCGCTTCGCCCTCCAGGATAACCGGACAGATGAACGTGTTTTCCCCGGTACTTGAAGTAAAAGGCATATTCAATACGATCATTCTTTCCATGCTTACCTCCTCATATTGTCCATAAAGTGAAACGTTTTTTTATCAGTCCGGCCATGCGTTGCCCGAATGTTCCGTATAAACTTCATGAGTTTGGAAATATTTCTGTTGTGACGACTCAATTATAGCATAAATATGGCCGGTTTTACATTTATTTTTTATGGCGGCCGCAATGAATTTGAAAAATCTCAAAAATAAAAAACTGTTGCGTTACAAACGAAATCGTTATATAATCAAAGAGCAGCAAAAAATGACTTTGATAAACGGAGGATCCGTCATGAAAGAAAAATTATCAAAACTGTTTGATCAACATTTGGATGATTTCAAAAAAATAAACGAGTTTCTTTATGAAAATCCCGAATTGGGACACAAGGAATACAAAGCGACGGAAGCGCACCAATCTCTTCTGAAAAAATACGGTTTTTCGGTAGAAGGCAATTACTGCGGCCTGCCCACGGCTTTTCTCGCCCGTTGGTCCGCGGGAAAACCGGGCCCCCGAATCGCCTTTCTGGCGGAATATGACGCCCTGCCCGGCATAGGGCACGGCTGCGGGCACAATATTTTAGGGGTCACCAGCGACGCTGCGGGCATTATCCTCAAAGAGGCCCTGGGCGGCGAGCTGGCGGGAGAACTCTTTGTGATCGGAACGCCGGCCGAAGAAACGGACGGCGCCAAGGTCCATATGGCCGATGCCGGCGCATTTGACGACATGGACGCCGTCATGATCGTCCACCCCGATTCGGAGGCCCATCACATCACGGGAACGTCTCAGGCTATGGAAGCGATCCGCTTCACATTCCGGGGGAAAACCGCCCACGCGGCCCACGCGCCTCATGAGGGGATCAACGCCCTCGACGGCGTCATCACCTTTTTCAACGCCGTGAACGCCATGCGTCAAGAAATCCCCAGTTCGGCGCGTATCCACGGAATTATCTCCGAAGGGGGGAAAGCGGCCAACGTGATTCCCGATCTGGCTGTCGCCGACTTTTATGTGCGCTCCCGGAAGCTGAAAGATTTGCAAATTCTTGTGGAAAGGGTAAAAAACTGCGCCCGGGGAGCAGCTCTCGCCACAGGCGCAACGCTTTCCATGGAAAATTATGAGGCGAGCTTCGCAGATCTTGTGACCAACAAAAAATTGGCGGATCTCTATCAAAAGAATCTCCGGGAAATCGGCGTGACCGATATCCGGTCCAAGGACATGGGCGGCTCCACCGACGCGGGAAACGTCAGCCACCGTTGCCCGACGATCCATCCGAATTTTCCCCTTTCGGCAAAACACTTGGTCTCCCACAGTACGGAACTGGCGGCGGCAACCATTGCCCCCGAGGCTTATAAGGGCATGAAAGAAGCGGCCATGGCGCTTGCCATGACGGCGGCGGACCTCATGAAAGATCCGGCCCTCCTGACTGAGGTCAAAGAAGAATTTGCCAAAACGAAACTGGAAGACGACAATAAATAGGGCGGACTCAAGACAGCCGTCCGGAACGATACAGGAGGAAACATGGAAAAATTGCAATTGAAGGACTTTTTGCAGTACAAATTTTTATCGGGGCTGGAATTTGCCCCCGGAGGCGAACACGCCGCCTTTGTGACGCATGAAAGCAATTATGAGGAGAATTGTTACAATTCCAATATCTGGCTTTTGGAGAGGAAAAGTAAAAACATCCGCAGACTTACGGGTCTGGATGCGGAAAAATCCTTCGTCTGGCTTGACAAGGACAACATTCTTTTCAAAGCGGACCGGGACAAGAAAATCACGAAGAAAACGGAAGAAGGAGAACCCTGGTCTTCCTGGTATGTCCTCAATATTCACGGCGGCGAGGCGCAGAAATATATGGACATACCCATGACCGTATTTTCTCTCAAAGTCATCGACGCGGACACTTTCGCGATCCTGGCGGAATATGACAAGCGCGGAATCGACCTGCGCGCCCTGAAAGACGCCGAACGGGTCGCGGCCGTGGAAGAGATCAAAGAGGCCAAAGACTATGAGGTCCTCGATGAAATCCCCTTCTGGAGCAACGGAGAGGGCTTTACGAATCAGAAACGCAAACGCCTCTATATCTGGCGCAAAGGGGAGGGAACCCTGACGCCCGTCAGCGGAGAGAATTTTTATGTGCGCTATTGGACTTGCGTCGAGGGAAAGATCCTATACGTCGGCTGTGAATTTCACGGAAAACTGCAGCAAACTTCGGGAATTTTTCGGTATGACGTCGAAAGTCAAAAAGAGACGGTTCTGCTGGAAGACAAGGACTATATGGTGGAATTCGCGGAATTTCTGGGAGAAGATGTGATTTGCGGGCTTGCCTCGGGAGAACGTTACGGGCTCAATGAAAATCCGAAATTTTACCTGCTGAAAGACGGCAAGCCGTCGCTGCTGAAAGATTATGACGCGGGGCTCGGCAATTCCGTAGGATCGGACTGTCGTTACGGCGGCGGAAAAGATTTCCGCGTCGTCAGCCGGAAGCTCTATTTCCCGATCACATCCCACAAGAGCTCCTTTGTGCATTCCATCGACGAAAAAGGAAAAGAGACCTGCTATACGGACGACAAAGGCTCCGTGGATTGCTACGACGCGGCGGACGACGAAATCATTTTTGTCGGAATGCGCGACAACAGACTGCAGGAGCTATACGCGGCCAAAGAGGGAAAAATCGAGCGGATATCCTCTTTCAACGAGGAATTTTTCGTAAAAAAGACGGTCGTGAAACCGGAACCCCTGAATATTACAAACGACGGCGCGGAAATCGAGGGTTGGGTACTGACGCCCGCGGACTACGACCCCGGGAAAAAATATCCCGCGATCCTGGATATCCACGGCGGACCGAAAACGGCCTACGGGGAGACGTTCTTCCACGAAATGCAGGTATGGGCCAATATGGGGTATTTCGTGTTCTTTTGCAACCCCCGGGGAAGCGACGGCAAGGGAGACGCCTTCGCCGACATTCGGGGCAAATACGGAACCATTGACTACGACGACCTCATGAAATTTACCGACGCGGTTCTGGCCAAATATCCCGCCATAGACAGCGGGCGTCTCGGTGTCACGGGAGGCTCTTACGGAGGCTATATGACCAATTGGATCATCGGGCATACGGACCGTTTCAAATGCGCCGCCTCCCAGCGGAGCATAGCCAATTGGATCTCCAAATTCGGCACCACCGATATCGGTTACTATTTCAACGCCGATCAGAATCAGTCGACGCCCTGGATAAACCACGACAAGCTCTGGTGGCATTCCCCCATGAAATACGCGGATCAGGTAAAAACACCGACGCTCTTTATTCATTCGGAGCAGGACTACCGCTGCTGGTTGGCCGAGGGCATCCAAATGTTCACTTCCCTGCGCTACCACGGCGTGGAAGCGAGGCTGTGCATGTTCCGCGGGGAGAATCACGAATTGTCCCGCAGCGGGAAACCGAAGCACAGGATCCGGCGGTTGGAGGAAATAACCAATTGGTTTGAGAAGTATTTGAAGTGATATATTAATGTAAAAAAAGATAATTACAAGGAGTGCAAAACTTGAGCATGAAACCCGCCAAATCCGCCATACTCCTCACCTTCATCCTCATGCTGGCCGCCTGCCGGAGCGATAACTACAAAAAAGCGCTGAAAGCCATGGAGGCCGGGAGATACAGCGTCGCCTATAAAATTGCAGTCGAGTTGAAGAACTACGAAGATGCGCAAACAATTGCCCTTTATTGCCGCGGCATGGAACAACTCCGGGGCGTCATTGAAGGGACCACAACGCTGCCGGTTGAGTTTGAGCTTCGAAAAGCCTTTGAAAATCTCATCAAAGCGGGAGATTTTCGCGACTCTCCGCAAAGAGCGCAGGACTGTCTTGTGGAAATCCTCGCCCGGGGGTATTGGGACAACTGGCGGCACAAACCTTTCGAGTCGTTTCCCGAAGTTTGGGAGAACCTTGACGACGCGCACAAGAGGGCGCTTATGGCAAAGGCGGCGGTCCTTTTAGCGGAAGAGACCGTGACCGAAGCCGATCCGGTACGGGCTTGGTCGCGGTCAATCAAAAACGCCGCCCTTCGTTGGATCGCCATCGGAGAAGGATACTTGAGCGAGGCGGATCAGGCGCTTTACGTGAAAGGGGTTCAAAATTTCATGCTGGCCCTATTGGACAAGGGCTACCGGAACGGGACCTCATATACTTCCGCCAATGAAATTCTGAACTCGGTGAAAGCACTTCCGGGACAAAACCGGGATAACGAGGCGCTCTACGAAACGGCGGCAAGATTTTTCACCGATGAGACATTCAAAGACGCCATGTTAAGGAAGTGGGACGCGATCCCCGGTTCTGACCCGGAGGGTTGGGCGGAACTGCACCGCAGGGTTTTTACTTTTTTGGGAGACTATAAAGAATCCGGCGATTATGCCTTGCGCTGCCAATACTATTTAAACGCGGATTTTCTTACGGAAGATGAAATTTTGGAGGAAGAAACGAAATTCGGGAAAAATCCGAAAAAAAGGACGGTTGCATTTTGCCTCAAGCAGGACGGCGCTTTTCAGGATCCGCAATTTCTCTGGCAGCTGACGAAAACGCTCCGGTTCTTGAAGCAAAAAACACTCGGAAACCTCTATTTTACAAAAAATCCCGCGGAAGCGGGACTCGTGCTGGAGCTATCTGTCAAGCGCAAGAATTCGGGGTCGTATGCTTATGTGGACGAACAAAAGGGATTACGCAGCCAAGCGGTCTACTATGACAAAAACCTCACGGTCACAGCGCTAAAACCAGGCATCGACAAACCGGTCTTTGCGCGGAACTACACCGCCAAGGCCCCGGCGCCCTACGAAAAGCTGGTCGTCGGGACAAACAGTGTAGAAGCGGTGGTTTCGGAAGATATCATGAAAGCCATACGGGATGATCTCTATGAGGAGGCGCTTTCAAAAATTGAGTTTTAAGAGAGATTCCGGCCCGCCCGATCCAAAACCCCGTTTCATCTTACCTGTTAAACGGCAATTGTAGGGGCGAATGAATATTCGCCCAATCTACCGGAACGTTTCACGCCAGCGGCGTCTTCACTTCCTCGGGCGTTTGTTCAGCGGCAGCCTCCTCGGGCTTTTTCTTCGGCCCGCCGAATATCCACTCAAACTGTCTCCGGACGCCTGTCATATCGTATTCTACGCCGTCCACAATAAGCCTGTCGTTTTCGGGGATCGTCAGATAACCGGGTTCCACCGGTGCGTTTTTGTCCAGGTTGATCTGTACGTTGATCTCCCGCTGGGCCCCGAAGGGCTGGAACGTCACTTTCACATGCTGGATCAGGCTGTCGTCGGCTAAGATTCTTGCCTTTTCCTCGCTGCTGATCCTCCGCTGGGGAGGATAATCGGCGATGAAGAGATCCGCGGTCTTGATGAAAAGCAATTTCTCCTCTGTTTTTTCGAGAATGTCCATCGTATATTTGCCGCGCTTGGAAACGAGGAATTTTTCAAGATTCAGAACGGTTTTTCCCGTGCCGAAGGGATCTCTGTGCACCCTTACGACGCCGCTGTTGATCAGGTCGTCATCGGGGGAATTGAGCCGGAGCTCAAAGTCCATGTCTTTCTCCATGTCCTCAAATGTCAGGACCAGAGAGAGATTCAGCATGGGATAGGGGAATAACGGCTGGATCAGGTTGTCAAATACGCCGATAATATTGAAGGTCCCTTGGAATTCGTTGTTTTTTTCTATTTGATATGCACAGATTACGGATTTCAGCTTTGCCATTACATCTACCTCTTTTTCGTTTGATTTCGGATACACCATAGTATATCATTTTTTGGCGAAATATGAAATAATTTTTATAAATTTATCACGTCGAGAAAGAGACGAAGCGCCACAGGAATCAGGGCGTCGTTGAACTCGAAATTTTTTGTGTGGAGCGAAGGCCAATTTTTCCCCGCGCCAACGCCGAAATAGAAGGCCTTTGTCTGTTTCGCGAAATGCCCGAAATCCTCGGACGCGCGGGAAGGATCCGGCAGAATTTCATAGTCGTAGTGCTTTTCCTCAAGCAGTTTCCTGATTTTTTCAAACAGCGTCGCGTCATTGACCGTATCGGGGAAGACGTCGTTGTAAGAGAAGGAAAAAGCGAAGCTCTCCTCCTTGGCGTGAAGGGCGACATACTCCTCCAGTTTTTTTTGCAATCTCTCCAGATCCGATTGGTAATGGGCCCGGATCGTCAAAGAAATCTCCCCGCTTCCGGGATTGACTCCAAAATTTTTCCCGCCGACCAGGACATGGACGATTGTGGCAAGGACAAGGGATTTATAGGCGGGATCCCGGAGAAAATCATCCAACCCGCCGATGATTTTTGCTATGAGAAAGGCGGGGTTCAGTCCGTGTTCCGGATGCGCCGCGTGGGATTGCCTGCCTGTGAGGGAAATTGTCACGCCTTCGGAAGCGCAGGCGTAGACCTCTTTTAGCAGAAGGATCCTGCCTTCGGGAAAACCGGGCGTGCTGTGCAAACCATAGATTTCATCAATGCTTTCCGTCGGTACAAAATCCCGGCAAATAAGCGCGCCTTGTCCGGTCTCCTCCGCGGGTTGGAACAGAAGAAAAATATTCTTTCCGAAGGTCTTGCGGGAGATCGCCAGCGCCAGAGCGCAGACCAACGCCATATGACCGTCGTGCCCGCAACCGTGATAAGGCTTTCCGTCCTCACCGGGAATCGCGTCCGTATCGCAGCGGAAGGCGATGTTTTTTTGCGCCCCTTTTTCCCTGTGGGCGGCGTAAAACCAATCCCCTTTGTCAATGATCTCCAGGTCCGTATTTTCCCGCAGAAATTCCATCAGGCGTTCCGTCGTTTTCCGCTCATTGAGGGAGAGATTCGGGTGTTCATGCAGTGTTTTCCGTAAGTTCAAAATTTTTTCCAGATCAGTCATCTTGCTCCTCCGTGTTTATCTTTGAGATCCGTCCTTTCGGATAGATCGTGAATCCGTTTTTATGGAAATCAAGTATCTTTTCGGCCCGGAGCTTGCCCAACTGGACGGAAAGGGCGCTTCGCTCCACGGAGAGATAATCGGCCATTTCCTGCCTGTTGAAGGGAATTACAAATGTGGGGGAATTTTGTTTCTGGGCCTCTCTAGTCAAGAATGAGAGGATTTTCTCACGGATTGTCCGTTTCGTTAAAAAATGGTTTTTTTCATTGAGATAGATGTTTTTTTGGGCCATAAAAAAAGCGAGATTTTTGGAAACCCTTCCGATGACAATGTCTGCCGGGTAAGCTTTGGAAAATTTGTCGTAGTCAAAGAATAGAATCTCCGTCTT
>JAISST010000123.1 GCA_031272945.1 Fusobacteriaceae bacterium
AAATGCCTTTGAAATAGACATGTTTTTCTTTGATCAGGTACCCCTCGGCGGTGAGACCGTCCTTAACATCATCCCGTAACATAATGTCATAAAGATTTCCGCATTCTTCGCATTTGAAATGCCCGTGGCATTCAATATTTGCGTCATACCGCGTTTCATTCTCTTCAATCACGATCATGTTTACGATCCCGTGTTCAATGAATAGATTCAACGTATTGTATACCGTTGTCTTAGACAATGTGGTGATCTCAGGGCCCAGTGCTTTGAAAATTGTATCAACTGTCGGATGATTATGATGTTCTACAAGATATTGGTACACTTTAATGCGCTGATACGATGGTCTGATATCTTTGCTTTTCAGATAATTTCCGATATTCTCTATTTGCACGCCCCTCATCTCACTTATAAAAAACTCAAAATTCAAAGAAAAACATTTTTGTAATGATTATACTCCTATAATACTTAGTTTTTCTGATTTTGTCAACATTTATTTTCATTTTCATGAAAGTTTTTGCGGAAAAAATAAAGTTCGGAGAGGCGAAAATTTTTCTTCAATAGATTATTCTCGATAAATATAGTCCGTTTGGAGGCGCGAGTTTTTTCTCATAATTGCCCATGGGATCGGTCAGCATGTCTCGAATATAATTCCGATTTCGTTTTTTCGCATACACATCCATGGCGGCGCCGATCATCAAACGGATCTGCGATTTTCCGAAAGAGTTTCCACGGATCTTGATTTCAACATTTCCGTCACGTTCTTCAATGCGGATAAAGAAAATTTTTTTGACGGGATTTTTCTCCACGGTATCCACGAGCATAAAATTTCGAAAGTTATGTTCTCCTGTAAAAACGTCCAGGATTTCCCCGAGGCGGATTATATCCGGTTTCACCTCGACACGGGACGTATAGCGGGCCGTAAAGGGGGATACCCGGTCGCTGAGCACGTATTTGTATTCTCTCTCCTTCGCGGAGAACCGGGCGTTGAAGGAAAAATCCACTTCTTTGACTTCGAGGATGCCGATATCCGGCGGCGCTAAATTTCGCAACGCCAAAAAAAGCCGCTCCGTGGGAATCGGCGTCCGGCAGTCGAAATTGGAAACCTGCTCCAGGGCGTGGACTCCCCGATCCGTCCGTCCGGCGGTAATGATCCTTGTCTTTTCCGGAAGGATGATCCGCAGGGCTTTTTCCAGCTCCCCCTGTACCGTTCGGAGACCGGGCTGTTTCTGGGAACCGAAAAAACCGCTCCCGTCATAGCAATAGCGGACGAATATATTTTTCATACGTTTACCGGAATATGTAAAAAGTAGGTCGACAACCCGAAGTAGACCGTCAGGGCGCCGGCGTCTACAATGGTGGTGATCAGAGGGCTGGCCATGATGGCCGGATCCATTTTACAACCTTTGGCCACCACCGGCAACACGCCGCCGACGACCTTGGCGAGAACCACCGTGATGAAAAGACTGGCGCTTACAACCATAGCCACCTGAGCGTTGACTCTTTCGAAGACGACGATCCGTCCGAAATTGATCAGGGACAGGGCAAGTCCTACAAGAAAACTCACGCGGAATTCTTTCCAGATGATTTTCCAGATATCTTTGAGAGAGATTTCCCCCAGGGCTATGCCGCGAATGATCAGGGTGGCCGACTGGGAGCCGGCGTTTCCGCCGGTATCCATCAACATGGGAATAAACGCCGCAAGGACAACCACCGATTGCAGCACGTCCTCATACCGGCGGATGATGTGTCCCGTAAACGTCGCGGAGATCATGAGAATCAGGAGCCACAGGATCCTGTGCTTCGCCAGGGAAAAGACCGATTCTTTCAGATATTCCTCGTCGGAGGGGGAAATGGCCGCCATTTTCTGGAAGTCTTCCGTATTCTCCTGATCAATGACGTCCACGATATCGTCGATGGTGATAATCCCCACGAGACGTTCCTCCGTATCCACGACGGGCATGGAAGTCAAGTCGTATTTCCGGAACAATTCGGCGACGTTTTCCTGGTCGGTCGTCGTGGTGGTCGAGACAATATTTGTCTCCATGACGTCCACGATCTCCAGCACGTCGTCATAAAAAACGAGACTCTTGAAGGAGATATTCCCGATCAGCATCCGCTTGGGATCAATCACATAGCAGGTATCATAGCTGGCGCTGTCGATCCCGCTCTTTTTAATATATTCCAGGGCCTCGCCGACCGTGAACGAATTTTTCAACGCGATATACTCCACGGTCATGACGCTTCCGGCGCTGTTTTCGGGATAGTTCAAAAACTGGTTGATGAGTTTCCGCGTGCTGACCGAAGAATTCCGCAGGATTCTGTCCACAAGGTTGGCGGGCATTTCTTCCACAACGTCCACCGCGTCGTCCAGATACATCTCGTCAATAATAAATTTCAATTCGCTGTCTGTAATGCCTTCGATGATCTCCTGCTGCTTTTCAATGGAAAGGTATGAAAATACATCGGCGGAAATGTCCTTCGGGAGAATCCGGAACAATTTCAGGCATTGCTCCCGGGACAGCTCTTCACAGAATTCCGCGATGTCCACGGGATTTTCTTCCGTGATCAATTTGCGGATTTCTGCCATTTTATTGTTGTTCAGCAATTCCAAAATCTGTTCCATCAATAACACCTCCGTATTTTGCGTCTATATTATAGATTACCATTTTATAAAGGAAAAGGCAACTTTTTTCTGCCCCTCTGCAAAAAAATTCAGAATATTTTACATTTTTCGCTTTCTCTGATATAATCTGAAGAGAAGCATATTACGAAAAAAAAGGAGCTCACTATGAAAAAAACGGAAAAGAATCCCGACACGGAACAGTTGCGGGCAGTCGCCGATAAACTCGCGGACCAGTACCAAAAGGAATTTGAGGAAATCAGCGACTATATTTTCAAAAATCCCGAACTCGGCCTCGCGGAGACAAAATCCGCCGCCTACCTCGTAAAAAAACTGAAGGAGTATGGGTTTGAAGTAAGGGAAAAATATTGCGGTTTTCCCACGGCCTTTCGGGCGGAACTGGGGGACGGCGCCGGACCCGTCGTCTGTTTTCTGCCGGAATATGACGCGCTCCCCGGTTACGGAAAGAAAAAAGACCAGAACGCGCACGCCTGCGGACACAACTGGATTGCGGGCTGTACGCTGGGCGCGGCCGTCGTACTTTCCAAAATGAAGCATCTTTTCAAAGGAAAAATCGTCGTGATCGGAACGCCCGCCGAAGAAACGCTGGGCGCCAAGGTCAATATGGTCAACGACGGCGCTTTCAAGGATATCGACGTCGTATTTCAAATGCATCTGGGCGACAAGACGAACACGGCCACGAAAGCGCTGGCCATTGATTCGCTGAAATTTGAATTTTTCGGAAAAACAGCCCACGCCTCGTCTTTTCCGGAAGAAGGAATCAATGCCCTGGACAGCGTAAATCTCATGTACGCCGGAATCAACGCCCTGCGTCAACATGTGAAATCCGATGTACGCATCCACGGCGTCATCCGAAACGGCGGTCTTGCCCCCAATATTGTTCCGGACTACGCCGCCTGCGAATTTATGATTCGTTCGGAAACAAGAGAATACCTTGATACCGTGACCCAAAAGGTCATAAACTGCGCCAAAGGCGCGGCTCTGATGACAGGCTGCAAATTGAAATACGCCCCCGCGGACAATCCTTTCGACAATCTGTTGAATCTCCCTCTGCTGCAGGATCTCATGGAGAAAAATCTTGCCAAGGCGGGCGTCGAAAATATTCTCCGGGGAGTCCCGGGAGGGGCAGGGTCCTCCGATATCGGCAACGTCAGCAAAGTCGTTCCGACCATGTACGCGGAACTGGGCGTCAAGACAAAAGAAAACTGCTATGTCCACAACGAAGCCTTTCTCCAGTATGTCAACTGCGAGCAGTCGAACCGGCTGTTGAACCAGGCGGTCAAGGCCATGGCAAACTGCGCGTTGGAACTTTATGGCGACAAAAAACTCCTGACGGCGGTGCAAAAAGAATTCGCGACTCTGAGCGGGAAATAACGCCCGGCTATCCCGGGCGTACAAATTGTCCATATATTTGTTAAATTATTTCAATATATTTTTTATATTATTAAATTTTGTCAAAAAGATGTATAATATCAACTAACTTTATAAACCGGATAGAGGCGCAAATGACAAGAGTAGGCGGACGCCGCCGAAAGGGGATTTTGCCGAAACAGGGAGTTTTTCCTGTTGGGAATGCGGAAAATATCCGCATTACTGTCGTCGGGAAACCGATGGAGCGCTATCTTGCGTGTTACTTTCCAAAGATCAGGTTGCCAGGCAATTTATTTTGGATTTGACACAGGCGCTTCGCCTGTGTTTTTATTATTACGGATTCTATCACATTTTTATCGGAGGGTGTTTTATGGCAGAAAATATTGAACAGAACAAGAAGACTTTCAAAATGCCGCACACATTTGTCCTGTTGATCGGTTTGCTGATCATCGTGGCCATCCTGACCTGGATTATTCCGGCGGGAGAATTTACAAGAGAGCGCAATGAAGTTCTCAAACGTACGCTTGTCGTTCCCGGTTCCTTCAAATATATTGATAAAACTCCCGTGGGACCCTGGGGCGTCGTGCTGTCTCTCGTAAAAGCCATGCAGGCCGTATCGGACATCATTTTCTTCATTTTCTTCGCCTACGGATCCATCTATATGCTGATCAAGACCGGCGCGTTCTACGGCGGTCTCGGAAAACTCATGAAGTCCATGCATGGATCCGAATCCGTTATTTTTCCGGTGTTCATGCTTTTATTCGGCATTTGCGGATCCACGTTCGGGATGTATGAGGAGACTTACGGACTGATTCCGGCCTTTATGGGGATTTCCGTAGCCCTGGGCTATGACGCCCTTGTGGGAGGCGCGGCCGTTATTTTAGGCACTGCGACGGGTTTTGCGGCGGCGACGTTGAATCCTTTCACCATCGGCGTCGCGGCGGGGATTGCGGAGTTGCCGCTCAAAAACGGACTTTTTTTCCGGATCATCTGCTTCATCGTATTCGAAGGGACGGCGATCCTCTATCTGATGCGCTACGCGAAAAAAGTCCGGGAAAACCCCGATTCTTCTCTCGTCAAAGGGCTGGATTTCAAATTCTCGGCCGGGATGACGCGGGAACAGATGGAAGAACTCCCCTTTACGGGAAGGCACAAGCTGACGATGCTGACCTTTCTTCTCTGCGTTGTCATGCTGATCGTGGGCGTTATCAAATGGGAATGGTATATCAATGAGCTTTCGGGACTCTTCATCATCACGATGATCGTGGCGGGACTCATCAACGGCTTTTCCTTCAGCAAAATCGCATCGACCTTTGTGGAATCCATTTCCGACGTCGTATTCGGCGGCCTGGCTGTCGGCGTAGCCCGATCGCTCACCATCGTCATGACAGACGGCCATATCATTGATACCATCATCAACGCCGTCGCCAATTTGATCGCTTCCTTGCCGAAGGCCATCTCTTCCATCGGAATGGTCATTGTGCAGAATTTCATCAATTTCTTTATTCCCTCGGGATCGGGACAAGCCGCGGCATCCATGCCGATCATGGCGCCTCTGGCCGATACCATCGGAATGAGTCGGGAAGTGGCGGTACTGGCTTTCCAGTTCGGAGACGGCTTCTCCAACATGTTCTGGCCCACGTGCTGCGGAACGCTCTGCGGTTTGATGAATCTCCCGATTGACCGCTGGTACAAGTTTATCACGCCGCTTTTCGCGATCATGTGTATCTACCAGTTTATTTTCATTTCCATCGCAAGTTATGTCTTTACGTAAGAAAGCGTAAATAAAAGGCGCGGCGTCCCGGCTAAAGGGACGCCGCGTTTATGTCTAAAATTTCAGAATTTCCAACGTTGAATTTTCAAAATAATATGCTATGATAGATACAACAAGGAATTTATTTTTTCATAAAAGTTTTTCTTTTCTCATTTTTCATTTCATATTGACAAGGCGCGGTGATCCCGCGCTTTGTTATTATAGAGATTCTCTTTTCCCGGAAATATACGACGCCTCTCTCCAGGCTCAATTGCACAGGAAAGAACTCCACGCCCGACGCCATCGCCTCATAAAAGGCTTCGTGAAAGGCCGGGTCCGTCTCAAATCTCGGCCGAAAAGACAAGGCGTCCCGCAAAATCAAAAGAAGCACGGCTGCCCGGTCCCCCTCTTGCCGGAGTCTCATCAGATTGTGCAGGTGTCTCACAGCCCTTTCGCTGGGCGCATCGGGAAACATCGCGGTTTTTCCGAGGGACAGCGATACGCCTTTGACCTCGACCCAGATGTTTTCGAGGCAGACGCCGCGTGATTTTTCCAGCAGAAAATCCACCCGGCTGTCGCCGCTTTTGACTTCGGCCCGCAGGGAATGAATTTCTCCGAAAGGCGATATTTCCGGATTCCGCAGCAAAGTTTCCGATAAAACTCTGTGCAGAGAAGAATTGATTAAAATTTCTTCTCCGTCGTCGGCCACGGCCGACAGGACATCGTATAGCGTCTTTCGTCTTTCTCCGTTTTCCGCCTTCCGGACCGTAATCCGGTTTCCCGGAAAGAGCAGTTCCCCCAGTCTGCCGGAATCATGCAAATGACAAAGCGCCTCTTTCCCGTCTATCTCCGCCCGTATGACAAAGCGGTTCGGCCGGGAGAGAAAAACGGCGGGGAGGCAGTCGCCCAAGCGATAAAGCGGTATCCCGGTATTCAATTGTCTGTTCCTTTTTTTTCAAAGGTAATCATAATCGGCGTCCCTTCAAAACCGAAGGCTTCCCGGAATTTGTTCTCGAGATAGCGGACATAGGAAAAATGCACGATATCCGGATAATTGCAGAAGAGTACAAAATGCGGCGGCGCAGTGGATACCTGGGTCGCATAATTGATCTTGACGACTCTTCCCTTTCTCGTAGGAGGACTGTTCATGAGAAGCGCGTCTTTCAAGACGTTATTCAGTACGCCTGTGGAAATCCGTTTCGTGTATTCGGCGTAAATTCTGTCGGCAATCCCCAAAAGGCGTGTGGCCCGCTGTCCGGTTTTGGCCGAAATAAACTCCACGGGCGCATAGGACAGAAACGGCATTTCTCCGTATATATAATCTTTCATATATTTCATGGTATTCGTTTCTTTTTCCACAAGATCCCATTTATTGACAACGACAATGATCGGTTTTCTTTCCTCCGCGGCGATGGCGGCTATTTTTTTGTCCTGGTCGGCCAGACCCTCTTTCCCGTCCAACATAAGAATGGTGATATCCGCCCGTCGGATCGTCTTGACCGCGCGCAATACGGAATAATATTCCAGGCTTTCCTCTATGCGGGATTTTCGCCGGATTCCAGCGGTATCAATAATTACGTATTTTTTCCCTTCAAATATGATCCGCGTGTCCACGGCGTCTCTTGTGGTCCCGGCCACGTCGCTGACAATGGTTCTCTCCTCTCCCGAAAGCTTGTTGACAAGGGAAGATTTCCCTGTATTGGGCCGCCCGACGATGGCAAGCTTCAAAGCGTCGGCCTCTTCGTCGGGAGATTCCGATATTTGCATATTTTTCACGGTAAGGTCCAGAAGATCCCCGAGATTGATCTTGTGCGCGCTCGATACGGCTACGATATTGTCGAAACCCAGTTCCCAAAAGTCATGAATACTGTCTTTTTGCGCGTCGTAGTTGTCGATTTTATTCACGACCAGGATCACAGGCTTTTGCTTCCGACGCAATACTTCGGCGATTTCCCCGTCGAGAGGATGGCTCCCGCCCCGTCCGTCCACGACGAAAAGGATGATGTCGGCCTCATTCATGGCCACTTCCGCCTGTTCTTTGATTTTCGTCATCATAAATTCCCGGTTGCGCGGTTCCAAACCGCCGGTATCCACCAGGGCAAATTCCTTCCCGTTCCATTCGGCGTCCCGATAAAGACGATCCCTTGTAACACCGGGCGTATCGTCCACGATGGCGACTCTGTCTCCCACAAGACTGTTAAATAACGTCGATTTTCCCACATTGGGTCTCCCGACGATGGCAACTGTCGGTTTCATCATTTTTCCTCCACTCTTCTGGCGTTTGCGACCTCTTCATCGAGGGAAGCCTTGATGGCTACAATGGCCACCTCCAACTGGGACAGATCCGGTTCCCTTGTGGTAATTTTCTGCAAAAGCAGACCCGGGGACACTAAAACCCGCACCCAGGCTTTATCCATGTGCTTGCTGCTGTAACGTTGCAGTTCGTAAGATATCCCCGCGATCACCGGCATCAGGAGAATCCGGAGACCGAAGCGCTGCAAAATCCGGACAAGATGGTTTTCCGGCGTCGGGATGAAAAAATCCGCAAGAGAAAAGACCAGAATCGCAATAACCATCACCGTCAAGAGAAAACTCGTGCCGCAGCGCACATGAAGCTTCGTATACCGCTTGGCCGTCTCCGGCGTCAGTTCCGCGTAATTTTCATAGGCGGCGATGGATTTGTGCTCGGCCCCGTGATATTCATAGACCCGCCGGATGTCCTTGTAAAAGGTGATGACCCAGATATAAAACACGAACAGACCGAGACGGAATATGGATTCGAAGAGATTCGAATAAAGTTTGTTATTTTTGAAAAAGATTCCGCTCAGTACCGAAGGCAGGCCGATGAAAATCAGGATGCCCAGCAGCAGCGAAATCACCGTGGTGATCACGGCCTGTTTCTTTGTCAATTCCTCTTCCGCCTCATCGGCCTGGCTCGCGGAGAATGTCAGTTCCCGCACGCCCGTAACCAAAGCCTCAAACAGGGAAAAGGTCCCCCGTATAAACGGAATCTTGGAAATGCGATTGATCCTGTCGGATATTTTCGTCTTCCGGTAGACAATTTCCCCGCTCGGCTTGCGTACCGCCGTCGCCACCCAATTGGGGCTGCGCATCATGACCCCTTCGATCACTGCCTGCCCGCCGATGTTCACTCGTTCTATCATTGTCGTCTCCTCTCGTCGTTTTTATCCATTTCACAATACACGGGGGTTTTCCCTAAGCGATACACTTCAGGATGACAAAGGTCAGATCGTCCTCCTGCTCCGCTTCTCCCCGGAACGCCGTCACCCGCTCCAGGATCTTCGTTTTGATTTCGTCGGGGTTTTTCTCATGATTCTCCAAAAGAATTTCCTTGATCCGGTCGATTCCGAAAAGTTCCCGCTCAAGATTAACCGCTTCCGACAACCCGTCCGTGTAATACAGGGCAATATCCCCGATATCCAGCCGCAGTTCTCCCTGCTTGTAGTCGTAATACTCCATAAAACCGATTGCCGCGCCTTTTACGCTGTGCAACTCAATTCTTTTCTTCTTTGCCTTGTAGATGACGATGGGATTATGACCCGCGTTTGAGTAATACAGCGTCTTTGTGTCCCGGTAATACTTGCTGTGAAAAATCGTGATAAACATATCCTCCGAAATATCCGGGTAGATGATGCGGTTCAATTCGTTCAGGTCCTCTCTGGGTTTCGTATCTCCGATGATCGAGAGGGTTTTTAAAACGGAACGCCCCAGCGCCAAAAGCAATGCGGCCGGCATCCCCTTTCCGCTCACGTCGGCGATCGTCACGGTGAAAGAATTCTCGCTGAGCTTTGTATAATCATAATAGTCCCCTCCGATTTCTTTGGCGGGTTCAAAATAATTGGCAATCGCGAGTCCGCAAATTTCATGAATATCCTTGGGAATAATCTGACGCTGGATCTTTGCCGCCACTTCCAGTTCCTTGGACATGCGTTCTTTGACAAGCAAATCCGCGTATATCTGCGCGTTGTTGATGGCGATGGAAATCTGGATCACAAGGGCCGAAATGGTCTCTTCGTCGATGTCGTTGAGCTTGTTCTTGTCCTCTATGATATAGATGACGCCCAATTCCTTTCCTTTGACGTTCAGAGGGTATACCATTACGAGTTCGTCCTTGTTGAGCGTAAAACTCTGGGAAAGCGTCTCATAGATATTTTTGTAGTCAGACCGCCGGAAGTTTTTGATCTCCTCAGGGGTATAAGCCACTTCTCCTCGAAAACGAATGCCTCCTTTTGTTTTTTTATTGACGAGTTTCCCGTTTTCCCAGAGATACAGGGAAATCCGTTTGACCCCGGTCAACACAAAATAGGCGTCTACGATAATATTGATAATTTTTTTCAATTTGAGGGCCGACAGCGCCGAACGGGAAATGGAATTCAAATTGGACAGATTTTCCACTTTCCGCTCCAGGATATGATTGCTGTATTCCAACTGACTGGATTTCACCACAAGGGAATTGTAGGTCATTTCCAGTTCTTTGCGGTATTCTTTCAGTTCCTCGATGGAATTGTCCAGTTCCAGTTCCTGTTTTTTGATTTTTGCCAGCGTTGTATCATATTCCGCCTTGATGGTCTCATCGGGAAATTCGTCGATTTCCCGCTTTTCCCGCAGATTTTTCAGGAGCCGGATCATGGTCCGGGCATTTTCCCGTTCTTTCCGGACGTACTGCACCGAGGCGAACAGAAGGACGAGGGCAAAGATAAAAGACAGCGCGTAAATCATCATTCGATCACCCATTCCGGTTTTTGCTCGTCAAAGGCCGGGATCGACCGCGGCGGGTCCTTTCGGCCGACATCGGGCTTTCGTTTCTTTCCGCCGTCATTTTCTTTGAGTTTGAAGCCGAGCAGATCCTTTGTCCGGATACTTCGTCCGGCGTTCTTTTTTGATCCGGTTCCGGTCTTTGGAATCGACCGGGCGCGCGTGTATATATCCCTTACGGAGGACAAAGGAAAAATCAAGGGCGTAATCTTGTAATCCCGCAAAGTTTTGCTTTCTGTCCCGACCGTGAGCGCGACTTTTCCCGGATAGACGCTCTCCCTGTCCCCCGGGGTCAGAATAACCAGCTTGGGGCCTTTCCGTACGTCCGTTTGATCCAGGAGTTCTTTTTTCACATAGACCGGGAATGGGGTATTTGCACAGTATTCCAGGGATTCTTCGTCGATTTTCACCACAAGGTCTTCAAGGATTCCGAAAAGCGTCCGGATGTTTTCCTGTCTTTTTTTCAAGATTTCCTCGATGAGTTCGTTTTTGTCAAATTCCGTATAGGCCGTATCCGCCCTGTATTCCTTCTCTCTGCCGGCATACCGAAGCCAGTAGAAGTACTGTTTGTTGATCAGCCGCTGCAATTCGCCGAATTCTTCCGGATATCCCGCGGAGATTTCCTCTTCCAACAGCGTTTTCTCTTCGTCGGTCAGATCCGAAGCATAGGTTGCGTAGAGCTTCTCACAGGAAAAGGTCGCCCCGTTCCGGATTGCCTCCAAGTCTTCGGGAAAAGCCGGAGGCAACAGGAGATTGATATACTGTTTGCGCAGCAAAAGTCTGGCCCCGGCAACGCCCAGCTCGTTGAGAAATTTGTCTTTTTCCGCCGCCGTTTCCGGATAATCCAATGCGTAAATACGATAAAAATTGACGGTTTCCTTGCCGATTTCCCCGGGAAACTCCACATATTGCACGCTGTCTTTTCTTTTCAGCCACGTGCTTCCCGGAAGGGGACAAGCGGTCATCAGGATAAATAAAAGCGCAATCAACGGAACTGCGAATCCATCTCTTTTCATAGGGCCTCACTTGTGCTGTTCTCGATTTTTTATCGTTTCTTTGATTTTTATGGCCACATCCTTCGGGACCAATCCGCTCAGGGCTTCCACGGACTGGGCCGCGACCCCCGCCACAGACCCGAAGGTCTCCAACAACATCTTGCGGCGCTTCGGCCCGATCCCCGCGATCTTGTCCAGCTCGGAAGAAATCACCCGCTTGCTGCGCAGCTTCCGGTGATAAGTAATTCCGAAACGATGCGCCTCATCCCGGACCCGCTGGAAGATTTTCAACGCTTCCTGATCTTTCGGGAAACTGTAGGGAACGCTTTCTCCGTATTTGTATACTTCCTCGTCCCGCTTGGCGAGGCTCAGAAGCTCCGCGACGCCTTCTTTTCCCAGTTCCCGGAATACCTGCCCGGCGGCGTTGATTTGTCCGAGACCGCCGTCAATCAACACGACGTCCGGAAATTCCCGGGGGTCCAATTTTCCATAACGTCTCGTGATTACTTCCCGCATCATCATAAAATCGTCGGGCGTATCCTTGCAAGTGATTTTGAATTTCCTGTAGTCTTTCTTGGAAGCCCTCCCTTCCACCGATACGCTCATGGAAGCCACCGCGTCCTTTCCCTGGATGTTGGAAATATCGAAACATTCTATTTTCCGGGGATAGCGCTTCAGTTGCAGCGTATTGTAGATCTTGTACAGTCCTTCCTCAATGACGCTTTTTCTCCGGTAATAGCTCTCCACATCCCTGTGGAGGTTTTCTTCAGCCATTTCCAAAAGTTCCCGGCGCCGGGATTTGATTCTCGGAAAATGAAACTCAATCTTCCGCTTGCCGAATTCTTCCAGGACTTCCCGCATACGTTCCGCTTTTTCCTCATTTTCCGGAGAAAGGACGATGTTTTTCGGAATCGGATGCCTGTCATAAAAAGCCAGCATGGCCTCCTCGAGGAGATCCTCAAAAATCTTCCCCTTCAAATCCATATGGGAAGATACTTTTCCGATGATTTTCCCCTCCCGCACGTTGAGTACGCAAAGAAAAGCGGTCTCTCCCTGTATTGTGAACGTATAAATATCTTCGTCAAGGTCTTTGCCGTATTCGATGACCTGATTGCAAACGGCGTTTTCCAGCTCCGCGATCTGTTCCCTGTACAGGATTGCCCGTTCAAAATCCATATTCCGGGACGCCTGCTCCATTTTTTCCTTGAGCCGCGCGATGACTTCCCTTCCCTGTCCTTTGAGCAAATCCACGGCGGATTCGATTTCCTGGTCATATTCTTCCTTGACGTCCTTGTAGACGCAAGGACCGAGGCAGCTTTTCATAAAATATTTCAGGCAGGGGCGTCCGTATACTTTTTTCATGTCTTTGTTGCAGTCTCTGATTTTGAAAAGTCTTACGATGGTGTTTTTCAAGTGGACGCCGCCCGAGGGGTAGGGTCCGAAATACACGGCGTTTTTTCCGTCGAGGGTCTTGGTGGTGCGGATAATCCGGATATTGGGAAAATCTTCCCTGCTGATCCGGATATAGGGATAGGTCTTTTCGTCTTTCAAAAGAATATTGTACTTGGGCATATTCTTTTTAATCAGGTTGTTTTCAAGCAAAAAGGCGTCCACTTCACTCTTGCACAAGATAAAATCAATATCCTCGATATGCCTTACAAGCTCTCTCGTCTTTTCATCCCCGTGTTCATGGTTAAAATAGGACATCACTCTGTGTTTGAGATTTTTGGCCTTTCCGATATAAATGATCTTCCTGTCGTGTTTCATCAGATATACCCCGGGGTTTTCGGGGATATCCTGAAGTTTTTCCCGCAGACTGTCCTTTACCAATTTCCTCTCTCTTTCTCCCTGTGGCTCAAATACAAATTCAGGTTTTCTTTTTTTGACAACTCTCTGTATACAAGCCGCGCAAAAGCAACGGAGCGATGTTTACCCCCGCTGCAACCCATGGCGATCGTCAAGTGTTTCTTCCCTTCCCGGATATAATTGGGAATCAAAAATTCCAGAAAATCCAGCAGTTTCTGGTAAAAAATCTTTGTGACGTCAAATCCCCTCAGAAATTCCAAAATTTCAGGGTCTTCTCCGTTTTTGGACTTCAGTTTCGGATCATAGTAGGGATTCGGCAGAAAGCGGACGTCAAAGAGCAGGTCCACGTCAATGGGCACGCCGTACTTGAATCCGAAGGACATCACGTGAATATTGATGTCGTTGTGCTTTTCTTCAATCCGGAGCGCTTCTTTCAAACGATCCGGAAAATTTTTCGGATTGATGTCGCTGGTATCAATGATGTCGCTGGCCCGGTCCCGGATCACCGACATGATCTCCCTTTCCTTCTGGATGCTTTCGAGCAGCGTATCCTCAATCAGAGGATGTCTGCGTCTCGTGAGATTGTAGCGGTTGAGAATCGCTTCCTCCGAAGCTTCGAGAAACAGAAGAAAATACTCCGTTTTTTCATAGTCGAAACGGTCCAGTATGTCGGTCAATTCCTCGGCTTTCGTCAGAGAGCGGATATCTATACCCAGAGCCACCTTATCCTTGTGGGATCGCAAAAAATGCGGCACGATTTCACAGGGCAGGTTGTCCACCACATACCAGCCCAGATCTTCGAGAAAATTGATGGCCGTACTCTTTCCCGCGCCGCTCAGACCCGTTATGATAATCAATCTTTTCTTTGTCCGCTCCATCACAATCCCCTTTTCTTTTATTATATCACATTTTTTCGAGAGTCTCAATGCCCAGAAGATCCAATCCGGTTTTGAGCGTCCGGCTGATGGCCTTGATCAATTGCCCCCGGGAATACAGAACGGAATCTTCCTGATTCAAAATCGGACAGGCGTTGTAAAATGTGTTGAATTTCCGCGCCAGTTCAAAGAGATAATCGGCGATGATATTGGGACGGTAGCTCTCGGCAGCCTTCAAAACAGCCGCGGGAAATGCGAGAATGTGCTTGGCCAGGGAGCGCTCCTGGTTTTCCGTGATGACAATTTCCTTGTCGTCGGTAACTTCTTTGTTTTCTTTTTTTGCCCGGCGCAGGATTGAGCGGATCCGCGCGTAGGAATATTGCAGATAGGGGGCTGTATTTCCCTCGAAGGAAAGAACCTTGTCCCATTCGAAATGTACGGGACTTTGTCTGTTCTGGGAAAGGTCGGCGTATTTGATGGCGCCGATGCCTACGACTTCTGCGATCCGGTCCTTTTCTTCTTCCGAAAGCTCAGGATTCTTTTCGTTGACCGTAGCCAGCGCCCGGCGTTTTCCCTCATCAAGCAATTCCTCAAGACGGATCACATTGCCCGCCCGGGTCGAGAAAGCCTCGTCCCCCATGGTCATGATCCCGAACCAGGCGTGGCTTTTTTCGAAAGTCCAACCCAGTCTGTCCGTGATCTTGAAAATCTGTCGGAAATGGTCCTGTTGCCGCTCATCGGTCAAATACACGAGTTTGTTCACGTCATAATGTTCATTGCGAAATTTGATCGTCGCGATATCCGATGTGGAATACAAAAATGCCCCGTCTTTTTTTTGCACGATGCAGGGAAACAATTTCTCGCTTTCATCGAAGAACACCACAAGGGCCCCTTCGTCCTCCATCGCGATCTTTTTCTCCACCAGCTCCCCAATGACGTCTTTCATAAGATCATTATAAAAGGACTCCCCGTAATAGGTGTCAAAATGAACATGCAGCCGTTTGTACAATTTGTCGTATTCTTTGAGGGATTCGCTGATAAATTCCTTCCA
>JAISST010000097.1 GCA_031272945.1 Fusobacteriaceae bacterium
GCCTACGACGTCCTCGTAAAAGAAGGCTATATCCTTCGCTATGAGGCCATCTATTCCGAAACCGAAGACACCTACTACATCCATTATCATTTCAATCCGGCAAAAGACGGCACTTGTCATATTTCCCAGTGGTTTCCGGAAAATGTTACGGCTGCAAAAGGAAGCCCCCGGCAAGATATAAAGCTTTTGGATTACAAGAAAAAAGACGACAAGCCGACGCCCGATTTTGAGGAAAAAGCCGTAGAAGTCCGCAAAGATAAAAAAGACGCCGAAGAGATAGAATTTCCCGAAGGGCTGAAAGAGCTTTTCAAAACGGCCAAAATGAATCCCTATATTGCCAAAGCCTGGAATCAGGAAGCGGAAAAGCGCTTTTACATGATCTATCAGGTGCATGGGTTGAAGACCGTGGGGGACATCGTGACGGCCTTCAAAAAAGTCACGTCTTCCATCAAAAAAGGTCTCGTTCCCTATATCAACGGCATCCTCAAAAATAAACAAAAAGAAGCGGAGGAAGCCGACAAGAACATTCCCCGCCAATTGTCCCTTTTTTCCGACTACGCCCGGGAAATTGAGCAGACGCCCCAGGAAGAAAAAAAGGACCTGTCCGGCCAACCCGCCGAAGGAGGCGACCGCTGGGAAAATTTGTTAAAGGGAATGAGCGAAGAGGAAAAAGAAGGCCTTATGCAAGAGGCTGTCAACCAGTGCAGAGAGGAAAATCCCGCGCTGGGGATTGATCTTGAAAAAGTGAGGAGGCATGTCATGGTCGACGCCATTGTCCTCCCCTATGTGGAAAGAATTCTTGCCTCCAAAAATAAATAATTGACAAGATTCCAAAAATATGATAAAATTTTTTGGTTAGTCGGATATTCCGCTTGGAACAAAGCATTCCAATGAATATCTGTAATCTTCTAAGGAGGAAGAAAAAATGAAAGAAAAGTTGATCGAACTTGCCGAAAAAGAATATCTCAGGTCGGATATTCCGCAGTTCAAAGCCGGAGACACCGTAGCCGTGCATTATAAAGTCATCGAAGGAAACAAAGAACGGATCCAGATCTTTGAAGGCGTCGTGATCAGAAAGAGCGGCGGCGGACTCTCCAAGACGTTTACCGTCCGGAAAGTCAGTTCCGGCATAGGCGTGGAGCGGATTATTCCCATCAATTCCCCGATGATTGAAAAGATTCTCGTGCTCAAAATCGGAAAAGTCAGAAGAAGCAAGCTGTATTACCTGCGCGGCCTTTCCGGCAAACAGTCCAGAATCAAAGAAATCAGAAAGTAAGACAGGGAAAAAATCGCGGGCAATTAAAGAAAGAAACAACAAAAAGAAACAACAAAAAAAGCAAAAAATCCATAAAAAATCTGAGCGCGTCTCAGATTTTTTTATCGGCGGGAATTTTTTCTGTATAAATTTTAAAAAGTATGGTAAAATATGAGCAGTGATAAGAAGGGGAGGTATCATGAATCGAAGTAAAATCTACCTTTATGCGGTTTTTTATTTTCTTCTGACTGCGTTTTTACTCTATGTGCTGATCCGGGAAGAAAAAGTGGGAAAAATCATCGGACTCAAAAGGGAAAAGATAACCGCGGCGGTCCTGGAATGCTTTCACGTGACGAAGGGCAAAGCCGCCACCGTCATAAGAAATGTGATCTGGCTGCTGGAATTTGTCATCAGCACGCTTTTGATCCTTTTCCTGATTCGGACCTTTTATCTGGGCAACTTTGTGGTCCCCACCGGGTCCATGATCCCCACGATCCTGGAGCAGGACCGGCTTTTCGCCAATATGGCCGTCTACCGCTTCCGAAAGCCCAGGGTAGGCGAGATTTTTATTTTCAAGGAGCCGGTGACGGACAAGGACCTCTATACGAAAAGGGTTATGGGTTTACCCGGAGACAGGGTGTCCATAAGAGACGACAGTCTTTATATCAACGACAAAAAAACGGGGCAAAGAGAATATGTGAACGCGGGAAAACTGGGCTATGACACCTGGCTTGTCCCCAAACGGGGGGATCTTGTGGAGATCATCCCGAAGATGGATTACACCGCCTTTTTGCGCGGACGGAAGATCAACGTCGAAGAAGTGCAAAAACACCTGATGGACGATCTCTATGAGATAGACAAGGTCCTGCCCGATTTGGAAGTTCGGGTGAACGGTGAAAAAACAGGAATGCTTTTGGATGTGCTCCATGAGAAAAAGCAGCTGCAAAAACTCATGGAGGGGGAGACTTTGCGCTTTACCCTGGAAAAAGATTATTATTTCGCCCTGGGGGATAATACGAGAAACAGTTTCGATTCGCGCATGTGGGGATTTGTGGCCGAGGACAGGATCAAAGGCCGTCCGCTGATCCGCTTTTGGCCCCTGAAGCGCGTGGGAATCCTGCGGTAAGGTCTTATGGAAAAGATGAGATTGGGATTTCTTGATCGCAGAGAAGGCATACGGGACATTTTTTTACTGGAAAAACAGATTTTCGGATCAAATTATCTTTCCCTGAGCGATCTCTTCTATATGTATGATCATGAGAGCTATGAATTATTGGCTGCTATAGAGCAATGCGGAGCGGAAGAGCGGATTATTTCCTACCTGATCCTGTTGGACGCCTTTGAAACATACGAAATCATCAAATTTGGCACCGTGGAGGGCGAAAGAAGAAAAGGCTGGGGGAAAAAACTCCTGGATCTGGCGAAATCAATGGCCCGGGACGGCATATTTCTCGAAGTCAGGGAAACGAACCGCAATGCCATCGCCTTTTATGGCAAAAACGGATTTGAAAAAATCAATATCCGAAAAAATTATTACCGGGACACGAACGAGAACGCCGTCGTCATGTGCTGGAAAAACAAAAGGGAGGAAGAGACGGATGGATCAGGAGCGCTATGAAAATCCTTTGGCTGAACGCTACAGTTCCAAAGAAATGCTCTACAATTTTTCTCCGGAAAAAAAATTTCGCACCTGGAGAAAACTCTGGGTGGCCCTGGCCGAGACCGAAAGGGAATTGGGCGTGAACGTCACGGAAGAGCAGATTCGGGAGATGCGGGAAAATATAGAAAACATTGATTACGAAGCGATCAAAAAAAGAGAAGCGGAAGTACGCCATGACGTCATGGCCAATGTGTACGCCTACGGGCTCGCGGCCCCTTCGGCAAAGGGCATTATCCACCTGGGGGCAACGTCCGCCTATGTGGGGGACAATACCGATCTGATTCAGATCCGGGACGGCCTTTTGATTGTGAAGAAAAAACTCGTACGGGTCATGGGCGCCCTCCGGGATTTCGCGCTGCGCTATAAAGATCTGCCTACGCTGGGCTTTACGCATTTTCAGGCCGCGCAGCCAACCACCGTGGGAAAGCGCGCCTGCTTATGGATAGAGAGCCTTCTGCTGGATCTGGAGGAATTGGAATTCCGGGAAAAGACGTTGCGATTCCGGGGCGTCAAGGGGACTACCGGAACCCAGGCAAGTTTTGAGGAGTTGTTTGAAGGGGATTACAAAAAAGCCGTGGCGCTTGATCAAATGGTAACCCGAAAAATGGGCTTTGAGAAGAGTTTTCCCGTGACGGGACAGACCTACGACCGCAAAGTGGACGCCCAGATTGCGAATCTTCTGGGAAATATCGCCCAGAGCGCCCACAAATTTACCAATGACCTGAGGTTGTTGCAGCATTTGAAAGAAATAGAGGAGCCTTTCGAGAAAAACCAGATCGGTTCTTCCGCCATGGCCTACAAGAGAAATCCCATGCGTTCCGAAAGGATTTCCTCCCTGGCGAAATTTGTGATTGCCCTTACGCAGAGTACGGCCATGGTGGCCTCGACCCAGTGGTTTGAACGGACCCTGGATGATTCGGCAAATAAGAGGCTCTCGCTGCCCCAGGCCTTTCTCGCGGTAGACGCGATTCTCATTATCTGGAGAAATATTCTCTCGGGCCTTGTGGTCTATCCGCGGATGATCGAAAAGCGACTCCGGGAGGAGCTTCCCTTTATGGCGACGGAATATATTCTGATGGAATCGGTCAAACTGGGGGGGGACAGACAGGAATTACACGAAAAAATAAGGCTTCACGCCATGGAAGCCGGCAAAAAAGTAAAGGAAGAAGGAAAGGAGAACGATCTGCTCGATAGAATTTTAAAGGATCCCTCTTTTCCCCTCGACAGAAAAAAACTCCTTGAACTGATGGATCCCATTCATTTTATCGGTTTTTCCAGGGAACAGACGGAGGATTTCATCAGACGGGAAGTGGATCCGGCGTTGGAGCGATACAAAGATATTCCGGAGCCGGACGCGACGCTCCGTGTCTGAAAAAAAACCGGAAAAAGAAAAAAGACGCGCGTCGCGGCTTGTCTTGTTTCTTCTTTTGGCGCTCTATCTTTCTTTTCTGGAGACCCTTGTCCCGAAGCCCGTTCCCTGGTTTAAAATCGGCTTTGCCAACATGGTGACCCTTCTGGTTCTTGAGAAATATGGCTTTAAAATGGCGCTGGAACAGACGGCGCTAAGGATATTCATACAAAACATGGCTCTGGGGACAATGCTGACCCCGGGTTTTCTGATCAGCCTCACGGCGGGACTGGGCGCGGTATTTGTCATGGGCGGTCTTTTTTCCCGGAGAAAAAATCTGTCCCTGGTAGCAATAAGCGTCGCGGCCGCGGTTTTTCATAATTTTATACAATTGGTGGTCGTCTGGTTTTTACTTTTCCGCTCGATCACCATCAAATCGCGCTATACGCTTCTTTTTATTTTGTTTTTTTTACTGTTGGGCGTTGTGTCGGGGGCCATCACAGGGGTCCTCTGCGCCAGAATCCGCATAAGAAGAGAAGCGTAGCGGATCAAAGGAGGAAGAAGGCCGATGAAAAAATATTTCGGTACAGACGGGGTAAGGGGCGAAGCAAACAGGGAACTGACGGCGGAGACGGCGCTTCGCTTAGGTTATGCGCTGGGCCGGTATCTGGAGAGGCGGAAGAAAACTTCCGTGATCGTGGGGATGGATACGCGGATTTCAGGAGCCATGTTGTGCGCGGCTTTGGCCGCGGGGCTTCATTCCCGGGGGGTCGACGTCCGTTTTGCGGGGGTGCTGCCGACGCCTGCCGTGGCGTATCTTACCGCAACGAGCGACGCAGGCGCCGGAGTCATGATTTCCGCCTCCCACAATCCCGCCAGAGACAACGGACTCAAAGTGTTCGGCCCCGACGGCTACAAGCTGCCTGACGACGCGGAGGAAGCGCTGGAAAAGATGATGGATGAGCCCCGGGACGGGGCCAACGCGCTGCCGGGAGACGCCGTCGGGAGGTTCTTTTATGAAAAGGAAAGCTATGAGCGCTACAAAAAATTTTTGTTGTCTTCGACCCGCGGGAATTTTCAGGGCCTGAAAATTGTGATTGACGCCGCCAACGGCGCAGCCGGCAAAATAGCCCCCGACGTCTTTGAGACGCTTTCGGCCGGCGTCCGGCTCATAAACGCCGCGCCCGACGGAAAGAACATCAACGTAGCCTGCGGATCGACCCATCCCGAAGCCCTTTCCCGGGCGGTCCTTGAAGAAAAGGCGGATCTCGGGCTGGCCTTTGACGGAGACGCCGACCGGCTCATCGCCGCGGACGAAAAAGGAAACATCGTGGACGGAGACAAAATCATAGCGACCCTGGCTGTCCACATGAAAGAAAGGAATCTCCTGCCGGGCCATAAAATCGTCACCACCGTCATGAGCAACATGGGCCTCGAGCATTATCTGGCCGAGCGCGGAATCGCCATGTTGCGCGCCCCCGTAGGGGACCGCTACGTCCTTGAAAAAATGCGGGAAGAAAAGGCGGTCTTGGGCGGAGAACAATCGGGCCATATTATTCTTTCCGATTATGCCGTCACAGGGGATGGCGTTCTTTCGGCCCTGAAGCTTTTGGAAATCGTAAGGGACGGCGGAATATCTCT
>JAISST010000003.1 GCA_031272945.1 Fusobacteriaceae bacterium
TAATTAAGCGTTCAAGTTTGTCCCAGTCTGGCTTTTTTGCGGGTATGGGCTTTGCAACTTTCTGATTTTTTACGGGAAACGGAAGTCCATCGGCATTCAAAGATGCCATAATAAACATATGGGGGCAGACACACAGTCCACAATCCCGCGTTCCCCCCACAACAAAAAGACTGTTCGAATGAAACAGTCTTTTTCCTTTCTTTTTCTTTTCCGCCTGCCGTTATCCCGCGATCAGCATCGAGAAAACCATTACGAAAAGGGCGATGGTCTCGCAGAGACCTACCACAAGCATGTAGTTTCCGAAGCCTTGCCCGGTTTCCGCGTAGGCGTCAGAAGCCGCCGCCGAACATTGCCCTTGCACAAGGGCCGATGCGCCGATCCCCAGGCCGGAAAAAATTCCGAGACCCAGCAGCTGAAAGCCGCTCATGGCAGAAGCCGCCAGCGTCTGCATCAAAATAAAGCCGTAAATTGTCTGTGTCAGAGGCGCGCCCGCAAAGGCTACCAGAATAAAAGGCGCCGGTCTGTTTTGTACAAAGCACTTTTTCCATGCCCCGATGGCCGCTTGTCCCGCGACGCCCGCTCCGGCCGCGGATCCCATGGCCGCCAGCCCCAGACATGCTCCGATCCCGATTTGACCAAGAATTCCTGCATCCATATTTCTTCTCCTTTTCTATTTTAATCATGTGTATCCACAAGGTAGTCGTTCCGGCAAATGCTCTTTGCCTCTATTGTTCCGTTCCTTCGGCGTCTTTCAGCGCGAAAGGCTTGTAAGCATATCCGGACCATTCCATTCCGAGATGATTCCCCGCGTATTCCAGCAAATTGAGCCGCACGCCGTGCACGATGACCGAAAGGGCGTTCATCATCATATTGAGGCCGTGCCCGAAGGCGAGAATGAAAACCGCGGCCGCAAGTTTCAGCGCAAAACTTCCCGCGGAAGCTCCTCCTCCCGTCACGGCGCCGATCCCCGACATGGCGTTGAAGCTCTGGGCGATCTTGGTCCCCGCGAGACCCACCGCAAAGAGCCGGATGTAGCTGATAATGTCGGCAAAACTCCCCACGGCGTTAAGAAATGTCGGCAGGAAATTGGCGAAACTCTTGCCCACGTTGGCCAAGGGATTCCCGCCGGTCTGATTGGCAAAGACAAAGTACAGTCCTATGCCGATGAGGATCAGCGGCACGGTAAACCCGGGCCTCTGTACCTTAAGAAGCATGGAAAGCACCAGAAAATACAATCCTGTCATCATCACAAGCCAGCCCAGTTGCGACAGGGCCACAAGGCGCGTATCGCTTTTGAGAAGCCTTTTTATATTTTTGATGTGAGAGTACAGAAGCTGCACCATTCCCAGGCTGAAACACAGGAATTGCACATTCCACTGGGCGGCGTCGGCCGGTTGATAGCCCTTTTCCAGGCCCAGAAGGTTCCTGAAAAAATCAAGGAACAGGGGGCCCCCATTTCTGAATTGAGGAATGACCAGCGCTTGCAGGAATCCCGGCAGTTTCTCGTAAGGGGCCGCAAACCACGAGCCGTTTATGGCGCCCCACAGGATCGTCGTACAGGAAAGCAGCGTAAAGAGCTGGGCCGCAACCGGAAATTTTCCCGTTTTCGCTTTTGCGAGAAAGCCCGCCAGCAATGTTACCGCCAGGAGAATCGTCCCGTAGGCCGCATCGCCGAAGATCATGGCGAAAAATATGCTGAAAAAAATGAGAAAACTCGGGCTGATGTCGTACTCCTGATAACCGGGAACGGTCCCGATAAATCCGAAGAGCGGTTTTATGATCTCTACAAATTTGTTGTTTTTGGTAAGCGTAGGGGGTCTGTCCCCTTCTCCGGGATCGACCAGCGATAAAGCCCAGCCTGCTTCCCTGGCCCCCTGCGTCAGTTTCTCCAGAGCCGTTTCCGGCGCGTAGCCCTGCAAAAGCGCTATGGGAAAGTCCGTTTTTTCTCCTTCCCCCACGATCTCACGGCCGGCCTTGGCGGTCTCATATTCGATCTTTCCCTCTTCCTCTAGGATTTTATCATCAATCGCCGGAAGGAGAATCGTCTTTGCGGCAAGTTCCTCCGCCGTTTCGGCAATGATTCTTTCCAGTTTCGCGTTCTCATTCCGGAGGCTCCCCAAAGATTCCTTCGGCAGAACAAAAGGCGTTTCCCCCGCAAGAGGTTCTTCCACGGAAAGACAATAGACCCTTGCCTTCGCCTTTTTCAAAAGGATCAATTTCGCCTCATGGCCGATCTTGGCGTAGGCTTTGTCGGATAACTCATAGGGATAGAGTTTTCCGCAGCGCTCGGAAATTTCCGCGAAACCTTCGGGGTCAAAATCTCCCCATCCCGCAATCCGCATGATTTCTCTGGCGTTTTTGGCCATTTGTTCCTCGGCCTGTTTTCGTTTCTCCGCAAGAGAAAGAACCGCCCCAGCCGGATCTTCCGGGATCTCTCCTTCTTTTTGCCATGTTTCTTTTTTCTTGGGCGCAAAATTCAAAATGGTCTGCCGCGCTTTTTCGAGACGGGATTTCTCCTCGAGGCTTTTTCCCAGACTTTCGGAAAAAACTTCTTTTTTCTCGATGTGGAGCACGCCTAAAGCGCGCAACTGCGTGAGGGAACTTGTAATATCCTTTTCGAGGGCGAGTATCGCCACTTTTTTCATCGGTATAATCATCCGGCAGCCCTCTCCTTCTTCCCCTTGGATATCTTGCCCCGAACGACGGCAGCGGTCTGCTGGTCGCCCAGATAAACCTGGATCTTCTTGATATTTCCCTTGGCTTCCGGAATTTTCACCTTTTCAAAAAGATTCACCCGCTGGGAAGTCGTGCGGAGTTCCTTTTCCAAAAGATTTTGCTGCGCTTCCATTATACCCGCTTCCAGATCCACCGCTAAAACTTCCTTCATTCGTTCCACGGCAAAATCCAGCCACAGAGGTTTTTCCAGAAAATCATAGGGGGCCGTCTGAAAGGTGACGCCCTCAAAGACCGGAATCTCCACGCCTGCTATATTTCCGCGGCCCGTCAGGAGTTTTTCGATCCCGAGGATCCCGGAAGAAAAGACCTGTTTTTCTCCGAATACGCCGATCCAAACCCGGAAGCTCTCATTGATTTTTTTCTTTTTTTCCCGCAACTCATTGACCCGCTGTTCCACGGAACGGATTTCCGCCTGCAATTGCTGCTTTTTCAGCTGCAAGGTCGGCAAATACCGCTGAAACATTTTGAGCGCGTCTTTTTGTTTTTTCAGCTCATTTTTCGTAAGCTTTATCTTGGCCATATCATCACCCGGCGTCCGTTTCTATTTCCCTTTCCAAAATTCCTGCACAAGTTCCGTCCGCAACCCCGTCTCTTCGGGGGTGAAACAATCGGCAAGAATTTCCCAGCCGAGATCCAGCGCCCGTTCCAGCGGAATATTCACCGAAAGGTCCATCATGTCCTTTTCAAAGCGGGCCCCGTATTTCAGGAGCTTTTCGTCCCAAGCGCTCATCATGAAGCCCATGGATTTTTTTTCAAGGGTATCTTTGTAATAAGAATAAAGCTTGATCATGCCGTCCATAATCGCCCGGTGGTCTTTCCGCGTATCGCCGTTTACCTGCTGCTTCAGCCGGGAAAGGGAACCGAAGGGTTCGATTCTTCCGCCTTTCAGATAATACTGCCCCTCGGTGATATACCCGGTATTATCGGGTACCGGATGGGTCACGTCGTCTCCGGGCATGGTGGTTACCGCAAGGATCGTAATGGATCCCGCCGTCTCAAAATCCACCGCTTTTTCATAGCGGGCGGCCAACTGACTGTACAAATCGCCGGGATACCCTCTGTTGGAAGGCACCTGGTCCTGGGAAATGGCGATCTCTTTCAGGGAATCGGAAAAACTTGTCATATCCGTCAACAGAACCAGTACATTTTTATTCTGGAGGGCGAACTGCTCGGCCACCGCCAGAGAGAGATCCGGCACCATCAGGCATTCTACCGTGGGATCCGCCGCCGTATGAATGAACATCACGGTCTTGGAAAGCGAACCCCCCCGTTCGAGGGTATCTTTGAAATAGAGGTAGTCGTCATACTTCAAACCCATGCCGCCCAGAATGATCACGTCCACTTCCGCCTGCATGGCGATCCGGGCCAAAAGCTCGTTATAGGGCTCGCCCGATATGGAAAAAATCGGGAGTTTCTGCGATACCACAAGGGTATTGAAAAGATCAATCATGGGAATCCCGGTCCGGATCATGTTCCGGGGGATAATCCGCACCGCGGGGTTTACGGAGGGCCCGCCGATCTCAATGAGGTTTTCATGCAACTCCGGCCCCTTGTCTCTGGGCTTTCCGGATCCTGTGAATACGCGCCCCAAAAGGTTTTCCGAGAAGGATACTTCCATGGGATGTCCCAAAAATTGGACGCTGTCTCCGGTGGAGATTCCTCTTCCTCCCGAAAATACCTGCAAGGCCACCATATCGCCCTCCAGGCGGTTCACTTCCGCCAGAGAGACGCCAAAGGCGCTTTCCACCATGGCAAGATCGCCATAGCTCACGTCCTGCGCCCGGACAGTGATTACATTTCCTACGATGGATTCTATTTTACTATAGATTTTTTTCATGTCATTACCATCCTACGCCAGCAGTTTTTGCGCTTCGGATTCGACTCCGTCGCTCGCTTTTCCAAGTGTTTCCCCGATTTCCCCTTCCAGTTTTTTAAATTTGTCCGATTCATATTCCGAATAGTTGTAATCTATGAAGCTCTGTCGCAAATGCGCGAACCAGCCGCGGGCCTCGTCCTTGTCCTTGAATTTGAGCCTGGATCCCAGAATCTTAAGGATCAGGTCGAAGACGTGCCGCTGTCTTTCAGGACTCACCGCCTTGTCCACGGGGTCAAAGGAATTCTGCTGCAAATATACGGAATCGAGGAAATCTCCCTTCTGGTAGATCACATAGTCGTCGAGGCTTGTGCCTTCCTCGCCGACGACTTTCATCATCTGCTCCACTTCCGTGCCGCGGATCAGGAAATGTCTCGCATAGGCCACTTTGTCTTCCGAAATCATGCCCCCGTATTTGGACCAGGAATCAATCGGATGAATGGCCGGATATTTCCGGGCGTCGCTCCTTTCTCTCGACAGCCCGTGAAAAGCGCCCACAACCTTCAGCGTCGCCTGGGTCACGGGTTCCTCAAAATTGCCGCCGGCGGGGGATACGGTACCGCCGATGGTGACGGAGCCTCTTTCGCCGTCCTTCATCCGGACAACGCCCGCCCGCTCATAGAAATTGGCGATCGTCGACTCAAGGTAGGCGGGAAAAGCTTCTTCCCCGGGAATCTCTTCAAGACGGCCCGACATTTCCCGAAGCGCCTGGGCCCAGCGGGATGTGGAATCGGCCAAAAGCAAAATATTGAGCCCCATCTGTCTGTAATACTCGGCAATCGTCACCGATGTATAGAGGGAGGCCTCCCGGGCCGCCACAGGCATGGAGGAGGTGTTGCAAATAATAACGGTTCTTTCCATCAGAGAGCGGTCCGTCTTGGGGTCGATGAGCTCGGGAAATTCTTTCAGAATTTCCACAACCTCCCCCGCCCGCTCGCCGCAAGCCGCGATAATTACGATATCGACGTCGGCGTTCCGGCTCGTGGCGTGCTGCAAAACTGTCTTTCCCGCGCCGAAAGGTCCGGGAATACAATAGGTGCCGCCCCGGGCCACCGGGAAAAACGTATCGATGATCCTGACCTGGGTAACCAGCGGTTCCGACGGCTTGTAACGCTCCTCATAACAATCCACGGCTCTTTTGACCGGCCAGAAGAAACTCATCTGCAAAGGATAGCGCTCCCCTTGCTCATCTTCCACTTCGGCAATCGTTTCATGGACTTTGTATTTGCCCGCCCCTTTGATGCTTTTGACCGTATAAGTCTTGTACATATTGAAAGGAACCATGATCTTGTGCTCATGGATTCCCTCGGGCACGGATCCCAGGAATTCCCCTCTCGTCACGACGTCGCCCTCTTTGGCGATGGGGGTAAAATCCCATTCCTTGTCCACCGGCAGCGGTTGCAGATACACGCCCCGTTCCAAAAAATAGCCGGTTTTTTCCACCAGTTCCGGCAGCGGATTCTGAAGCCCGTCAAATACCTGACCCAACAATCCCGGCCCCAATTCGATGGCCAGCATGTCTCCGGAAAATTCGACGGCGTCCGCGATCTTGACGCCCCGGGTCGATTCAAAAACCTGCAGGGAACAAATCTCCCCCCGAATACGGATTACTTCACTTTTTAATTTTTTTTCGCCGATCTTGATAAACGCCACTTCATTCAGGGACACTTGTCCGTCAAAGCGGACATTGACCATGTTGCCGTTTACGGCGGCGACTACTCCTTTCGTTCCTTTCATTTCGAATCTCCTGCGGCCCCTTGTTCCGGCGCCTTCTTCAAAATTTCGTCATACCTCGTCTTATATTCCTCAAAGCCTTCGTCTGCCTGAAAAGAAGCCTTTCTTTCCAGGAGCAGCAGCTTGATATAGTAGGCGTACACCACGTTGATCCCGAAATAATCTCTCCCCAAAAGGCCTTCCAGCGCATCCCAGCGCCCTTTGTCCAGAAAAAGCTCCGCCTCCAGGGGATTATCCATTCCGAAAGCCGTCCGGGCCTGATTTTCAATATCAGGCGTCACATAAAAGCCTTCGGTCATAAACTCCCTTTTCTGTCTGCCTGCCCGAAGGCGCGCAAGGGCATATTCGAGCGCTTCCTCCCTCTGTTTCCAGGCGGAAAGAAAAGAAGACCCCCCCGGGCTTCCCACCGTCTTTTTTTCTTCGAACCCCGCGACGCACGCGTCAAAAAGGGCAATCTCTTTTTTTGTAAGATATTCTGCGCAGCGTTCGCGAAACGAAAGGGAACTGAAAGGGGGTTTGGACATTTGCGGACTCAGATACGGCAGTTGGGCAACGAGAAAATAATAGGCCAATTCACGCCTCCCCCGCCGTCTTTTTCAAAATATCGGCCACAACCGGATTCAAATATTCCGAAAGGGCCTCCGATACGGAAACGGCTGAAAAATCATAATAGGCGGCGCCGTCTTTTTCGGAAATCCGGAATCCCGTCCCGATATTCTTTCCGGCCTTCAGCTCCACCCCTTTTTTGATCTCGGAAGCCAGGGCCGTCTTGGCCCATTCCTGGAGCCCCGCGCACTCTTTTTCATCCAGGATCACGTCGACGCTTTTCCCGCCCGCGGCAAACCCGGCGATGACTTTGGGAATCATCGTCTTCAGCAACTTGTCGTCATAGGCTTCCGTGGTATTTCGCAATATGATCTTTTGCAGCAGACCCTCGATTTCTCCCTTGAAGGAGAGAAGCAGATTCCTCGAAGCCTGCTCGATGGCGGCAATACCCGCTTTCTCAGAGTGGGTTGCCTCTTCTTTCGCTTTCCGGACGATCTCGCCGGCGTTTTTTTCCGCCGCGGCAATAATTTCCCCGGCGCGTGTTTCCGCGTCTTGTATTACCTGAGCCGCCTCGGCCTGTGCGCTTTCAATCCCGTCTTTTTTTATTTTTTCGATCAGTTCCTGAAATTGAATATCCATACGCTCCTCTTTTTTTTACGTGATTAACTCTTATTTTCCATTTTATTATATCCGCGACTTTTTGTCAAGTTTTTTGTCACATTCCTTTTTGTATACACTTCTTTGCGCCCTCACCGCTCTAAAGTAGTATGGTTTCAAGAAAGGCCCGCGTTTCCGCCGCGATTTCCTCCACTTGATTTTTTTCCCGCCCTTCGGTCATTATCCGGATCAAAGGCTCCGTTCCCGAGGCCCTGACCAAAATTCTTCCCTCTTTACCGAACTTTTGTTCCTGCTTCGCGATATGTTCCAGTACCGCGGGGTTTTTGTCCCAGCTCTTTTTCTTTTCGGGATCCACCCGCAAATTGAGAAGGATCTGGGGCCAGTCCCGAATGTCTCTGACGAGCTCCCCCAGAGATAT
>JAISST010000018.1 GCA_031272945.1 Fusobacteriaceae bacterium
TGGTGAATTACCGCTTTTCTATCACCCAAGATTCAGCGAAACGTAAACTCGCAATATTTATTATAGCACAAAAAAGCGATTTTGTGAATTACTTTTTAATTTTTTTTCCGAATAACGCGGTAAATTTTTCTGAGCAGGCTGCACGCCAAAAAACAAATCGCAAACAAAATTGCCGCGCCCGCGAGCCCCAATATCACCGTCTCAGACTCAAAGGAGATTCCCGGTTTGAATTTGTCCCAGGCGCTTTTGGCGGTCTGGAGATCCAGATAGCGGAACATCTGAATACTCTTGTTGTAGACGGAAGCGTCTTTCATGGCCGCAAAGCAATTGCGGAGCTTCTCGAGACGTTCGGCGTATTCCGGGTATTTCCGGGCAATCGGCCCCAGCTCGTCGATTCTCCCCGAGAGATTCTGGAAATATTGCTGGGTAAAGGCGGGCAACTGCGAGCCTCCGATGAAGCCTCCCGCAAGGGGAAGGGCGTTTATAATCTTTCGTATCATGAGGATCCCTCCTGATTTTTTTTATTTCCGATCATCTTCTTGATCAGTTTGTAATAAATTCGGCAGAAGGTGGAGCCAATCAAAATGCCCACCGCGATGGCGCCGGCCGTCATAAGCGACGCAAGGCCTCTTTCCATGGCTTCCTGCGTATTTTTCGTGATGAGGTTGAACATTGTATAATAGACGCCGCTGCCGGGAACCAGGGGAATCAAGCCCCCGATCAGAAAGGTAATTGCCGGAGATCTGAGCTTTCTCGCGGCGATTTCCGAATAGACGGTCATGGCCACGGCGCCCGTAAGACAGCCGAGGGTTTCATAGCGGAACCGGGCGCAAAGGACATAAAAGAACCAACCGATGCCGCCGCTTAGACTGGCGAACAGGAGATTTTTCCCTTTGAGTCCGAACAGGATTCCGAATCCCAGAGCGGCAAGAATAGCCAGAAAAATTTGTATGAGCATGTTTATCGATCCTTATAAAAATAGGGAGAGTACGACGCCGGAGCCGGCGGCCAGGGCGATGCCCGTCGTCATGGCTTCCACGCCCCGGGAGACCCCCGAAATAAAATCGCCCGAGATGATGTCCCGGATGGAATTTGTAAAAGCGATGCCCGGCGCCAAAAGCATCAAGGCCGCGATGATGGAAGTCGAAAATGTCACGACAAATCCGGCCCGGAAAAAGAACAAGGATATTGCCGTCGCCAACATGCCGCCCGCCAGGTTTGTAAAAAAGCCGTTGATTTTCGCCTGTCGGAATACTTTTTCGAGGACAGCCAAAAAAAACATGGAGATGACGGCCACTACCGCGTCCCGCCGATTTCCTCCAAAGAGGAAGGCAAAGGAGATTCCGGCCAGCACATGGCCCGTTATTTTCAGTTTGAGGGGTACGGCGCATTCATCTTCGATCCGCCGGATTTCCTCCTTGAGACCCTGCAGGTCATAACGGTCCAGATTTCGCGCAAGATCATTCAGGCGATGGACTTTTTCAAGGTTGATGGTCCGGGAATGGATCCTGTCCACATAGGTGTAATTGCCCGAGGGGCCTTTGGTTTCAAAGGGGTCGATGGACGTAATAATCGTATTTAACGTGGCGAAACTGCTGGCCCGGATATGGTAATGCTCACAGATGCGCACGATGGTTTCTTCGGTCCGATAAGTCTCCCCGCCGTTTTGCAGGATCATTTTCCCGATCGTACAGGCGATATAAAGGATGTCTTTTTCCCTTTGAATCATTTCAGCGGTCAATTGCATGGGTTTTCATCTCTTTTCCGGTTTTTGGGAAGCGGCGCGCAGAGCGTCCAGGATACAATCCGCGAAGAGGTTCATGGACCGCTGTCCTCCCATGTGGACCCTGTCCTTGGACATGATGTTCAAGTGGGCCGCGGCCAGTTTCGCCCAATCGGCAATGGTAATATAGGGATAGCCCCGCGGCAGCGAGCGTTCCCAGTTGGCGCCTCTCTCGATTCTGGCGGCCCTCTGCGGGCGTCCGTCATAGGGCGTAACAAAAATCAGGCGATGACCCGGAGGCAGTTCGTCGATAATCTGGGTGAAAATTTTATCGATATTGGCAACCCCGTTTGTTCCCAGCGCAATCACCACATATTTTTTGAGCTGGCCTTTATCTTTCAGTTCTTTGAAGAGCGTATAGCCCATACTCATGGAGCGGGAAACTTTCGCATCCAAATAACAGCCGTAAATTTTCTTCTTAATGGTCGCCGCGGCCCCCAAGGCAACGGAATCGGCGATGATGGTCACGCCGCCGTCCGGAATCCACGCGGGTTTTTCCGGGAGTGGCTCGGCGGTTTTTTTCGGAGGCGCTTTCTCCTGCGTCTTTTTCCCGACCTTTTTATCGGCTTTTTTTCCGGTTTTATTTCCGACCGCTTTCTTTTCCGGGAGGGTTTCCCGGTTTTTCTCCTGAACGGTCGTCTCGGTACGGTTTCGCAAAGCCCGTTCCGATAATTCCGTCATCAGCGGGTCATCGAGCATAGCAAGGAGAAAACTGTCGTCCAACGGGATGTACGACGTCGTCTCCGTTCGCTCATAAGCGGGGGTGAAGGCGGGGTAATTGACGATGGGAAAAGTCAGGGTCGCGTGTGCCCGGGCTTCCTGCCGGAAGGTTTCCGTCAAGGCCGAAATCCGGGATGATCCTTTGCCTGTAAAAAGAATCCCTTCCGTATCGATCACGGGAATCGGATTGATGGCTGACAGCTGCGTTTTTATCTCATGGATGCCGCTCAGGCCCTGGATGACATTGCCGACGGCAAATTCGCGGCCCATACCGGTCATGACGGGTTCTTCCTTCAGAACATAGCCGCTTGCCGCGGTGGCGACCAGTACCAGCGCCGCCGTAACGGCCTGGGTAAGAGGACGACGGAAGGGTCTCTGATCCTTCGGGCGGAAAAACCAGCCCACGCCCCGGAAAATAAATTCCGAAGCGACGTAGGTCGCGATGAGCGTCAGAAGCGAAGCCCGGAGATTATCCGAAGGAAGGAGCGATGAAAAAATCACATAGAACGGCCAATGCACAAGGTAGGCCGCGTAAGAAAGATTCGCCGTAAATTCCAAAATAACCGGCTCTCTTCGATCAAGGGGCGTCCGTCTGTGCAAAGCGCCCAGACAGAGGATCAGGAGCGCCGTAAGGAGCGAAACAAGCAGAAAACCATAGCGCCAGACAAAAATATTCTCAAAGGAAAGGGAGCGGGCAAAAATGCAGATGATCCCCAGAAGGACCGCTGACGATAGAATTAACAGAAAAACGCTCCATTTTCGCGCGGAAAATCCGTTTTCCTCAGAGGCAGCGACCGGTGCAAAGTCTGTCGCCATGGGCAGGGAAGCCAGGGCGGCGCCGATGCAAAAGGGAAAGAGACGCGCGAAAGTATTATAGTAAACCCCCGAGAGATTTCCGCCCTTTTCAAAGAGCGCGTTCATGTACCGCCAGGACAGGGCGCCGCAGACAATGGAAGCGGCTAAAACAAGGGCCCGGAAACTTCCCGTTCGCTGCGCTTCGTCCTGGATTTTCAGGAAAAGGAGAGAGGAAATTCCGCAAAACAAGGCCCACAGGATATAGTATTGCATTTCGACCGCCAAAAACCACGTATGGGTAAAAAGCCGCGGCAGCAGTTCCGACTCGTAATTGCCGCCGGTAAAGATTTCGTACCAGTTTGTGGCAAAACCCAAGGCGGCGGCCGTTTGTCGTCCGATTCCCACCAGAAAATCGGGGGAGGCCAGCGTAGTCAGCGGCAACGTCAGGACGACCGCCAGAAAGAGCGGGACGAAAAAACGCGCAAGGCGTTTTCTATAGAGGGTAAAGGGATTGAAAATCCTCTTCTCACGGATTTCTATTAAACTTTGTGACATAATCAGATAACCCGACAGTACGAAAAAAATATCACAACCAAAAAAACCGGCCGGTAAGCCGCTGTAAAACAAATGATAGCCCAGCACAAGCGCTAGACCGAAAATACGGATCACATTGAGCCATTTGATCCTGATCATTTCACTTCACCCGCACTCCGGCAGCCCACGCGCCATGTTCCTCTTTGCCGTCGGGTCGTACAAATGTGCCTGTTCCGTTGGCAAGTCCCGAAAGGAATTCGCCCTCATAGAAAGATCCGTCGGCGAATACAAATCTACCGACCCCGTTTTGTCCATTATCGTCCACTTCGCCCGTATAGGTCCAGGCCGGGGAAGAGTAGACGTCAAGCGCCTCGCCCTGCCGGTAAAAGAGAGGGGGCGCGGCCGCATCGGCGTACAGGACAGCCGAAAGCGTATATCCGTCTTTGAATTCGCCGACAAGTCGCCAGGACCGGCCGGAATCTCCGCTTGCGGGATATGTGTATACGCCGTTTCCGTCAAAACAGCCTCCGGCGAATCCCCCCGCGTACCTGCCGCCGTCGTCAAAGGTCAGAATGCCTTCCGAGTCAAAAACGGCGCTCTTCAGATTTCCGCTGTAAGTAAAGCCTTCGTAGCGCATGTTCTCCACGGGCTTCACAGCGGGATTTCCAAAAACGCCAAGGGCGTAGCAGTCGGCGATGATGATGGCGACGGTTAGCAAAAAGACAGGAAGATAATTCAATCGAGTCACCTCGCTGTAGCTGGGAATACTTACACTATAGCACAGTTTTTACACAAAGGCAAGGGGAAAAAATGAGAATTTTATATCTCCACATATTCGAATCGGACGCGCTCCAGATAATCGCTGCCCGCAGCGCTTTTCTCCAATTGTTCCCGGATCAGCTTCACATAACGGATCTTCTGTTTTTCGTCGTCATCGTCCTCTTCCCGGTAGGATCTGCCGGTTTTGAAGTCGAGAATCAGGATTTCGCCGGGATTGCCATTTTTCGTGAAGCGGATCAGCAGGCGGTCCAGAATATGTTTCCGGCCGTCTTTGTCATAGAGCGTGTATTCGGAAAAATCCCGGTCCCACTGGCCGAAAAGGCCGTGAACCCGTGCTTTTTCAATGAGCGTTTGGATATTTTGCTCCGAAAGGGTCTCGTCGAGGGATTCCGGACCGAGACTGTCGGCGTATTTCGCCCGGATAAAGCGCTGGGCGCTTGCGATTTCTTTCTCGTCGGGCCGACGCAGGCGCTCGAAAAACTCGTGGATCATGAGACCCCGGAGGCGCTTTGTGTCGTCGAAGGTGAGGTCGTGGGACTTGAGGCGGTCGAGGCCGGGGGCGGGATCCCGGGAAACCTTTTCGGATCCGCTGAATCGCTGATTTTGCAGATTGAGCGCGTCTGATCGCTTTTCTTCCGCTCTGACTTCAGACAGGGGGGCGTATACTTCCGGATCGCTTTCATAGTCGGATAATTTATCCAGGGTCTGGCGAATCAATCCCGTGATTCCAGTCAAGTCGCCGACGCCTTTTTTGGGATTGGGTTTCTGATCGTCCTCGGCGACGATAATGAGATTGTCGACGGCACGGGTCAGGGCAACATAGAGAATATTGATTTTTTCCGTCGCTTCGGCTTCTTTTTCATCGAGAATCAAATCCCGGTATTCTTCAAGTCTCTCGAGCCAGGGCAGGAATTTTTTCATGGTCAGGATCGTCT
>JAISST010000111.1 GCA_031272945.1 Fusobacteriaceae bacterium
CAAGTTTCGCGAATGTCCCCGCTTCCTTAGAAACATCGGAGCGGGTAATCTGTATATTGGTTACACCCCTTGGAATACGCATACAGAAGACGTATCCCGGGATGAGCTGACAACTAAGCAGCTAAAGCGTAATTGTTTTCGTCATTTAAACGAGTTTTTGGTCTTTCGCGGCAACCACGCCGACCTGCTGTCTATAACCTGCTAACCCCGTCGAAACCTTGACATCCCCTTATTCAATTGTACAAATATTATATCATGAATTTGGCAAAAAGTAAACTAGCGGATTTTAATATTTCGCTCCTCATCCCGGCGGGCGTCTTTTTTGGCGATGGCTTCCCGCTTGTCGTAGGTTTTCTTCCCCTTGGCGACGGCAATTTCCAACTTGACCCTGCCCTTGGAGAGGTGGACGTCCAGAGGAACGATGGTAAATCCCTGCTGGCTCACTTTCTCATGGATTTTCCGGATCTCCTTCTTGTGCATGAGGAGTTTTCTCGGGCGTTTTTCTTCCACATTGTATACGCTGCCGAATTTCCAGTGCACGATGGTCATGCCGAGAATGAAGAGCTCCCCCTGCGTAACCCGCAGGTAGGATTCCTTTATGCTCACGTGCCCCGCTTTGACCGATTTGACCTCGGAACCCACAAGGGCGATTCCCGCCTCAAATTTTTCCTCTATGAAATAATCGAAATAAGCCTTTTTATTCTTCGCTACGATCATTTTTTCCTCCTCCCTATATTATACAGCTTTTTCTCAAAAACGCAAACGAGAATCTGTTTTCCTCGAAAACAAATTTTTTTCAAAATATGTTGTATAAACGGGGGGAATTGTGATAGAATATTATATATAAAATAAATGGTACCCATGACTATTTGTAATGATACCCCGAAAATGAAGGTGAATCCATGGATCTGCATTATTTGAAGATTTTCTACGAGGTGGCGAAAGAAAAAAGCTTTACGAAAGCCGCCAACAAGCTTTTTATAAATCAATCGGCAGTTTCCATCCAGATCCGGAAATTTGAGGACCTTTTGAATACGAAACTCTTTGACCGGAGTTCCAAGAAAATAAAACTGACCTATATCGGCGAAATCCTGTTCAAGATGGCCGAGGATATTTTTGAACGGGTCAACCGGGCGGAAAAGGAGATCACCCGGATCATCGGCCTGGACCGCGCCCGTCTTTCCATCGGAGCCACTTCTGTGATCGGCGAGCCTCTGTTGCCGAAACTCATGAAGGAATTCTCCAAAAAATACGAGGAAATTGAATACGACATCGTGATCGGCGAAAAGAAGTGGTTACTCAAATGTCTTTTAGAAGGGGATCTGGATATTCTGATCATCGACGAGGAACATATTACCGACAGCAATCTGGAGGTCATTACCATTGAAAAAATGCCCTATGTCCTTGTCAGCAGCAAAGTCTACGACAGGATCGAGAACGCCGGGAAGGACCCGCTGATCACCCGGAAGAGCATCCCCAATAATAACGACGCCATTGCGGCCATTGAGGACAAGTATCACATGATTTTCGAGAACAAGATCCAGGTTTCGGGAAATCTGGAAGTGATCAAGGGTATGGTCCGCGAAGGGATCGGGAACGTCATTCTCCCCTATTATTCCGTCTACAAGGAAATCGAGAACAAAGAACTCAACATCGTTTACCGGATCAACGAAGTCAAAGACGCCTATCAGGTCGTCATCACAAAAGACAAGAAACATTTGCTGCAAATCATCAAATTTATCGATTTTATAGAAGGCTACAAGATCAGCTGAGGGAGACAAAATGGCGTTAATTGATTCCTATAAAGAAGAACTGGCTCTGCTGACGGCGTTTATCGCCGAGGAAGAAAAAACGCAGCGTACGGAAAAAGCGGCTTCGGAAATGGCGGAGCTTTTCCGTCGGGGCAATAAGATCCTGATCTGCGGCAACGGCGGGAGCAACTGCGACGCGATTCATTTCGCCGAGGAATTTACGGGAAAATTCAGAAAAGAGCGCAGAGCTCTTCCGGTTCTGGCCATCTCCGATTCCTCTCACATCACTTGCGTGGGAAACGATTACGGGTTTGACGAAATCTTTTCCCGGGGCGTGGAGGCCTACGGCGCGCCGGGAGATATGCTGATCGGCATTTCCACCAGCGGGAATTCGCAAAATATACTCAATGCCGTGGCGGCGGCGCAAAAAATAGAAATGAGGACGCTGACGCTTCTGGGAAAAGACGGCGGAAAGCTCAAAGGGCGCTGCGATTATGAGTGGATCATCCCCGGCGCCACTTCCGACCGCATACAGGAAATCCATATGATGATCCTGCACATTCTGATAGAAGGGGTGGAACGCAGACTTTTTCCCGAAAACTACTGAAAGGCTTATCCAACTGTACAGAAAATTCTTATAGATCAAGGTGGCAAGCATGAAAAAGATATTATTGGCGGCGTCTTTGATTCTTTTGTTGGTCTCCTGCGGGGAGGGAAACGGCCCTCTTGTGGAAAAGATCGTGGGCGACGAGCGGGTTGTTTATGATCTGAATACCGGAAAACTGTATACGGGAAAGGTCCGGCGGGTGGCGACGAACCGGGACGGGAATAAGTTTGTCCATATTGAAAGCAACTATAAGGCCGGAAAATTGCACGGGGATTATACGGAATATTACGGGAACGGAAAAATCAGGCGCAAAGGCAAGCTGCGCAACGGAAACGCCGACGGATACTGGATGACTTACAATGAGCGGGGGGGCCTCAAGCACGTTGTGGAATACCAGGACGGGAAGAAAGTCAACTTGCAGAAAGAGTATTACGAAAATGAGAATTTGCGGCTCGAACAATATTACTACCGAGGTCTTCTGGACGGCAGGACAAAATATTATTATCCCAACGGAACATTGCAGGAGGAGGGAGACTACAAAGACAATAAAAAAACGGGCGTTTGGCTGCAATATTACATGAACGGGGCCTTGAAAATCAAAGGGAACTTTCAGGACGGATTTCAGAACGGTCTGTGGGAGGAATACTATCCCGATGGAAAGCCCAGGATTGTCCTTCATTTTAAAATGGACAAAATTGACGGGGAGATCAAAAAATATTTCTCCAATGGCGAATTGGCCGTTTCAGGGGAATTCCGGGACAGCTTCCCCCGGGGCTCCTGGAAAATTTTCAACGAGAAGGGCCAACTGATGAAAGAAGAGGACTGGGAGAAGACCCTCACGGCGGTCATGTCCGCAGAATCCGATTAGGCCGCGGACCTGTTCGTCCGCATTGTCGGCTTTTTTTCAGCAGTTTCCCGTATATACATAGCGCAAATATTTCCTGGCGATCTCCGCCTGCCGGTAGACAGTTTGAACGGGAGTCGGCCGGGCGTCCGCCATCTTGTAGCAAGGGAAAAAACGGCTCACATGAAGGGGAATTTCCTCATGGACCGAGCGGATCCACCGAGCCATATTTTCCATATCCTCATCGGTATCGTTCATTCTCGGTACGACCAGTTTGGTCAGTTCGATGTGGGCGTGCGGTCGGGACAGCGTAATGGTATTTTTTACGGTTTCCAAGGTTCCGCCGACGCTTTTGTAAAATTCCTCCGTAAAGCCTTTGAGGTCAATATTCATGGCGTCCACAAAGGGCAGTAGCTCCCGCAGCGCCGGTTCATTGACGGAGCCGTTTGTCACAAGTACGGTTTTCAGATGGTAATTCTTGGCGAGGCGGGCGCAGTCCTTTATGTATTCCGGGCAGATCAGCGGTTCGTTATAAGTGAAGGCGATTCCTATATTTCCTGACGGGATGAGCCGCACCGCTTCCGCGGTCAACTCCTCCGGGCCGACATACCGCCAAGGCGCGTGATGGCCGTCCGCCTGGGCGATCGTATGGTTCTGGCAGAAGGGGCAGCGAAAGTTGCAGCCGTAACTTCCGACCGAAAGAATCCTGTTTCCGGGATAGAAATGGTACAGCGGTTTTTTTTCAACAGGATCAAGGGCAATGGAGGTCAGATGTCCGTAGTTTTCGGAGACGATCCGGCCTTTTTCATTTTTCCGGCCCCTGCAAAATCCCGTCTGCCCTTCTTCCAACCGACAGGACTTCGGACAGAGGGCGCATACGGCAGTCATTTGTGACGGACAACCTCGAAACGCTCGAGACTGCACGCTTCTTCCGGTTGTATTCCCGCTTTCTGTTTCGCGATGGCGATCTGGGTATCCACGTCGTCGACGCCTTCCAGATTGGGAAGGAGCAGTCCCCTTCTGTCTCCTCTCGTGACAATAACGCCGTAGCGGCGGACATCCAGCTTCTCCTTTCCGGCGATGGGTTCCGTTTCACCCAATACGTCGACGCTATAGATCAGGCTGTCCAGTTCCTGCTCCCGGACGGGCTCAAAACGCGGGTCATTGGCTCCGGCAGAGACCGCGTTGCTCAAGATTTCCGAGGCAATGGAATCCCGGACGGGTCCGATGGTCCCGATGCAGCCTCTGAGTCTGCCGTTTTTCTTGATGGAAACAAAAGTTCCCGCTCTTTTTCCGGTCATTTCCGCAGGCAGATCTTCGGGCAGGGGCGCCATTTTCCCCGTTTTTACCCAGGTTTCGAGGCTGAGGCGCGCGAGGCTCACGTAGGGATCTTCGCTCTTTCTGGCGGTTTCCGCTTTTTTTCGTTCCAGTTCCTCCGCTTTATCGTCAAACCGCCGGGACGGGTCGGCGCCCGTCGGAATGAAGGACGCGACGCCATATCCCACGCCGAAAGGCCCTTCATAGGAAAGAAGTTCGGAGGTCACGGCCAGCTCATCCAGAAAGCCCGCCAAGATCTGGAACGCCCTCAATCCGCACTCGGCGGCTTTTTCACAGAACGCTTCGGGGAAGGTGAGGAATTTCAAAAAATCCCCGTCGGCCATGGTTTCTGTGACCCGGCGGTCAAATTCCGGCCCCTCGGCGGCAAAGCCATAGGGACCGTCCTCTTTGAGCTTGTGGGAAAGATCCCCGCTGGCGATCAGGACGGTCTTCCGGTTGATTAAAAGGGAAGTGGCTGCAATGAGCTTTCCGAAACGGTAATGTTCAATGGGGGACAAACCGGACAACCCGACCCGGATCAACTGATAATCTTTGTACTGTTGATTGACAAAATCCAGAGGAACCATGGTCGCGTAATCGAGCCGGGGTTCTCTCTCTCCCAGAGAGCCTGCGCGGATGCCCCTGTTCTGCGCCAAAAGAGTCAGCGCGTCGATAAAGGCTTTATCGTAATATACGGTCATTTCATAGTCGTAAACGCCGAATTGACGCAAATCTCCGCTGGCCTTTCCGCCGGGGGAAATGTGGATGTAATCCGAATAGGCCGTGGCGTGCGGCGATATGAGAACGATGGTCTCCGGTTGCAACAGAGCGATCCGCTTTGCCACTTCATGAAAGCCGTCAATGGTCTTTTGTATTTTCTTTTCTTCGCCCTTTCCGATCCGGGGCAGGATCAAAGGGGGATGCGGTACGATAAACGCGCCCGAAACTGACATGGAAACCTCCCGTTTTACTTTTGAAAGCTGAGGATATGTTATTTCTTTATGAAAATCGTGTGGATACAAGCCAAGAGTTCCCGCAAATAGGCGGGAGGATAGAGATACCATACGAGGGGCGCTCCGTATCTCGCGGCCTTGAGTCCGGCTTTTTTTGCGAGAAAATCAGCCCGATACATATGGTAGTCCGAGGTGACATAGGCAACTGCGCAATCTTCCCCGAAAAACTGATCGAGGATCTCTTTGGAATAAAGAAAATTCTCGGCGGTGCTGCGGGCGCGGTCTTCCACAAAAATCCTGCTTTCTCCGATCCCGCGTTCCACCAGATACAGCCGCATGGCTGTCGCTTCGGAAATCGTCTCATCTTCGCCCTTGCCGCCGGAGACGATCACGGAAGCCGTCGGATTTTTTTCGAGATAAATCACCGCCGTGTCGAGGCGGCTCTTGAGATTGCGGGACGGTTTCTCCCCCCGCAGGCCCGCCCCCAGCACAATGAGGGCGTCCTCCCGGAATGTGACCGTATCCCGTTTTCCGTAGACGAATAAAAACAGCATAGCGCAGAAGGCGAGAAAGCTGAGCGCCACGATGAAAAAACGAATCGGGACAGGGAGACGGACCTTGATTTTCCCGTAGACCACGAGCAACAGCCCCAATATGATCATCAGAACATAGCCTATATTGAAATTGGAATTGAGTTGAATGATCACCGCCCAGATAATGAGCAGGATTCCGGAATAGAACGAAAACCGCCCCCCGGATTTGTTTCGATACCGATACATAATATCCTCGCCTTTCATTAGTTATATGAGTACAACCGCTTCGGTTATATTCAATTATATCGGATTTTTCTCTTTATGTAAATATTTTTTAAATAATTAAGAAAAAAAATCCTGTTTTTTGGGTCAAAATATATTTAATATATAATAGTGCGTTTTATCATTTAAAAATTATATTTTGCTTTTTGTCTGAATCTTTATATAATAAGTTACAATAAGATAACAGACTGAGGTGCGATTGTCAAGAGTAGCCATGGGAAGTCCGGACCGGATGAGGAAACTGGGGAAAGGGACAATTGCCGAAATTTCAGAACAGGTTCCGGTTTTGGGATTGGGGGTGCGGACAAGATCCGTATCACTGTCATTGAGATTACTCAATGTTGCGCTTTCTGTGGTGTGATTATTTTTCAAATATTTTTCTTTTGATCGATGATTAAGGACCGGCAGAGACGTATGCTGGTTTTTTTATAGTCAGCAGGCGAAAAGACCTTTCGTCTGACGAAAAGTGGAGGTAAACATGAGAGTTGTACTGAAGTACGGAGGAAGCAGCGTGGCCACTCCCGAAAAAATCAAGAACATCGCGGAGTACATCATTCGCCTGAAAAAAGAAAGATATGACGAAATTGTTGTCGTTGCGTCCGCCATGGGAAAAACGACCGATGAGCTCATCGAAAAAGCATCCGTTTTTTCGGCGAACCCTGACCAGAGAGAACTGGATTCCCTGTTGTCCACAGGGGAGCAGCAAACGATAGCGTTTCTCGCCATCGCCTTGATCGGAATGGGGCAGGACGCCATCTCCCTGACAGGATATCAGGCGCGGGTGGAGACGACCGGCATCCATACGAAAAGTAAAATCAAAAATATCGGCGCCGAAAAAATCGAACGCTATCTGAGTGAAGGGAAGATTGTTCTTGTGGCAGGATTTCAGGGCATCAATGAAGAGGGCGACATTACGACCCTGGGCAGAGGCGGTTCCGATACGAGCGCCGTTGCCCTTGCGGCCATATTGCGCTGTGAATGTCGGATTTACACCGACGTGGACGGCATCTACAGCGTGGACCCCCGGGTGTACAAAGACGCAAAACCCCTCAGTCACATTTCCTATGAAGAGATGATGGAGATGTCCCTTTTGGGCGCGGGCGTCATGGAAACGCGGGCGGTGGAAATCGGGAAAAAATACGGCGTCATTATCTACGTGGGAAAAAGTCTTAGTGAAAGCGGAGGAACTTATATTATGGAAAAGGGATACGGATTGGAAGAAAAACTGATCACGGGAATCAGCATTACCAAGGAAATACTTGTGGCCGGCATATCCAACATCAAATATTCGTCGGAAACGATCGCGAAGATATTTCAAATCACGACGGATGCGGGAATCAATATCAATATGATCACCCAGAACATTTCCAAGGACAGCATTCTGGAACTGTCCTTCAGCGTCGCCGTCAATGAAAAATACCTGTTGGACCAGGCTGTGGCCAAACTCAAGCGGGATCTGCCGGAAGCGACGATCTCCTTTGCGGAAAACCTCGGCATGATCTCCGTCGTAGGCGTCGGAATGGCCAACAGTACGGGCGTGGCCAGCCGTTTTTTCTCGGCCCTCAGCAAAGCGGGCGTGAACTTTTACCAGGTCACGACTTCGGAAATAAGCATTTCTTGCAGTATCGACAGAGAGAACATCAATAAGGCGGTGGAAGTGACAGCCAAGGCCTTTAATCTATAGGACAAAAATGAAGGGAGGAAAGAATTATGAAGGTAGCCATAGCAGGCGCGACCGGCCTCGTGGGGAGTACATTCCTCAAAGTACTGGCCGAGCGGAAATTTCCCTGCGACGAATTGTATCTTTTCGCGTCCAAGAAGAGCGCCGGAAAGAGGATATCCTTTCAGGACAGGCAATATACCGTGGAGGAATTGACGGAAACGAGTTTTGACAGAGGAATTGACATTGCCCTTTTTTCAGCGGGCGCCGACGTCAGCAAAAAATTTGCCCCCATCGCGGCGGCCCACGGCTGTCTTGTGGTGGACAATTCCTCGGCGTGGCGCATGGATGAGACCGTTCCCCTTGTGGTACCCGAAGTGAACCCGCAAGCGGCGCTGAAAAACCACAATATTATCGCAAATCCCAACTGCTCCACGATACAGTGCGTGGAAGCGTTGCATATATTGGATAAAAGCTACGGATTGAAGCGTGTGATTTACAACACGTACCAGGCTGTATCAGGCGCCGGGATGAAAGGAATCGCGGATCTGGAAGGGGGGCTGAAAGGAGAGGCGCCCCGGAAATTCCCCCATCCCATTGTGAACAACTGTCTGCCGCACATTGACGTATTCCTGGAAAACGGCTATACGAAAGAAGAAATGAAGATGGTCAATGAGACAAGAAAAATCCTGGATCTGCCGGATCTGCCGGTTACCGCCACCTGTGTCCGGGTGCCCGTCGTGAATTCCCATTCCATTTCCATCACTGCGGAACTGGAAAAAGACTATGAACTGGAGGATATCCGGGAGGCGTTCAAAGAATCCGAGGGGCTGCTTGTCCTTGACGATCCGCAAAACAACCGCTATCCCCTGGCTACCATCGCTTCCGGGCAGGACCTTGTGCTCGTAGGGAGGATCCGGCGGGATTTCAGCGCTCCCCGCAGCGTGAGCTTCTGGACCGTCGCCGACAATATCCGGAAAGGAGCGGCCACCAACGCCGTGCAGATCGCGGAACTCTTCGTAGAAAACGAAACGCGCTAAAGAATAAAAATTTTGATCGTATTCCCGTATGAAAGCAGGAAAGCGAATAACTGAAAACAGAAAAGACAGAGGAGGCAGGAGGGGGTAAAATGGCAGTGTTTACAGGCTCCGGCGTAGCGCTCGCAACGCCTTTTGACGAAAAGAACAGGATCAACTATGATGTGTACGGGCAGCTCATTGATTTTCATCTGCGGAACAAAACCGACGCCTTTATCATCAACGGCACTACGGGAGAGAGTCCGACGCTCTCTGATGAGGAAAAAACAGAGGCGCTTCGCTTCACCATGGAGCGCGTGGGTGGGAAAGTTCCTGTTATTGCCGGTTCCGGTACGAACGATACCGGACACGCCGTAAAAATCAGCAAAGAAGCGGAAAAATGCGGCGTAGACGCGCTTCTGGTGGTGACGCCTTATTATAACAAAGGGAATGAAAGCGGGATTTACAATTATTACAAAACCATCGCGGAAGCGGTTTCCATTCCGATCATTATTTACACCGTGCCGGGCAGAACCGGGGTCAATTTGTCGGTTCCCCTGCTGAAAAAATTGTCCGGCGTCAAGAACATCATCGGCGTCAAGGACGCGACGGGGAATCTTTCCTATACGGCCCAGATCGCGTCGGAAATTCCGGCATTTGACATTTACTCGGGAAATGACGATGTGGTCCTGCCGGTCATGTCTTTAGGCGGCAAAGGGGTTATTTCCGTATCGGCCAATATTATTCCACTGGAAACGCATGAAATGGCAGCGGCCGCCTACAACAACAACTTTGCCAAAGCGCGGGAGATCCAGCTCAAATACCTCCCGTTGATCAACGCCCTTTTCTATGAAGTCAATCCTGTTCCGGTCAAAGAAGCGCTGAATCTCTTAGGCGTCAACGTGGGGCCGGGTAGATCGCCCTTGGGCCCCATTGAGGAAAAGAACCGGGTCATTCTCAAAGAGTTGATCGAAAAACTGGGCGTGCGGATATGAGGGTCATTATTCACGGCACGGGAACCATGTCCGGCTTACTGAAAAAAGCCGTTGAAAGTACCGAAGATTTCACGGTTACGGGATTCGCCGACGAACTGACGTCGGAAACCGGAGACGTCATTATCAGTTTTTCCCATTTTTCAAGAATTCCCGCGCTGCTGAGCTTTGCGAAGGAGAAGAAAATACCGCTTCTGGTCGCGACCACAGGCTACTCTCCGGACGACCTTGAACGAATGAAAAAAGCGGGGGAAGAGATCCCGCTTCTTTTGGCGTCCAACGTCTCTTTGGGGATCAATGTGCTCGTCAAGGTCATCAAGGCCATTACGCCCATTCTTTACGATACCTTTGACATAGAGATCGTGGAAAAACACCACAACAAAAAGCTGGACGCGCCCAGCGGCACGGCCAAGACCCTGGCGGAAGCCGCGGCAAGCGTGATTCCCCACGGGGCGGCGCAAGTCTACGGCAGATCGGGCAATAAAAAAAGAGAAAAGTATGAAATCGGCGTCAGCGCCCTGCGCGGCGGGACCATAGCCGGAGAGCACGCGGTCTTTTATTGCGGCGACGATGAGATCATTGAGATCAAGCATACGGCCATGTCCAAAAATATTTTCGTCCGGGGGGCCCTGGCCGCCGCCCGGATATTGGTTCAAAAAGAGCCCGGATTTTATACGATGGAAGAAATTCTGTCATGATGATATTTCATTTGCTTTATGCGCGATTTCGTTATACAATGGTAATAAGAACGCGCGGAGAATCATAAGGAGGAATTATGGGAAATCTCAATACCGCCGAAGAAATCATCGCCTTTATCAAAAACGCCACGCGGAAGACGCCGGTCAAGGCCTGGATCGCCGGAGACCTCACGGGACTCCAGACGACGGCCAAAGTCTTCAAAGGAGACGGTTCCTGGCTCCTGGTCGGCGAAGCGGCGGAAATTGACAGGGTTTTGGAGCAATTTAAAGACAAGATAACGGACAGTTACCTCGAAAACGACCGGCGGAATTCGGGAATACCGACATTAGATCTGCGCTATATCGACGCGCGGATAGAACCGGGAGCGGTGATCCGCGATAAAGTTGCCATCGGCAAAAACGCCGTGATCATGATGGGCGCCGTCATCAATATCGGCGCGGAAATCGGCGAAGGGACCATGATTGATATGGGCGCCATCCTGGGCGGCCGGGCCATTGTCGGAAAACACTGCCATATAGGCGCCGGAGCAGTTCTCGCCGGCGTTGTGGAACCGCCTTCGGCAAAGCCTGTCACCGTGGGAGACAATGTGTTGATCGGCGCAAACGCCGTTGTGATCGAAGGGGTGTCGATCGGCGAAGGCGCGGTAGTCGGCGCGGGCGCCGTCGTACTGGAAGACGTGCCTGCGGGCGCGGTAGTCGGCGGCAATCCGGCAAAGATCCTCAAGAACGTCGACGAGAAGACGAAGGACAAGACGGAATTGGTGGAGGACCTGCGCGGCAATTAGGAAGCAACTACATTATACATAAAGGGGGAATGTAAAAAATGAAAATCTCAAGCGCCATTCAAAACCTGCAACGATCATTGATCCGGAAGATCTTTGAGGAAAGCCTCAACTATCAGAACGTCATCAACCTCACGATCGGGGATCCGGACATCGCGACGCCCAAGGAACTGGTCCTGGAAGCCGTCAAGCGCGTCGAAAGGGGACATTTCGGTTATCCGCCCAGTGGGGGCGGACTCGAAATCCGAAAACTGGTCGCTGAAAACTACAACAAGCATTTCGGAACAAGCTATGATGCGGAAAACGTCATCATGAACACGGGATCTTCGGAGGCCCTGGCCTGCGCCGTCAGGACGATTCTGGATCCCGGCGACGAAGTCGTCATTTTCGCGCCCTATTATCCGGCTTATGTGCCTTTGGTGGAAATGTCCTTCGCGAAACCGGTCATAGTGGATATCTCCAAGACAAACTTCAAGATCACGCCGGAGCTTTTAGCGACGGTGTTGACGGAAAAGACCAAGGCCGTCATCTTCTGCAATCCCTGCAATCCCACGGGAGTCGTGATGTCAAAGGATGAAATCTCCGCAATCTGCGATTATCTCGCCGACAAAGAGGTCTTTATCCTGGCCGATGAGATCTACAACCGGATCGTCTTTACGGATTATGTATCTTTCGGGTCGTTCCCGCAAATCCGGGACAAGCTCATTATCACCAACGGTTTTTCCAAATCCCACTCTATGACCGGTTGGCGGATGGGTTACACGATCGGCCCCAAGGAACTCTATCCTTACTTTTTGAACAATTCCGGCTTTACGGTGGGAAGTCCCGCCGTGCTGTCCCTTGAAGCCGCAAAGATCGCCCTTACAAAATTTGACGATCTCGCCTGGCTTGCGGCCGAGTACAAAAAGCGCGTGGATTTTATGACTCCGGCCCTAAAATCTCTGGGATACGGCGTTGTGCCCTGCGAAGGCGCTTTTTATCTCTTTGTGAATTACGAAAAGATATCCGGGAAAGATTCCTTGGATTTCGCGATCGATATGCTGAAACAAGTGCAAGTGGCGGTAGTGCCGGGGAAGGCCTTCGGAACGGAAGGCTATTTCCGCCTGTCGCTGACGGTAGGGGTCGAGAAACTGGCGGAAGCCGTGGAACGGCTCAAGAATTACAAGTAGTCATTTTTCTCTTTGTATGGTCAGGAGGTGAGTATTACGGCAAGAGTATTCCTGGAAGGAAAAGAGTTGGTCTGTGAGTCTTTTCTGCGCAAAAAAAGATACGCCATTGCGGACATCCATTGGGCCTACGCCCAGATGGAAGACGTAAACGTGACGCTTTGTTGCGGAAAAGGCCAGATGGAGATCTATCGTCTGATTTTACGGATGTCCGGCGAAAAAGTCGCGCTGGAGTTCGAAAATAAAAAACAGGTGGATGAGATTCTGGAACAGCTGAAGGCGGTGAATCCCGAAATCGTGATCGGATACAACAAAAACCGGGAAGAAGCTTTCCGGCAGAATTCAGGGGAATTTGTCCGGCTCAGCAATTCCTGATTCCATATTATGTCAAACAGAAACCCGATTTTTGTCTCGTAAAAAATCGGGTTTTTTCTTTCCGGAAAAAAAATATTTTCCGGTATACAAAAGCGTTTGCCGTATGGTATAATGAAAGAAAAAAGGGGAAGACCATCACTATATTTTAAAACAGGAGAAAGATGCTATGAGTGCTAATTTAGACGGAAATACTCTCTTGAAGGAGTATAAAATGACAAACACATTAGCGGACAGGCTTGAATCTTTGTGTTATAAAATAGCGGAATATGAGATCGAAAGGGAAAAGACCATTGAAAGCAATGTCGAGAAAGTCAAACTGGAGCACGAGAATGACCTGCGCCTGATCCGGAAAAATATCGAAGAGTTGCGGGGAAAAAATCTCTCCGATTACAAAAAAATGGAACAGATGCAGATCAAGCTTGACGTCAACGATTTGCAAACGGAATTGCAGCTCAAGGAACTTGAACTGGAAGATATCCTCGAACGGGCGGAAGAAGAATACCTGAGGCAAATATCCACCCACAAGGAGGAATTGGAACTTTTCCAGAGAGACATCCTGGAGGAGGCGGGCCTTTGCGGACTGTACGCCGAAGGGGCCGTAAAAGGCAACCGGGAAGACATGGTAAACGGCGTGCCTCTGGAAACGGTGATCGACGCCCTTGATTCCGACTGGAAATCTCTGCGAGACCGCTACTGGGAAATTATCGGAACGCAAAGGAGCAATATCAAACGCTTTTCCCAGCGACTGGAAGAATTGAACATTCAGAAGGGAGAAGCCGTCGCCGAACTCGAAAAAAGCGAGAATGAGAAGAACTTCCTGCAAGGGAAGATCGGGCTGGACATCATCGACAACGAAAGCGTGTCCCTGGTGGACGGCGGGCTCAAGAGAATAGACGCCGCCAAGCGCAATATTTTGAGGATCGAACGGGAGATCAAAAAGACGAATATCCAACGGGAATCCTGCAAGGAAAAAATCGACATCATCAAGACCATGATCGACGAAGTGATCGGAGAGATGGTGCTCGAATACTTTCAGCTGAACCGGCAGGAAATACCGGAATTCTTATCCAATACGAAATATTTCGGACAAGGGACAGGGAATGGCGCAATAAAAGCGGCGGCAAATACGCCCGGAAAGTAAAATTCCACATGGTTCACAGTCTCCTCCGGATCGCTCCGGAGGGGATTTTTGTTCCGCCCTCTCACAATTCGCTTGATCTGCGGGGGCGTTATAGCGTATAATATGGTATCATGGTTTTTTAAGGAGGAAACAAGGAAAATGAAGGAAGGCATCCATATTTTTGAAGTCATCATGTTGATCTGCTTTGGAGCGGCCTGGCCCCTTTCGATTTATCGTTCCTGGAAATCCAGGACGACAAAGGGAAAAAGCGTTTTTTTTCTGATTGTGATTGTGATCGGTTACGCTTCCGGCGTTTTGGACAAAATCATCAACAATAACGTCAACAAAACGGTATTTTTGTATCTGTTGAACGCCACGATGGTATCTGTGGATATTTTCCTGTGGTTCCGCAACCGGTCCATCGAAAAAAACGAGGGGTAATCCGGAAAAGTCATCGCGGAAAGCGGGATTGGCAAAGGCATAACATGTAGGATTGTAGTTTTGGAGGGGGATCGGGTTGAAGTACAAGAGCAAGGATGTAGCGAAAATTGCCATTGTCATGGCAACTTCCTCCCGGGAGGAAGAGATTGTACTCAAGGAAGATTACAAAAAGCAGCGAATCAAAACAGCCGCTGTCGATATCGGAGGCTCCGTCATCGACTCGGTGGCGAAGATCATGGAGCGGTCGGTCATTACCGCCAAGAGGAACGGGATCATCGACGACCTCCATGTCAATGAAGGCGCGCTCATAGGCGCGACGCGGGAAGCGATCGAACAAATAAAAAATAAGGCGTTGGGGTTTAACGTGGGGGGAAAAATAGGAATCGCTTGTGCGGAAGAGCATCTGTGCGTCTGTATTTTTCTGACAATAGGGATGTTCCGGCTCGATGAAGTGGTTATCGGTCTGGGGCATCGGGCGATCCCGGCGACAGAGGAGGAGAAATGATCAGTTTTGGCTGTGATTACAGCGAAGGCGCCATACCCGAAATCATGGAGTATCTGAACAGCACAAACCTTGTGAGTACCGTAGGGTACGGGGAAGACGAATACTGCCGTCGAGCCCGGGAACTCATCAAAGAACGGATCCAGGCAAAAGACGCGGATGTATATTTTATCGCGGGGGGAACACAGACAAATTTAATAACAATTACTCACGCGCTGCGACCCCATCAGGGCGTGATTGCACTGACAAGCGGTCACATCAGCATCCACGAGTCCGGCGCCATTGAGGCCCGGGGACACAAGATTCTCGATGTGGGCGCCGCCCCCGACGGCAAACTTACGGTCCCCCTGGCGGAAAAAGCCCTTGTGAACCTGCTGCCGCCCCATACGGTGCAGCCGAAAATGGTGTATATCTCCAATCCCACGGAAATGGGGACCTTATATACAAAGAAGGAATTGGCGGCGCTGTCGGAATTTTGCAAGCGGCACAAATTCTATTTGTACCTGGATGGCGCGAGAATGGCCATGGCTCTTACGGCGGAGAAAAACGATGTTCTCCTGTCCGATTACCCGCGCTATACGGACGCCTTTTATATCGGCGGCACAAAATGCGGCGCGCTTTTCGGCGAGGCTCTTGTGATTGTCAATCCGGCGTTGAAAGAAGATATCGGTCACATCATCAAGCAGACGGGAGCGCTATTTGCCAAAGGAAGACTGTTGGGCCTTCAGTTTGAAAAACTTTTTGAAGAAAATCTCTACGAAAAGTATGGGGCCCACGCCAATAAAATGGCGAAAAAGCTCAAGGAAGGCTTTCTCGGGAACGGCGTTCCGCTGGCCTATGATTCCGAAACGAATCAGCAGTTTCCCGTTTTTTCAGAGAAGCTCATGGAAAAGGCGCAAAAAAAATATGTGTTTGAATTCTGGGAAAAAGCGGACGAGGGGCGCGCTGTCGTCCGGTTTGTGACTTCCTGGGCCACGGAAGAGAAAAACGTCGACGCCCTTCTCGAAGATCTGAAAATCTGGCTGAAAGACGAAAGAAAATAATCAGGCGAATTCCCGAGACATTTTCATGGAATTTTTTCGGAAAAAATGGTATAATAGAGAGTACGGAAAAAGTTTTCAACCCATTACATCTTTGGATCAAATCTACAGAAAGCGAGAAAAAAGTGAAAAATATCAAAATTCTCCTCATCGGAGACATTGTCGGTCGGAACGGAAGAGAGACGCTGAAATTGTTTTTGGATAAAAACAGGGATCATTATGATTTTATTGTAGCAAACGGAGAAAACGCCGCCAACGGCTTCGGTCTCACGGGAAAAGTGGCCGAGGAATTGCTGTCTTACGGTTGCGATGTGCTGACCAGCGGCAATCACATTTGGGACAAAAAGGAAATCTATGAATACCTGGATACGACGGCAAGGGTACTTCGGCCGCTCAATTATCCGGATACGGCGCCGGGCAAGGGGTATACGATTCTCGAAGACCGGAAAAAGCGCAAGATTGCGGTGATTTCTCTCCAGGGAAGAGTGTTTATGCCCCCCATCGACTGCCCTTTCCAGAAAGCCCGGGAGGCTTTGGACGAGATCCGGAAGATCACGAAATATATTCTCGTGGATTTTCACGGGGAGGCTACTTCGGAAAAGCTGGCCATGGGCTGGTATCTTGACGGATACGTGTCTCTCATCGGAGGGACCCACACCCATGTGCAGACCGCCGATCAGAAGATTTTGCCCGAGGGTACGGGCTATATTTCCGATGTGGGGATGACGGGATCGGACAACGGAATCATCGGCATGTCCACGGAAAGCGTGCTGCCGAAGTTTTTGACTGCCATGCCGCAGAAATTCCTCTTGGCGGAAGGCAATGAGCGGATCAACGCCGTTGCGGCGGAAATATCCGAAGAGACTGCGGAATGCATCGGAATCGAGAGAATTAACAAATCGCTGACGGAAATAGAATTGACCTGACTTCGCCGAAATCAGGCGGGGGATGCCGGGAAAGGATATGCGAACATGAAAGGATTTACAGTGGCAATCGATGGTCCGGCCGGGAGCGGAAAAAGCACCATCGCCAAAGTTCTTGCCAAAAAATACGGATTCACTTATCTGGATACGGGAGCCATGTATCGTATGATGGCTCTTTATGCCATTGAAAAGCGTCTCGATTGGAATAAGCCCGGGGATCTCGCGAGATTGCTCGGAGAGACGACCCTGGATATCCGGAAGGAGAATTTTTTTCTGAACGGAGAAGACGTCACCCGAAGCATCCGAACGCCGGAGGTGACGGAAAAAAGCTCGCCCGTGTCGACCGTCCGGGAAGTCCGGGAAAAATTGGTGGAGCAGCAGCGCCGGATCGGCCGGGGCAAGGAGATCATCCTCGACGGGCGGGATATCGGGACCGTAGTTTTTCCCGAGGCGCAAGTGAAGATCTTTCTTGTGGCCTCTCCGGAAGAACGGGCGGCCCGCCGGTTTAAAGAATACAGGGAAAAGAACATTGCCTGTACGTATGAAGAAGTGCTCGAAGATATCCGGAACAGGGACAGAATCGATTCCACAAGGAAAGAAAGCCCCCTTCGGAAGGCGGTGGACGCCGTGGAAATTGATACGAGCCATATGACGATTGAAGAAGCGGCCGGAGCCATATCCGCCCTCATTGACAGCAGACTGCGGGATTATACATCATCGGAAAACATCGGGGGAGGACATGAAATTTTATAATTTATTCAGGTTCGGGATCATTTCCCTTTTGAAAGCTTTATTCTTCGGAAAAAAAGAAAAAAGGGAATTTTTGAAAAACCGTTTGGCGCAGCGTTTTGATGAACTGCCGGAAGGAGACTATATTTGGCTCCATTGCGCGTCCGTCGGAGAAATCAATCTTTCGGAGACGCTGGTCCGCCTGCTTTTGGAAGACCGGAATAAAAAATTCCTGTTTACCTGCGTCACCGATACGGGGATGCAATTGGCCCGGGAAAAATACAGAGATTGCGACAGGGTCGCGATCCGATATTTTCCTCTGGACGATGAGGAACTCATTGAAAACGCCCTCTCAAAGATGGACAGCTGTCTCTTGCTGCTGATCGAAACGGAACTCTGGCCGAACTTGATCACCTGTGTCCACCGGCGGGCGAATACCGCCGTTGCGCTCATCAACGGAAGGATTTCCGACAGGAGCTTCGGCAGATACCGGATCATAAAGTTCTTCCTGAGAAAGATTCTTGATAAAATTGATTGTTATTATATGCAGTCCCTGCAGGACGCCGAGCGGATCATCCGATTGGGCGCAAAGCCGGACAGAGTTTTTCCCCTCGGGAATATCAAGTTTGACGTGCGGAGGGACCCCGTCCCGGAAGAGATCCTTGAAAAATACCGTGAAATTCTGGCGCCTGAAGGAAGGAAAATTCTCGTGGCCGGAAGCACCCGCCGGGGGGAGAATGAGGTTGTCCTCGACGCCTTCGGAATGCTTTCCGATACGCTTCTTGTGATCGCGCCCCGTCATCCGGAAAACACGGGAAAAATAGAAGGAATCATCGGAAAGAAAGGGTATTCCTGCGAAAGGTTCTCCGTTCTGGAGAAAGAACCCGAGACCGGGAAATCCTGCGATGTGGTCTTGATTGATTCCATCGGGAAATTGAGGATCTTATACGCGCTCTGCGATCTGGCTTTTGTCGGAGGCACGCTGGTCAATATCGGCGGGCACAGTTTGCTGGAGCCTCTGTGTTACGGGAAAAAACCTCTGTTCGGCCCCTATTTGCAGAATGTGCGGGATATTTCCAGGGAAATCCTGTCGCGTCATATCGGCTGTCTCGTGCGAAACGCCGCGGAATTCGCGGAAGCCGCCGGGAAAATTCTCGCGGCTGACGCCGCGGAAACAGAAAAAGCCATTGACGCCTTCTTTGAAGCGCATAAAGACATCACCCGCAAAATTGTCGACGGGCTTCGGACAATCCCCCTTGGAGGAGATCAACATGGAAAGAATTGTTCCTGATTCGTTTTGGATGCATTTTTTCTCAAGACCGAAAAAAAATTACAATCCCTATGTGACCATGATTTTGGATTATCCCGAAATCATCTTCTATGATAAAAAACAGATGGACGCTCTCCGGGGAAAATGGCGGGAGGAATTCGGGAACGACAATCCGGTCGCCCTGGAAATCGGCTCAGGGAGCGGCGTTTTCGCAAAAGAAATGGCCTTGCGCCATCCGGACCGGAATTTTTTATGCCTGGAACTGCGTTTCAAGCGCTTGTGCCTCGCGGCGAAGAAGACCCGGAACAACAATTTGCGCAATATCCGCTTTTTGAGAAGACGCGCCGAGGAAATCGATGATTTTATCGGCGATTTGGAAATCAGCGACATTTATATCAATTTCCCGGATCCCTGGGAGGAAAAGCTGAAAAACCGGATTATTCAGGAGAGCTTTTTCACCGTGACCGACCGGATTTTACAGACCAGCGGCAGAATTTACTTCAAAAGCGACCACGACGGCTATTATCAGGACATTCTCCGGCTTGTGGAGAGGCTCGACCGTTACGTTGTCCGTTACCATACACCCGATCTGCATAACAGTTCCATCCGGGAAACGAATATCAAAACGGAATTCGAACTCCTGTTTTTATGCAAGCATCAGAAAAATATCAATTATATCGAAATCGAAAAAGTGAAATAAAGGTGTAGGAGGAAAAATGGCAAATTATGTTGTGGTTGGAATGCAATGGGGAGATGAGGGCAAAGGAAAGATCATCGACGTGCTGGCGGCCCGGGCCGATTACGTGGTCCGGTACCAGGGCGGAAACAACGCCGGTCATACCGTGGTGGTCCGGGGGGAGAAATTTGCTTTGCATCTGCTTCCTTCGGGAATCGTTTCCGGCAAGACCAAATGTATCATCGGTCCGGGCGTTGTGATCGACCCGGCGGTTTTGCTCGGGGAAATGAAAGAACTCGTCGCCAGGGGCGGAAGCGTGGACAATCTTTTCATCAGCGACCGGGCCCATATCGTGATGCCTTGGCATGTAAAAATGGACGAACTTCGGGAAGAATTCAGCGAAGGCAGGATCGGCACGACCAAGCGGGGAATCGGTCCCTGTTATGCCGACAAAATCACAAGGATCGGCATACGGGCCGTGGACTTTCTGCAAATGGATGTTTTCGCAAAAAAACTGAAGATTGCCCTCGACGAAAAAAACGAGATTTTCACAAAAATCTACAACCAGCCTCCCCTCTCTTACGAAAAAATACTCGCCGATTATACGGAATACGCCGCCGCACTGCGTGATAAAATCATTGATTCCATAGAAGAAATCAACAAAGCGATAGAGGAAGACAAGATCGTCCTCTTTGAGGGCGCCCAGGCCATGATGCTCGATATCACCTACGGGACCTACCCCTATGTGACTTCTTCCTCCCCCACATCGGGAGGCGTGACCACTGGCGCCGGCGTCGCGCCGGGAAAAATCAGCAAATGCATCGGCGTGATGAAAGCCTATACCACCAGAGTGGGAGACGGCCCCTTTGTCACGGAGCTCACCGGGGAATTGGGCGAAAGGCTCCGCACGGTAGGGGGCGAATACGGCGTCACGACCGGCAGGGCCAGAAGATGCGGCTGGCTTGATCTTGTGGTAGGAAAATACGCGGCGAACATCAACGGACTTTCCGATATTGTGCTTACGAAAATCGATGTCCTGAGCGGACTGGATACGATCAAACTGTGCACGGGCTATGAGATCGACGGAAAAATCCATCATGCCTTCCCGGCCTCTACGGAGAGCCTCTATCATGCGAAGCCCGTCTATGAGGAATTCCCGGGTTGGAAGGAAGACATCAGCGGGATCACCGAATATGAAGATCTGCCCGCCGCTTGCAAGACATACGTGAAAAGAATAGAGGAATTCCTCCGCTGCCGGGTCAGCATCATATCGGTAGGACCCGACAGGGTTCAGAACATCCTTCTGCATGAAATTTTTTAGAGGTTCCGGGTTTTATGACCCGAATAAAACGGAAACATAAAAGGAGTGTGCGGTATGAAAGAATTTTTGGGAAAGGATTTTTTACTCAACACGGAAACCGCGAAAAAGCTGTATCACAATTACGCGGTCAAAATGCCCATCATCGATTATCATTGCCATTTGCAACCCCGGGAAATCTATGAAAACAAAAAATTCCGGAACCTGACGGAAGTCTGGCTCGGCGCGGGAGACCGGTATGGCGATCATTACAAATGGAGGATATTGCGGGCCCGGGGTTATGGAGAGGACTATATCAGCGGCGCGGCCGACGACAGGGAACGCTTTGACAAGTTTGTGGAAACCCTGCCGTGGACGGCGGGAAATCCCCTGTATCACTGGAGCCATCTGGAATTGCGCCGCTATTTCGGAATAGAGGAAATCATCTGTCCCGCCAACGCCGACGTGATCTGGGAAAAAGCCAATGAGAAACTGAAGACGCTGACGGCCCGGGAAATGATGACGATGTTTGACGTAAAGACCGTCTGCACGACGGACGACCCCACGGACAGCCTTGAGTGGCACTTGAAGATGAAAGAGGATTCGACGCTGAAAGTGGTTGTCCGCCCCGCCTTTCGTCCCGACAAGGCGATCAACGCGGAACTGGGGTGGTTTACGGACTGGATCGGCAAGCTTTCCGCCGTAGTCGGGTATGAGATCAAGACATTGGACAGTCTTTTGAAGGCTTTGGAGGAGCGGATCCGCTTTTTCGATTCCGTGGGCTGCAAGCTTTCGGACCACGCCCTGGATACGGTCTGTTACGCGGAGGCGACAGAGGACGAAGTTGCGGCGATTTTCGCGAAGGCTTTGGAAAAGAAGCCGCTGACTCCGGAGGAACTCGACAAATACAAAGGCTGGATCCTCGTGTTTCTGGGCAAGCAGTACGCCAAGTACGACTGGGTGCAGCAATATCATATCGGTGCGCTCCGGAACAACTCGGGGCGGATGTTGAAAGAAATCGGCGCTGATACCGGATTTGACGGGATCGGAGACGCCTGCGTCGCGCAAAAGCTTTCGGCGTTGCTGGATAAACTGGATTCTACGGACGAACTCCCGAAAACGGTGCTCTATAATCTCAATCCCGGCGACAATATGACCCTCGCGGTGTTGGCCGGCTGTTTTCAGGGGAATTCCAAAGGAATCAAAGGAAAAATTCAATTCGGCGCCGCTTGGTGGTTCCTGGATCAGAAGGACGGCATGGAAAAGCAGTTGGAAGCCTTGAGCCAGGTAGGGCTGTTGAGCCAGTTCATCGGGATGCTCACGGATTCTCGCAGTTTCTTGTCCTACCCGCGGCATGAGTATTTCCGCAGAATTCTCTGTAACAAATTGGGAGACCTTGTGGAAAACGGAGAATACCCGGACGATGTGGAATTTCTCGGAAAAATCGTGGAGAATATCTGTTACGGGAACGCGAAAGCGTATTTCGGGTTCTGACCGGGAAGGAAACGGAGCGGACATGGTCGCGGCAAGGTTGAAACAGATGTTCCGGTATTTTTTCCGGCGCTATGATTCCCGAAACGATCCGGAAGTGCGAAGAGTCCTTTCGGAGGAAGAATTCTGCGTTTTCGAGAATATGGACGATTACGACAAACTGCATTCTTTTTCCCTGTATCGGCGGATCAAAAGCCATCCTCTTTTCGAGGGGGATCTTGTGTATCATAAACTGGCTCTGTTGCATGATTGCGCGAAAGCGCACAGCGGGTTTGCCGTCCGCCTGCGGGAAGTGGCGCTGGAGAGGAGCGGGATATCCGACCACGCCCGAAAAGGCGCCGTCCTATTGCGCGGGATCAATCCGGCCTTGGCCGGACTGTGCGGGCGGCACCACGACAGGACCGATGATCCGAAAATGAAAGAATTTCAGCGACTGGACGATGGATAGGAGTGAGGGCATGGTACAATTCGGCAATGATTGGGACGAGATTTTGCGGGAGGAGTTTGACAAGGAGTATTACAAGAAATTGCGGGAGTTTTTGATTTCCGAATACAAGACGTATACGATTTATCCCGGAATGAACAATATTTTCGCGGCCTTGAAATATACGAGCCGCAGGGATTGCAAAGTCCTGCTGCTGGGGCAGGACCCCTACCACGGTCCCAACCAGGCTCACGGGCTTGCTTTTTCCGTCAACGCCGGCGTACGGATCCCGCCTTCCCTTCTCAATATGTATAAGGAACTCCAGACCGAATATGGCTATAAAATCCCCAACAATGGCTGTCTGATTCCCTGGAGCAGGCAGGGGGTTCTACTTTTGAATACTTCCCTGACCGTACGGCAGGGACAGCCCAACTCCCACGCCAACGCGGGCTGGGAAATCTTTACGGATCAGATCATCCGCCTGCTCAACGAAAAAGATGAGCCGGTCGTTTTCCTCCTTTGGGGAGCCAACGCCAGAAAGAAAAGAGATTTTATTGATCAGAGCCGGCATTTTATTCTGGAAGCGCCCCATCCGAGCCCCATGTCAGCCCATTACGGATTCTTCGGTTGCGGGCATTTCCGAAAGACCAATGAGATTCTGAGGCGCCTGGGGAAAGAGGAAATCCATTGGGAAATAAAAGATCTATAAAAAAATGCGCCTTTCCCTGTACGGGAGGGCGCATTCCGTTTTTTCAGCAACAACTGCCGCCATTTTCCGCTTCTTCCGATTTCTCTTCGGTTTTCTCGCCGCAGCAGCAACATTCTTCGCTTTTGACTTCTTCTTTGACTTCCCCGGAAGGAGCTTCCTGCGCCACAGGTTCCACAGGAGCGGGTTCCGCCGCGGGCGCTTTCAAATTATATCCGCATTGTACGCAGAACTTTGCGTCCGGTTCATTTTCCACGCCGCATTCGGGGCAGCTGACTTTTGCCGGAGGCGTCGGTTCTTCCGGTTCTTTCTCGGGTTCTTTTTCAAGTTTTACGCCGCACTCTTTGCAAAATTTGGCGTCGACGGAATTCTCAGCTCCGCAAGACGGACATTTCTGACTCTCCGGCGTTTTGACACTGGTTTTCAGACTGGCGATTTGTTCTTCCAGTTCCGCGATTTCCTCTTCGGCAACTTTGATTGTGTTCAGGATTTCGTTGACTTCTTCGGGGAGCGCGCCCCCTTCTTTGAAGTTATCATAGACGACTTCTCCCAATTTCACTTTCAGCTTTCCGATTTCCGCTTTTTTCCCGCTGATTTTAAGCGTAAGCTTGTTGATGTCCACTACATCCTTGAGTTTGTCTACGATGTTCCTGCTGAATATATCTTTGATCGACATAAACTAATCCTCCTCGTTTACCAGTATGAAAATCTATATCTCTTATTGTATCATATAAACCGGAAATATGACAATTTTTTTTTTGTTTTTTTGCGGAAATTTCGCAAAAGATTTTCAAACCGAAAGATCCCAGGAGGAAATCCTTTCCGAAAGGGCCGTTTTTTCTTCTTTCAATTCCAGGATGAGACCTTGGAGGATTTCTTTCACAGTGCGCCGCGCGTGAATCATGGCCGCCACCTGACCGGACATAACGCTGCCGTTTACGACGTCTCCCTCCACGGCGGCCAGACGCAACCTGCCCGTTCCCAGCGCTTCAAGCTCTTCCTTGGGCGCGCCTTTCCGTTCGAGGGCCAACAGTTGTCTCGCGAATTTATTTTCGATCACGCGGACCGGATGCCCCGTGGGCGCGCCTGTAGGGACCGTTGAACGGTCTCTTGCCTTCAGGATCAGTTCTTTGTAATTGTCATGGACATGGCATTCCTCCGCTGTAAGGAATATGGTTCCGGCCTGAATTCCGCAAGCGCCCAGAGCAAGCGCCGCAAGGAACTGTTTGCCCGTGGCGATGCCGCCTGCGGCGATGACGGGGATGCGGACGGCTTCCACCACTTGCGGTACGAGAACCATGGTTGTCAGACTGCCGATGTGGCCGCCGCTTTCCATTCCTTCGGCGATAACAGCGTCGACTCCCGCCCGCTCCATTCTTTTGGCCAGGGCGACGGTCGGTACTACCGGAATGACTTTGATGCCCGCCGCTTTGAGTTTCGGCATGAAAGGCCCCGGATTTCCAGCGCCCGTGGTCACTACCCGGACGCCTTCCCGGATGCAGACTTCGATCTGGGCTTCCACCTGGCCCATCAGAAGCATGAGATTGACGCCGAAGGGTTTATCCGTAATGTTTTTGGCGATCCGGATCTGCTTTTCCAGAATGTCCGGCGGCATGCCGCCGCCGGCTATGATGCCCAGGCCGCCGTCCCTGGATACGGAACCCGCCAGGAATCCGTCGGCGATCCAGGCCATGGCCCCTTGTATGATGGGATATTGTATTCCCAATAGTTGACAAAGTTGATTGTTACGCATTTTTCCTCCTTACATTGATTGCGCCGCAAAAGACGACGTCATTTTGCATTCTATCATTTTTCGGATCAATAGTAAAGAGAAATTTTGAGGGATTACTCCCAGAAATAATGACGATTTTCGAAGACAGCCGGTTTTCGCTTCTTTCGATCTGCCAGAAAGCCGTACAAGAGCTCCTTACTGGTATTGAGGATTCTTTCTTCCGGAAAACCCGCTTCCCTCAAGAGTTCTTCGGCGTGGGTAAAATTGCCGATATCCCAGGAAATATGGGCGTCGCTTCCCAAAGAAATCATATTTCCGTTTTCCTTACACAGACGGAGAATTTCCGCGCAATTTTTTTCCGAACCTTTTCGCACGCCGACGAGAGAGGCGTTGTTGATCTCAAGGGCCACGCCGGTTTCTTTGGCGCAGGCGACCACCCGCTCCGGATCAATGGGGAACTGGGGATTTCCCGGATGTACGATGATATCCACGTATTGTCTTTCCATCAGGCGGATCAACGCCAGGGTATTTTTTTCCCTGTCCGGTTCCACGGGATAGCCCGGTACGGGATGAAAGCCCGCGAGGACGATATCTAATCCCCTGTAAATGGATTGGTTCAGGTCGATATTTCCGTCCCCGTCCACCACATTGGCCTCGACGCCGCGCAAGATCCGCAAGTTCTCCACTTCCGCCGGAATGACCCGGAGGTTTTTCAGAGACCACCAGTGGGGGGAATCGGGAAGAGCGGGGCCGTGGTTTGTGAGTGCCAGGACTTCCATCCCCTTTTTGAGCGCCCGGGCGACATTTTCCTCCACGGTGCTGTAGGCGTGCGGCGTTACGCTGGTATGTACGTGCAAATCAATTTTAAACATTCCGCTAAACCTCCTTCGTATATTCCCGGAGCCATTTCCGTTCTTCCTCCGTCATATGGGGAGACAGCTTTTCAAATACAGTTTTGTGATAGTCGTTGAGGCGCCGCTTTTCTTCCGCGGTCAGAAGTTCCGGCAGGACGGCGTCGAGATCGATGGGAACGAACGTCAGGATTTCAAAACGCATGAATTGCCCGAAAACGTTCTTTTCTGCTTTTCTTACGACAAGCTCATTCTCGATCCGGATTCCGTGGGAATTTTCCACATAGACGCCGGGTTCGTCGGACACGACCATCCCTTCCTCAAGAACCTGCGGATTCCAAGTCGTGGCGATCCGGTGGGGCCCTTCGTGGACATTGAGCAAAAACCCGATTCCGTGTCCCGTACCGCTTTTGTAATCAATTCCCCGCCGCCAGAGCGGCGCTCTTGCCAGAACATCCAGGTTTGTGCCTGTGACGCCGTGTAGAAATACGGCGTCCGCCAGCGCCAGCATGCCCTTCAGAACGAGCGTCGCGTGCTCCCGCAGAGGGACGGGGACTTCCCCTATGGCAAAGGTACGGGTGATGTCCGTTGTTCCGTAGCGGTACTGTCCGCCGGAATCGACTAAAAGGAGGGCGCCGGGTTCGAGGTAGACGGGATGTTCAGGGTCGGGTCTGTAATGCATCATGGCGGCGTTGGCCCCCGCGGCCGCGATCGTATTGAAGCTCGGCTCAAGATAGCCTTCCTGCTCTTTCCGGAACGATTCAAGCTTTCGGACGACGTCTGTTTCGCTCAGGCGCGGGCCGGATCCGGGATGCCGGGTCGTTTCCTTGAGCCAATGATGAAATCTTGCGCAAGCGACGCCGTCCCGAATGTGAGCTTCCCGTATATTGGCAAGTTCCACCGGGTTTTTTTGGGCTTTCATGAGCAGAGAGGGATTTTCCGAGAATACGATCCGGTTGTTTTCTTTTACGGCCGTGTAGACGGCGTAATTTATTCTCTGCTTATCCAGGAGAACGGACTTTCCCGCGATGTCCGCCAAATCCCGGTAAAATTCCCCGTAATCCCGGTGGGCGACGTGATTTTTTCGCAGGAATTCCGCCACATCCGGCGTCAGTTTTTCTTCCGCCATGTAAAGCGTCGCGCGGTTTGCCGCAATGACGGCGTATGCCAGGTTGACGGGGTTATTCTTGACGTCGTTTCCCCGCAGATTGAAGATCCAGGCGATGTCGTCGAGGGCGCCTGCGATATGGAGGTCGGTTTTCGTTTCGGTCATGCGTTTTCGAATGCGGGTCAGTTTTTGCAAAACGCTCTCGCCGGTCTCCTTTTCGTCCAGAACCCAGGCTTTTGTCAAACGCAACGGCGGCCTCGCATCCCAGAGTTCTCCCGCCAGATCCCGTCCGTGCGCCGCCCGGACGTCTTTTCCCCCGGCTTTGGCCAGAATTTCCACGATCACTTCCGTAGCGGCGGTCTTCCCGTCGCAGCCCAACACGCCGCCTTCCGGGATTAGATCCGCGACATAATCCGGGAGGGCGGGCGTTTCCGGTTCTCCCATTTTCATCAGTTCGATGCCGGAACCTTCCAGTTCCCGCTCCGCCTGGATGAAATAGCGCCCGTCCGTAAAAAGGGCGGCGTCCTTCCGCGAGACCACAAGGGTTCCGGCGGAGCCTGAAAATCCGCTCATAAATTCCCGGACTTTGAAATGCTCATCCACGTATTCGCTCAAATGCCGGTCCGATGAAGGGATATAATAGACGTCCACGCCGTGTTCTTTCATTTTTTGCCGCAATTGTTCCAGTCTTTCTTTGATTTTCGTTTTTCATCACCTCGGAATTCCCGTATTTTTTCTCCCCACATTATACACGCTTTCCGAAAATATTTCCATAGAAAATTCGTAGCATATTGATTCTTTTTTTTGCAAAATATGAACAAATGTGTTATGATTGTGGAGGAATAAGAATATTTCAGCGCATTTCGGGAGGAAATATGAAAAAAATAGCAGGATTCGTTCTCGCGCTTGTCTTGATGTGGTTGACGGGCTGCGGAGATTCCGGTCAGACGCCCCAGGCTACCGCTCCCAAAACTTCTTCCGATCTCACAGGCAGGGTCGTCAATGTCCATGACGGCGATACGATCACGCTGGAGACGGGGGGAAAACGCTACCGGATCAGATTGTACGCCATTGAGGCGCCGGAATTGGACCAGGCCTACGGAAAGCAATCCCAGCGCTATCTGGAAAAAATCATTCTCCGGGAAACGGTGAACGTGGAGAAGATCGATATCGACCAATACGACCGGATCCTGGGGCGGGTATTTTACAAAGGCCGTGATTTGAACCTCGAGATGGTCCGGGAAGGAAACGCCTGGTTCTATAGAGGTTACAAACCCACGAAAGAAGACGGTTACCGGGAGGCCGAACGGAAGGCCAAAAGCGCCCGGAAAGGATTCTGGCAGGCCGCCGATCCCCAATATCCTCTGGACTGGAAAAAAGCGCACAACAAAAATGAGCAATAGAAGGTGAAAAAAATGATGAAGAAAAAGAACAATGAAAACGAAAACGCAATAGCAAGGGAAAAAGAGATGGAAGCTGCGGATGACAGCCTTTTAAAGGAATACGGAAAAGCGTTTCATGAAATCCTGGCGGAAAAGCACATCATTGATTCGACGATTACGATGTTGCAATGGGAATTGGAAACGATCACGCCGCCGGGGGGACAAGCGCTGCTCTCAAAACAGATGGGCTATTATTCCATGAAAAGCTACGATCTTCTGACATCGGAGAAAATGCAAAAAATACTGGCTTGTTTCAAGAAGAACCGGGATGTTTTATCCCCTGTCCTCAAGAGAGAGGCGGAACTTCTGACGGAGGATATGGAACGCCTGCGGCTCATTCCGCCCGGGGAATACAAGGCCTACAAGGAATTTCTGACGGAATCCCAGCCCCTGTGGCAAAAGGCCAAGGCGGCGGGAGATTTTTCCATGTTCCGGGACGCCTTGAAAAAGATATTTGATACGTCCAAAAGATTCGCCCGCTATGAATACGAAGCGAAGGATGAGGCATATCGCAAGGAAAAGACACTCTACGACGTCAATCTCGAGCAATATGAGAAAGGGATGGACGTCGCCCGTCTGGACGAGTTTTTCGGCGCGCTGAAAGAAGAGGTCGTTCCCCTTCTCCGCCAGGTATTGAAACGGCAGGGCGGGAAAAAAGCAAAAAATCCCAACTTGACCGTAGACGCGCAAAAAAAATTGTGCCGGTACTTAAGCGCCTACCTCGGATTCGATTTCGAGAGAGGAACCATGGCCGAGAGCGAGCATCCCTTCACGACACACTTTGATAAGAACGACGTCCGCTTTACGACCCGCTACATGAAAAACCCTTCGACATTTTCCCTGCTGAGTACGCTCCATGAGACGGGACACGCGATCTACGAACAGCAGATTGACGACAAATATACGGGAACCATCCTCGGGAACGGGAGCAGCAACGGACTTCATGAAGCCCAGTCCCGCTTTTATGAAAATGTGGTCGGCAGAAGCGAAGCCTTTTGGAAAGGATTGCAGGGCAGAGAAGAACTGGAGCCTTTGTTTTCCAAGACAAGTCTCGGGAGTTTTTGCTTTGCGATCAACAAAGTGGAACCGTCCCTGATCAGGATCGAAGCCGATGAACTTACTTACCCGCTGCACATCATGATCCGCTATGAGATCGAAAAAGGAATCTTTAACGATACGATCAAAGTAAAGGACCTGCCGGAAGTCTGGAACGAAAAAATGCGCGAATACCTGGGAATTACGCCGCCCAACGACGGCGCGGGCGTCTTGCAGGACGTCCACTGGGCCGACGGACTTATCGGGTATTTCCCCTCTTACGCCATCGGTTCCGCTTATGCGGCGCAGATTTACGCGAGTCTCCGCAAGGACCTGCCTTTTGAGAAAATTCTGGAGCAGGGAGACCTTGCGCCGATCCGGGAATGGCTGAGTGCAAAGATTCATCGTTACGGTTCTTTCAAGGATTCCCGCGACATCATGAAAAAAGCCACGGGAGAGGAACTGAATCCAAAATACTATATAGAGTATCTGAAGGAAAGATTCTTGAAATAAAAATGATCCGAACACGATAAAGCGGACAAAGACGTATGGCGTAATCGCTGAAAAAACAGCTGAAAAAAACCGGCGGAAAAAATACTGTTGATTTTTCGGGAAAAATATGGTAAAATAAATGAGAACTTAGATTTTAACTTCTAGGGAGCGAGCAGTCGCTCCCTATTTAATAGTATGAATAGGTATGAAACGTATGACTGGTATTGGAATGAGACAGGGGAAAGAGAGAGGTGAAGGGAACAAATGAGAAAATTTGAGCGGAGCGATCGGGAAAAAGAAAAGGAAGAGATCTTGAAAAGCATCGCCTACATTGTGACAGCGGCCGCGGAACCACTGGGTTTGCAATTGGTGGATGTCGAATATTTACAGGACGGCGGTTACTGGTATGTGCGTATATACGTAGAATACCCCGACCGGGATATTTCTCTGGAAGACTGCGCGCTCTTGAGCGGAAAAGTCGAGGAGGACATCGACAGGATCGTAGACCGGAAGTTTTTTCTGGAAGTTTCCTCGCCGGGGCTGGAGCGTCCCTTGAAAAAAACGGAAGATTTTCTCCGTTTTCAAGGTGAAAAAGCCAAGGTATCGCTGAAACACAAATCCGGGGAGACAAAATCCCTCGAAGGAAAAATCGTGAGTTGCGACGCGGACTGCCTTATATTGGATATGGGAAAAGAGACGCTGACAATCCCGCGCAATGAAATTCGCAAAGCGAATCTCGTCTTCGACTTCGGCGCCCTTGATCAATGAAATTTGATCAATGAAAACAGAATTCTTTAGGAGGATTGAAATAAATGAAAAGTAAAGATGGTAAAGTATTTTTGGAAGCCCTGGAAGAACTCGAACGGGAAAAGGGAATAACCAAGGAAGTGCTCTTGCAGACGGTAGAGCAGGCTTTGCTTGTGGCATACAAAAAGAACTACGGGGAAGAGGAAAACGTAGAGGTGGAAATCAACCGGGAAACCGGCGAAGTCAAGCTTTTTGAAGTGAAGACCGTCGTCAGCGAAGAGGACCTCTACGACGCCGCGCTGGAAATTTCGGTGGAAGACGCCCAGGAACACAAAAAGAAAGCCAAAGTAGGCGATATCGTCAAGATTGAGATCAACTGCGAGGACTTCCGGAGAAACGCCATTCAGAACGGAAAACAAATTGTCATCCAAAAAGTACGGGAATCGGAAAAGCAGTTTATCTACGACAAATTCAAAGATAAAGAGCACGATATCATCACGGGCATCATCCGGCGGATCGACGACAAGCACAATATTTTCATAGAGTTTTACGGAGCGGAGGCCATCCTGACGCCCGGAGAGCAGTCGCCGGCGGATACGTACCGGGTCGGGGACCGGGTCAAGGTCTATCTTGCGGAAGTGGAGAAAACCAGTAAATTTCCGCGGGTTGTCATTTCCAGAAAGAACGACGGACTCCTCCGGAAGCTTTTTGAGCTGGAAGTTCCCGAGATTTCCAACGGAATCATCGAAATCAAAGCCGTAGCGCGGGAGGCGGGCTCCCGGGCAAAGGTGGCCGTCTATTCCGAAGACCGGAATATTGATACGGTCGGCGCCTGTATCGGTCAGCGGGGCGTCCGGATCAAAAATATTGTGGATGAATTGAACGGTGAGAAAATAGATATTGTCAACTGGAAAGAATCTGTCAGCGACTTTGTATCGGCCGTCTTGAGTCCGGCCAAAGTGAAGAGCGTGGAAGTCCTGGAGGACCAGAGCACGGCCCGGGTCATTGTGGATGAATCGCAGTTGTCCCTGGCTATAGGGAAAAACGGGCAGAATGCCCGCCTGGCAGCCAAGTTGACCGGGATGCGCATTGACATCAAGACTCCCGGCGAAGTGGAATATCTCGAAAGAGAACGGGGGCCGGTCGTGAAGAGCGGCGCGCTTCCGGAAAAACCCCAAGAGGAGACGCCTGATGAGATCGCCGGCGAAAGCCCCGCTCCCGCCGAGCCTGTAGAAGAGATTATAGAAGAAAATTAAGGTGAGATAAATGACGGGACACATTCCCGAGAGAACATGTTTGGTCTGCAGGAAAAAATCCGGTAAAGACAATCTTTTCAGAATCTGCCAGCGAGACCCGAAAACTTATTTTTTCGACGAAACTCAAAAATGGCAGTCCCGAGGCTGGTATATCTGCAAAGATCACGAATGCTTGAAAAAGTTGTCCCGGCACAAGAAATTTCCGCTTCCTCCCGATGATTTGCTCGCCATGCTGAAGAAGCTGGAACAGCGGAAAAAGGAAGAGCGAAACTACCTGAATCTGCTAAAACCGATGAAAAATTCAGGCTATCTGACATTCGGCGTCCATATGATCCTTGAAGAGATAGAACATGTGCATTTTATCATCCTTGCAACGGATATATCGGAAAACCCCAGGGATAAAATTCTGGAAAAGGCGCGACGCCATCAAGTGAAATATATTTATTACGGGACAAAAGCGGAATTGGGAGACATTTTCGGGAAGGATGAAGTGAATGCGGTCGGCGTAAAGAATAAAAAAATAGCGGGAGGGCTTATTGACGAAAACAGGTGAGGTGTTTATGAAAAAAATAAAAGTATACGAATTGGCAAAAGAATATGAGCGGTATCAAAGACCCGGCGGCAGCGCCAAATTGCGCGATATCATAAACGAAGAATTCAATCTCGGATTGAAATCACATACTTCGGTCATCGAGGATGAACACATCCTGGAGAGAATCAGAACTTTTCTGGACAGCGAAGGCGATATCAGGCAGCCGGACAAGAGAGAACAGCAACGGCCTGAAAAGTCGAAGTCCGACGCCAAGGACGGCCAGGAAAAGGTCCAGCCTTCACAGGGCCGGGACAGACGACCGGGGGAAGCGATAAAAGAACCGGCCCCCACAGGTAGGGAAAAAGAGACGACAAAAGAAAAACCCGGGACCGGGGAAAGAAAACCGGAGAAAAGAACCGGCCCGGAACAAGGGAGGACGCAAGAAAGGAAAGAATCAGCCGGAGCGCCGCCCAAACCCGCAGGACCGCAAGAAAAAGGCGGAGAAAGCCAAGAGGAATACATTGAGAAAGAATCGGATTATCAGGATATAGAGGAAAAGGACGAAGAACCCGAAGATTTCGGAAGCCGCGGTCAGAAAGGCCAGTTCATTCCGATCAAGAAAGAAAAAAACAGAAAGAAAAGAGGGAAAAGAAGCGATTTTACGATGAAAACGGCCAATGCCAGCACTACGGAAGTAATAGAAGAAGATGGAATCAAACTTATCAAAATTGTTGGCGACATTACGCTGGGAGAGTTTGCGGAAAAAATAGGGGTCGGATCCGGAGATCTGATCAAAAAACTCTTCCTGAAGGGACAGATGCTCACGATCAACAGCCCGATTTCCCTGGAATTGGCGGAAGAACTGGGCGAATACTACAATGTGCTCGTTGAGAAGGAAGAAGTCCAGGACTTGGAGTTCGGGGAAAAATTTGATCTGGAAATTCGGGACAAACCGGAGGATCTGACGCCGAGACCGCCGATTATTACCATCATGGGGCATGTGGATCATGGAAAGACTTCGCTTCTTGACGCCATCCGCTCGACCAATGTCGTCGAGGGGGAGGCCGGAGGCATTACCCAAAAAATAGGCGCTTATCAGGTTATCAAAGACGGAAAACAGATCACTTTCGTCGATACCCCCGGTCATGAGGCCTTTACGGATATGCGGGCCCGCGGAGCGCAGGTGACGGATATCGCCATCCTCGTCGTAGCGGCCGATGACGGCGTGATGCCCCAGACCATAGAAGCCATTTCTCACGCGCGGGCGGCCAATGTTCCCATTATCGTCGCCATCAACAAGATCGACAAGCCCGAGGCCAATCCCCTCAAAGTAAAACAGGAACTCATGGAGCAGGGACTTGTATCCGTGGAATGGGGCGGAGACACGGAATTTGTAGAAATTTCCGCGAAAAAGAAGACCAATCTGGACAGCCTTCTGGATACAATCCTCATCACGGCGGAAATCCGGGAACTCAAGGCCAATCATAAGAAAAGGGCGAAAGGAGTCGTGCTGGAATCCCGGCTGGATCCCCGGGTGGGACCCATCGTGGATTTGATCGTACAGGAGGGCAATCTCAAAATCGGCGACGTCATTGTAGCCGGAGAGGTATACGGTAAAGTCCGGGCTCTTGTCAATGACAAAGGGGACCGGATCGATTCGGTAGGCGTTTCCCAACCGGTGGAAATCATCGGATTCAATCAGGTTCCGGAAGCGGGAGAAGTGCTCTATGTCATCAAAAACGAGCAGCACGCCAAGCGGATCGTCGAAGAAATGACCAAAGAGAGAAGGATCAAGGAGACGAAGCGGAAGAATGTATCGCTGGAATCCCTTTCCGATCAATTTGAGCATGAAAACGTCAAGGAATTGAATCTCGTACTGCGGGCCGATTCCAAGGGTTCCGTGGATGCTTTGCGGGAATCCCTCGAAAAACTTTCAAATGAGGAAGTGGCGGTCAATATTATCCAGGCGGCTTCAGGCGCCATCACCGAAAGCGACATCAAGTTGGCGAGCGCCTCCAACGCCATCATCATCGGATTTCACGTGCGACCGACGACAAAGGCCATCAAGGAAGCGGAATTGACCGGGGTGGAAATCCGGACGTCCAATATTATCTACCACATCACGGAAGATATTGAAAAAGCCCTGTCAGGAATGCTGGAGCCGGAGTTTCGAGAAGTTTATCTCGGGAGAATCGAGATCAAGAAAATCTTCCGGGTATCGAAGGTCGGCAATATTGCCGGTTGTATCGTGGTGGACGGCAAGATCAAAAACGATTCCAGCATCAGGATCCTGCGGAACGGAATCATTATTTACGAAGGAAAATTATCTTCTTTAAAACGCTACAAAGACGACGTCAAAGAAGTGAGCGCAGGGCAGGAATGCGGCCTTGGCATTGAGAATTTCAATGACATCAAAGAAGGAGATATTGTGGAAAGTTTTGAAATCGAAGAAATCCAACGCGCGTTGAGATAATCGAGCGCAACATTGGGAGGGAGGAATCCATGAAGAAAGAAAGACTTGCCAGTATCGAAAAAGAAGTGATTCGGGTCGTGAGCGCCGCGCTCCTCACGGAAATCAAAAATCCGAAAATCCGGGGAATCATATCGGTAACAAGAGCGAAAGTGACCGATGATCTGAAATTTGCCGATATTTATTTCAGCATTTTGGCGCCCGCGGAAGGAGACGCCCCCGGCGAGGCGGAAAACCGCAAAAAGGAAGTGGAAGCGGGACTGGAGGAAATCCGGGGATATTTGCGGAAAAAGATCGCGGAGGAAATTGATCTGCGTCTCGTGCCGGATATCCGGATCAAGATAGACGATTCCATGGAATACGCAGCAAAAATCAACAAAATTCTGGATGGTTTGAAAGGAAAGTGATCGGAGCAGATGAAATGGGAATACAATTCTTTGAGCCCTGTGGAGATATCTACAAATGCCGGTAAATGGCAAAAAAGCGCGTTGATTACCACTCTTTTACTCAACAGGGGTTTTCAAAACGAGGAAAGCGTCAAAGAATTTATCAACCCCACGGCGGATGATTTCGAGGATCCTTTCGCCTTTGAAATGATGGATCTTGTGATCGAAGCGATTTTCAAGAGGATAGAACGGAAAGAAAAGATCTTTGTCTACGGAGATTATGACGTGGACGGGATCACTTCGACAGCCTTCCTGGTCCTGGTCCTCCGGGACCTGGGGGGAATCGTGGATTATTATATTCCGAAACGGACGGAAGAGAGCTACGGTCTGGATAAAAAAACGATTGATTTTATTAAAGATCAGGGTGGAAAACTCATAGTGACCGTGGATACAGGCTACAACAAGATTGAGGATGTGGCCTATGCCCGTTCCCGCGGCGTGGATATCATCGTGACAGACCACCATATGGCCATCAAAGACCAGGAAGAAGACCGCGTTCCGGTGATCAATCCCAAAATGAGCGAATCCTATCCCTTCAAGTATCTTTCCGGGGCGGGCGTCGTTTTGAAGCTGGCCCAGGGAATCTGCAAAAAGTACAATTTGCCCCTCGAAAACATTTACCAGTATATGGATATCGTCATGATCGGGACCGTGGCGGATGTTGTCCCCATGGTATCGGAGAACAGGGTCATCATCAAAGAGGGCTTGCGGAGACTCAAGCAGACAAAAGTAAAAGGACTCACGTATCTGCTTCGTTATTTGCGTCTCAACGACAAAGACGTCACGACCACCGACGTCAGCTATTTTATATCTCCGCTGATCAATTCTCTCGGAAGGATCGGAGACTCCAAGATGGGAGCGGATTTTTTCACGGAGGAAGACGATTTCACGATTTACAACATCATTGAAGAAATGAAAAAAAACAACAAAATCAGACGGGAACTGGAAAAAAGAATCTATGAGGACGCCATCCGGGAAGTGACGAAACAGAATACGGAAAAAATCAAGAGTCTGTTTCTTTACTCGGAAAAATGGCATCCCGGGGTCATAGGAGTCGTTTCTTCGAGACTCAGTATCAAATACAACGTGCCGGTGACGCTGATCGCGCTCAAAAACGGCTATGGAAAAGCGTCCTGCCGGAGTATCAACGGCATTTCCATCTTCAATATCTTTGAAAACATGAAAAACAATCTGATCCGTTTCGGCGGACATGATCTGGCGTCGGGATTTGTGGTCGAACAGAAAAAAATTCCCGATATCGCCGATGAATATAGAAAAGTAATCGAAAATCTCCAAGTGGAGGAAGCGGATACCATTTTGCGGATCGACGCGGAATTTCCGGTGGAAAACGTCAATGAGGAACTGTTCTGCGATCTGGAGTGCATTTCGCCTTTCGGACTGGGAAATCCCAATCCCCTTTTCCTCGACAGAAAAGTTACGATCATCAACGTCAAAAAATTTGGCGTCGGGGACCGACATTTCAACGGACTGATCCTGAAAAACCAGAAAACTTACCCCATGGTGGCCTTTGAACTCGGACACAAAATTGATGAACACACCATAGAGAGCCGGAAGGTGGATATCGTGTATTATCCGGAAAAAACCACATTCAAAGGCGTCAATATCATTCAGATCCGGGTCCGGGATCTGCGGATCGTAGAATAATACAGAATAAAAAATAACTTTAAGGAGGCAACGCGTAATGAATCACCAAGTGAAGAAGCTGCCGAATTCGGCGGTAGAAATGACCATCTCTTTGTCGGCGGAGGAAATCACGCCGGTAAAAACCAAAATATTGGATGAGATGAAGGACAAAGTGGAAATCAAGGGATTCCGGAAGGGAAAAGCGCCGCTGGAAAGGATAGAACAGGAACACAGGGAAAACGTCGTCGGCCAGGTTGTGGAAAAAATGCTTGACCAGCATTTCAATCAGGCGGTTCAGGAAGAAAATATCATTCCCGTCAGCTATATTCAGGAACTTCGTACGGATCTGAAGGACGGCGGCATGGACATCGTATTCAATATTGACGTCTATCCGGAAATTACGCTGGGAGAATACAAAGGACTTTCGGCGGAAAAAGAAAATTTTGTCATGAGCGACGAACTGCTGGATCAGGAAATGAAATTGATGCAAAACAGTAAATCGCAGCAGAAAGCGGCGGAAAAAGATTATCAGGCCCAAACCGGAGATATCGTCGACGTGGCCTATGAAGGTTTTATCGATGGAACGCCCTTCGAGGGCGGCAAGAGCGATTCCCAAATGCTGAGGCTCGGCTCGAAGACTTTTATTGATACGTTCGAGGACCAGCTCACAGGTTATACGGCCGGTCAGGAAGGGGAAGTCCATGTGACGTTCCCGGAAAAATATCACAGTCAGGACCTGGCAGGAAAGCCCGCCATGTTCAAAGTCAAAGTCAACGCCATCAAGCAGGTGATCCTTCCCGAATGGAGCGACGAACTGGCAAAGGAATTCGGCTATGAAAGCCTTGCGGATCTGAAAGAAAAGAAACGGGAAGAAATCAAGGCCCGGGAAGAACGGCGCGCGGAAAACGCCTACAGAGGAAAGCTGCTGGAAAAAATTTCCGCGGAGACGAAGGTGGAACTGCCTTTCACGATGATCGCCAATGAGATCGGGAACCGGATCCGGGAGCTGGAACAGCAACTGGGCGGACAGGGCATTAAGCTGGATACGTATCTCAAAATGACCGGAACCGATATGCAAACGTTGGAAAAGCAGATGGCGCCGGGGGCGGCCGTCAAAGTACGCAGCGATCTGATTCTTTCGGAAATCGCCAAAAAAGAGGGCATTTCCGTTTCGGAAGAGGAAGTCGCGGAGCGCTTGAAAGAGATTGCCGAATACTACGGAACGGAACCGGAGAAATTAAAAGAGGATATCGACAGGAAAGGAAACCTCGAAGCGTTGTTAAATACGATCCGCGCCGAACGCACGATGGAAAAAGCGCTGGATTTCGTCCAGGAATCCGCCGTACAGCCCGCCTGATCAGAACAATAAAAAATGGAAGGTATAACAAGGGATACGCTCCCTTGTTATACCGGAAAATTTCATTCAAAAAACGAACGGACCTCTTTCCGCCGTTGGTTTGTTGAATTAAATTTTCAAAAGGGGGAAACCTTATGTATAATCCTACGGTAATAGAAAATGACGGACGTTCCGAAAGAGCTTACGATATATATTCCAGATTATTAAAAGACAGGATCGTGTTTTTGGGTACGGAGATTGACGACGCGGTCGCCAACGCCATCGTGGCGCAACTGCTGTTTCTGGAAGCCGAAGATCCGGCAAAGGATATCATCATGTACGTGAACAGTCCCGGAGGCGTGATCACCGCCGGCATGGCCATTTTCGACACGATGAACTATATCAAGCCCGATGTGCAGACAGTCTGCGTCGGACAGGCCGCGAGCATGGGAGCGCTTCTGCTTGCCGCCGGCGCCAAGGGAAAGCGCTATGCGCTGGAGCACGCCCGGGTGATGATCCATCAGCCCCTCGGCGGCGCCCGGGGTCAGGCTACGGATATTGAGATCCAGGCCAAAGAAATCATGCGCATTAAAAGGGAGCTTTCGGAGATTCTGGCGAATATTACGGGCAAACCCGTTGAACAGATCCTGGAGGATACGGACAGGGATAATTTCATGTCTCCCAGGGAAGCAATGGACTACGGACTAATTGACCAGATCTTTAAAAAATAAAGGAGAAAAACCGGATTATGGTAAAAAGAGAGAACTGTTCCTTTTGCGGGAAGAGCGTAAATGAAGTGTCCAAACTGTTCAAGGGTATAGACGGGGCGTTTATTTGCGACAAATGTATCGAAAGCTGTTTCGATATACTCGAAATGGCGCGGGAGACGGAACCGAGGACGAGATACGGCGCAAGGCTCAAAACCAAGCTCTTGACGCCGAAAGAAATCAAAGAAAAACTGGACGACTATGTGATCGGTCAGGAAGAGACAAAAAAAGTGCTTTCCGTGGCTGTTTACAATCATTATAAAAGAATCTCGGATTATTCGCCGACGAAGAACAACGACAACGTCGAGCTGCAAAAATCAAACGTCTTGCTGATCGGACCCACGGGGTCCGGGAAAACGCTGCTTGCTCAGACTCTGGCGAGAATTCTGAGCGTTCCCTTTGCCATCGCCGACGCGACAACGTTGACGGAAGCGGGCTATGTGGGCGATGACGTTGAAAACGTACTTGTAAGGCTTTTGCAGGCCTCCGATTATGACGTATCCGCCTCCGAAAGGGGGATCGTCTACATTGACGAAATCGATAAAATCGCCCGGAAATCCGAAAATCTATCGATTACCCGGGATGTGTCGGGCGAAGGGGTCCAACAGGCCCTTTTGAAAATCATCGAGGGCACAAAGTCCCAGGTGCCTCCGAAAGGCGGCAGAAAGCACCCCAATCAGGATCTGATCGAAATAGACACATCGAACATCCTCTTTATTGTGGGCGGCGCCTTTGAAGGTCTCGAAAAGATCATCAAATCAAGGACAAACAAAAAAGTCATCGGTTTCGGATCCGACTTTGTGGCCGCGGCCGAGGATTCCATCGGCATGACATTTTTGAAAGTTCTGCCCGAAGATCTGATCAAACAGGGCATCATCCCCGAACTCGTGGGAAGACTGCCTGTCATCTCCACGCTCAGCGATCTCGACGAAAGCGCGTTGATTCGTATTTTGACTGAACCCAAAAACGCCATCGTTAAGCAGTATAAAAAGTTGTTTGAACTGGAAGGCGTTTCCCTTGAATTTACGGGCGAAGCCCTGACCAGGGTAGCCAAGCTTGCTTTGGAAAGAAAAATCGGCGCCAGAGGACTGCGGTCCATTCTGGAACAGACAATGAATGAAATCATGTATCAGGTGCCTTCCGACAAGTCCATCCGGAAAATCATCGTGGGAGAAGATGCGGTACTTGAGCCCGGACACGTCATCATAGAAAGAGAATAAGGAGGTCTGTTATGGAAAAAGCATTCTTTTTACCTACAAGGGATGTCGTCATTTTCCCGGGAATCGTGACGCCCATTTATGTAGGCCGAGTAAAAAGTAAAGATACATTGGACGAAGCGGTTACCAGCAAAAGCAAACTCGTGCTGGGGATGCAGATCGATCCTTTGAAAGAGGGCATCAGCGGGAAAAATGACATCTACCCCATCGGCGTGGTGGTGAATGTGCTGCAGATCGTAAAAATGCCCAACAATACCGTCAAAGTTCTCGTGGAGGCCGAAGACCGGATTTATTTTGAAAAAATTGATCTGGAAGATACTTTTTACAAGGCGGATTACAGGATCATCAAGTGCACCAATTCCGATTCGAAAGAAACGGAGGCCATCTATCGGAAAGTGATCAGTTATTTCGAAAAGTATGTCGCTCTTACCGGCCGGATCAACGCGGATTTGCTTGTGAATCTAAAAGGTATAAAAGATATCAATAACGTATTTGATCTTATTTCTTCAAATCTGCCCATCAATTCCACGGCGAAACAAAAACTTCTGGAGATGTTTGATATACGGGCCCGGGGGGAAGAGCTCATCAATCTTTTGACAAACGAGATGGAAATTGCCTCCCTCGAAAAGAAGATTGACGACAAAGTCAAAACGAAAATGAACGAATCTCAGAAAGCCTATTACATCAAAGAAAAAATCGCGGCCATGAAGGAAGAATTGGGCGATTACTCCCAGGATGAGGACATGCTGGACCTTTTGGAAAAATTGCAAAAGGCCAAGATTCCCAAAGACGTCAAAGGAAAAATCGACGCGGAAATGAAGAAACTCGCGAAGATGCCGCCGTTTTCAGCGGAATCCACCGTGTCCCGCAATTATATCGAGACGCTGCTGGAACTTCCCTGGGAAAAAATGACCAAGGATATCGTAGATCTTGAAAAAGCCGACGCCATTCTCGAACGGGACCATTACGGGCTGAAAGAAGCGAAAGAAAGAGTGCTGGATTACCTTGCGGTAAAAAAGCTGAATCCCTCCATGAAAGGAAGCATTCTCTGCTTCGCGGGACCGCCGGGCGTCGGGAAGACATCTCTCGTCAAATCCATCGCCGAGGCAATGGGCCGGAAATTTGTCCGCGTTTCTCTCGGCGGCGTACGGGATGAGGCGGAGATCCGGGGACACCGCCGGACCTATATCGGATCCATGCCCGGAAAGATCATCAAGGCCATGAAAGACGCCGGGACAAAAAATCCGGTTATGCTTTTGGACGAAATCGACAAAATGTCCAATGATTACAAAGGAGATCCCGCCTCCGCCATGCTGGAAGTACTGGATCCCGAGCAAAACAAGGCTTTTGACGATCACTACATCGACATTCCCTACGATCTGTCCAAGGTGTTCTTTGTGGCCACGGCCAATGATCTGCGCAATGTGAGCCAGCCCCTTTTGGACAGGATGGAGATCATCGAGCTTTCATCCTATACGGAATATGAAAAGTTGCATATCGCCAAGAAGTTCCTGATCAACCAGGCTAAGGAGGAAAACGGCCTGACCGGTTTGGATCTCGACATATCCGAGGCGATTATTCTGCGGATTATCAACGAATATACAAGAGAGGCGGGCGTCCGGAACCTCAAGCGGGAAATCGTGTCTCTGTGCCGAAAACTGGCCCGGGACGTCGTCGAAAAGAAATGGGAGAGCATCGTCATCACGAACGAACTGCTGGCGAAATATTTGGGGAAGCCCAAATTCCGTCCGGATAAAATGTCCGAACGGGAACCGAAAATCGGAAATGTCAACGGACTGGCCTGGACGGCAGTCGGCGGCGTAACACTGGAAGTACAGGGCGTAGCGATCCCCGGCAAGGGAGATCTGTCCTTGACCGGAACGCTGGGCAACGTCATGAAGGAATCGGCCCAGGTGGCCTATACCTTTGTGAAGGCAAATCCCCAGAAATACAAGGCGACCGCCGACGATTTCTTTGAGAAAAACAATATCCACCTGCATTTTCCCGAGGGCGCGACGCCCAAGGACGGACCGTCGGCCGGCATTACCATCGCAACTACGATTATTTCCGTCGTCACCGGAAAGAAAGTAAAGCAGGATATCGCCATGACCGGGGAAATTACCATTCGCGGAGAGGTTCTCGCCATCGGCGGCGTCAAGGAAAAAGTGATCGGCGCCCATCGCGCGGGGATTTACGAAGTGATCCTGCCCGATGACAACCGGGTGGATGAGAGCGATATTCCCGAAGAAGTCTCAAAAAACATGAAGATCCATTTTGTCAAAACCTACGACGACGTAGAGAAATTGGTATTTTCAAATTAGAAAGGAACCCGATGACCATTAAACAGGCGGATTTTGTAAAATCGGCGGTATATCCACGGGACTATCCGCCCGGCATGCCCTTTCCGGAATTTGCCTTTATAGGGCGGTCCAACGTGGGAAAATCATCGCTCATAAACAGTCTTACCGGACGGAAAAAGCTGGCAAAAACCAGCAAGACCCCCGGAAGGACCCAACTCATCAATTATTTTTTGATCAACCGGACATTTTATGTAGTGGATCTTCCCGGCTACGGGTTTGCCAAAGTATCCAAGGCCATGCGACAGGAATGGAATCAGACCATTTCCTCCTATCTCGCCAGCCCCCGGAATAAACTGGTCTTTGTATTGCTGGATATCCGGCGCGTTCCCGGCGAGGAAGACCTCGAGACGCTGCGCTGGCTTGCGGAAAATGAGATTCCTTACCGGGTCATATTCACCAAGATGGATAAAGTCTCGGGCAACGAACGCACGAAATGTCTGCGGGAAATCGGGAAAAAAATCCAGTTTGAGCGGGAAGACGTGTTCTTTCACTCGTCTCTGACCAACGCCGGAAGGGATAAAATACTGGAGGAAATGGAAAGAATATTGAATAACACACAGGAGATGCAATAACATGGAGATGGAAAAACAGTATTCACCGAGAGATATTGAGGAAAAATGGTATAAAATCTGGGAGAAGAATAAATATTTTGCGGGGCAAATGATTCCCGGCAAAGAACATTATTCCATTGTGATCCCCCCGCCCAACGTGACCGGTATTCTGCATATGGGGCACGTGCTGAACAACTGTATCCAGGATACCTTGATCCGCTACAAGCGCATGTGCGGCTACAATACGCTTTGGGTGCCCGGCTGCGACCACGCGGGCATCGCGACCCAAAACAAAGTCGAACGGAAACTGGCCGACGAGGGAAAGACAAAAGAGGAAGTGGGCCGGGATAAATTTATCGAAATGACCTGGGAATGGAAGGAAAAGCAC
>JAISST010000007.1 GCA_031272945.1 Fusobacteriaceae bacterium
ATCCGGAGCATCAAAGATGATAAAGAGACGGAGTTTATCGCCTCCAAAGAGTTTGTATCGACGGAGGAGCCCTATGTCATTGATTATGTTCCCGAAGAGGAGGGGGAATACTATCTCGAGGTGACGGATCTCGAGACAAATCAGACAACGGGAACGTCCTTCTACGCCTCGGATTGGACGAACCCCGCCGACGTCGTCCGCCTGAACGGCCTCAAGATTTCCGCCGACAAAGCGAAATATACTTCCGCCGATACGGCCGTCGTCTCCTTTGAGGGAATCCGGGGCGCAAAAGCGCTTATTGCCCTGGAGAAAAACGGAAAGATTGTCAGCCGAAAGATCCGGGATATCGGCGAAGAACTCGTAAAAGAAGAAATCGAGCTCGACAAATCCATGGTTCCCAATCTCTATGTCCATGTATCTTTGCTCCAGAACTATGACAAGAAGAACGACCGTTCCCTGAGATTATACGGCGCCGTACCTCTGTTGATTGAGGACGAGGATACAAAGCTCCATATCAGTCTCGAAACGCCGGAATCCATCCGACCCCAGGAGACATTTTCCGTAAAAGTCAAAAGCGACAAGAACAGGAAAATGGAATATGCCGTCGCTGTGGTGGACGAAGGGTTGCTGGATCTGACGACCTTCAAGACCCCTGATCCCTGGACGTTCTTTTACCAGAAACTGGCTTCCAGAGTGGAACTGTTCGACAACTATGACAGCATTATGGAAAAACCCTTCGGGGAGATTCATCAAATCCTGCAAGTGGGCGGCGAACTTCTGGAAAGAATGGCAATGCCCGCCGCCAGGCGCGGCGCCGATCTCGGTTTTGAGGACGCCGAGCGCTTCAAACCCGTCTCCCTGTGGCAGGGAACCCTGGTGACGAACGAGAAGGGCGAGGGGACTGTCGAATTTACAATGCCCAATTATATGGGCTCCGTGCGGATCATGGCCGTGGCCGCCGACGGACCCGCCTACGGCTTTGCGGAAAAAACCATGGCGGTCAAAGCCCCCGTGGTGGTTCTGGAATCTCTGCCCCGTACGCTGAAAGCGGGCGACGACTTCGTATTCCCTGTGAAAGTATTCGCTTTGGAGGAAAATATAGGGGATATCGAAGTATATTACTCCTTTAACGGCAGAACCCAGAGCCAGGTCGTCAATCTGAAAAAAGGAGAAGAAAAGACCGTTTATTTCAGCGAGCAGATCGAACCCGCCGTGGGTCTGAACAACGTGGCCATCGGCGTAAAAAGCGGCGTATACAACTATGAAGAGACCGTGGAAATGGCGGTCAATTCCGACGCGCTCCCGGTCTCCCGCAGCGAAAGCGCGATGATCAAAGATAACGAAACCGCAACGTTCGTCCAGAACAAGAATTATGTGAAAAATACCGTAAAAAGTTCCATCGTCATCTCCAATACGCCTGCATTGGGGATCGATCAGAGATTGCGCTATCTCATCGCCTATCCCTACGGTTGCGTGGAACAGACCACTTCCGCCGTATTGCCCCAGCTGTTTCTGGAACGTCTGATGACAGACAAGCAGTACGACAAAAAAGAAGTGATCCAGAATATCAACGCGGGAATCAAACGGCTCGTAAACAATTTCCAGACCTCCGAGGGCGGATTCTCCTACTGGCCGGGCGAACACTACACCGATGAGTGGGGAACCGGCTACGCGGCCACATTTTTGATCCTGGCCCGGCAGCAGGGCTATTACGTCCCCGATAACGCCTACTCCAAGCTGCTGAATTATCTCAAGAAAAGGATCCGGGAGCGTAAAATTCCCGATAATTCCGGTTACGGCGCGGACACTTACTATCTGATGAGATCTTACGGGCTCTATCTGCTGGCCCTTTCGGGCAGTCCCCTGCTCAGCGAAATGAATTACACCTACGCCGGAGAATATGACAAGCTTAACGTCATCTCGAAGCTGTACCTGGCGGGCGCCTATCAATTGGCGGGCGAAGAAAAGACCGCCAGGGAAATTCTGGAAAAGAGCAACGCCAAAGAGAAGATTCTGGCGACAGCCGATGTCCCCGAATACTACCGCTACAGTTACGGATCCGTATTGCGGGATCTGAGCGTCTATCTCCATATCTACTATACGCTTTACGGTTCTTTTGATCCCGACGCGCTGGATACGGTCCTGTTGTGGCTCCGTTCAGACAGCTGGTACAATACCCAGGCCACGGCCTGGGCGCTGTTGGCTCTTTCCAATTTTGTCGAAGACAGCAGCGACAAGAACATCAAAGGCGCCGTTGTCATAGACGGGGTCGCCACAACCTATGAAGGCGTCGGCGCAACCCGGATGACAATCCCCGAAACCGCCCGGGAAGTGAAGATCACCCCCGAAACCCCCGGCAATACCTTTGTGACCTATTATTGGGAAGGGACGCCGCTCAATGAAAAAACGGAGAATATCGTAAAAGGTTTCACCTTGGAGCGAAAGTTTTACGATACGGAAGGAAAGACCATCAACCCGAGGGAATTGGAATCAGGGAGGACATTCTGGCTGGAAGTGGCCGTGACCCCCACGACGGACAAGCGCTACATCAGCAAGGAAAATATGGCCCTCGTCCAGATTCTGCCCACCGGTTGGGAAATCGAAAACACGCGGCTCAGCGGAGAACAGAATCCCCAATGGATCCGTGAAAAGCTGGGAAATATCGAGAGTTGCGCGCGTTATATGGATATCCGCGACGACAGGATTCTTTGGTTCTTCGACTACCAGCCTTACGGAGGCGCGCAGGGAAGCGGCGTTTACCGGTTCTTTGTCAAGATCAATACCGTCACGAGAGGAACCTTCGATTTCCCCGGTACAAAGCTTGAGGCCATGTATGATTACAACTTCCAGTCCTACTTGAACGGCTATCCGGTGAGGGTCGTGGATAAGAACATGCCCGCGGTAGCGGAAAATCCCGACAGCAACAAATGACAGCCAAGTTTTGAAAATCACCAAAAATTCAGTATAATCACAGTCAAGGGAGGAATTTAGCATGGGATTGTTGAAAGCAGCGTTAGGAGCAGCCGGCGGTACGCTGGCCGATCAGTGGAAGGAGTTTTTCTACTGTGAATCCATCAGCAAGGATGTCCTTGTAACAAAAGGACAGAAGAGGATTACCGGTCGTTCGTCCAACACAAAGGGCAACGACAACATCATTTCCAGCGGCAGCGGCATCGCCGTGGCCGACGGACAATGCATGATCATTGTCGAACAGGGAAAAGTCGTGGAGGTCTGCGCAGAACCCGGGGAATTCACATACAACGCATCCACGGAACCGAGTATTTTCGCGGGCGGTCTGAATTTTGAAAGCATCAAAAAGACCTTTGCCACCATCGGAAAACGCTTCACCTACGGCGGGGACACCGGCAAAGACCAGAGGGTCTACTATTTCAACACAAAGGAAATCATCGACAACAAATTCGGTACGGCAACGCCGATCCCTTTCCGGGTCGTAGACGCAAAAATCGGCCTTGACATCGACGTTTCGGTCCGCTGCAACGGCATATTCACATTTAAAATCGTGGATCCGCTGCTGTTCTATACAAACGTAAGCGGCAACGTGCAGAATGAATACGTGAAAGAAGAAATCGCCGATACGCTGAAATCCGATATTTTGACATATCTGGCCCCCGCTTTTTCAGCCATCTCCGATCTGGGGATCCGGCCGAACCAACTGGCCGCACAGAACATCGCCATCAGGGACGCGCTGAAATTGCAGCTTTCCCCCGAATGGTCCGACAGAAGAGGTCTCGAGATCGTCAACATCTCCTTCAATTCCGTGACGATTCCCAAGGAAGATGAGGATCTGATCAAACAGGCCCAGCGGGCAGCCATGCTGCAAAATCCCAATTACGCGGCGGCGACCATTGCCGCGGCGCAAAGCGACGCCATGCGGGCTGCCGCCTCCAATCCCAACGGGTCCATGGGGGCCTTTGTGGGCATGGGAATGGCTCAGGGCGTAGGCGGCATGAACGCCGGAGAGTTATTTAAAATGGGCGCGGCGCAAACCGCGGCTGCCCAGGGAGGAGCAGCGCCGGCGGTCGGAGGCGCGGCCGCGGCATCGTCGGGTTGGACTTGCCCGGCCTGCGGCACAGCGGGAAATACCGGTAAATTCTGTCTCAATTGCGGAAAACCGAAGCCGGAGCCGACACAGGGCTGGACATGCCCCAAATGCGGAACGGTAAACCAAGGGAATTTCTGTATCAACTGCGGAGAAAAACGCCCGGCGGGCGCGCCGCTGTACAAGTGCGACAAATGCGGCTGGATTCCCACCGATCCCAAAAATCCTCCGAAATTCTGCCCCGAATGCGGAGATATTTTCGACGACAACGACAAGACAAAGGGGTAATCTTACAAAATCCGAGGTGATAAAATGGGCTCCCTAATGGAATTTAAATGCCCCAATTGCGACGCATCGATTCATTTTGACAGCGGCGCGCAGAAAATGAAATGTCCCTACTGTGGTACGGAACTGGAGATCAGCGCGCTCAAAGCCTATGACGACGTGTTGCGGAAGGAAAAACCGGCCGGGGAAAACTGGGAAAAAGAAGCGGGATCCGACTGGCAGCCGGGAGAAAAGGAGGGAATGGTCATCTATTCCTGCAAATCCTGCGGCGGGGAAATTCTGGTCGACAAGAATACGGCGGCCACGTCCTGTCCCTTTTGCGGCAATACGGTCATTATGCCGAAAGAACTGGCGGGGGATCTGCGGCCCGACTGGGTCGTCCCCTTCAAATATGACAAAAACAGCGCCAAGGAAGCCTTGCGCAGGCATATGGCCGGAAAAAAGCTCCTGCCGAAAGTATTCAAAGACGAGAATCATATCGATGAGATCAAGGGCCTCTATGTGCCTTTCTGGTTGTATGACTGCACGGCCGACGCCCATATGCGCTATCAGGGGGCAACCTACCGGAGCTGGAGCGACGGAAGTTACAATTACAGAGAGCGGCAGGTCTACGCCATTACCCGGGAAGGGACGCTGGATTTTCATAATGTGCCCGTGGACGGATCCAGCAACATGCCCGACGAACTGATGGAATCTATCGAGCCTTATGATTTCAAGGAGGCTGTGGATTTTCAGGCCGCGTATCTGGCGGGGTATCTGGCCAGCCGTTACGACGAGGACGCAGAAACGGGCAAGGCCAAGGTCAACAAAAGGATTCAGGCCAGTACGACAGCGTCTTTTGACGCGACCGTCAGAGGATTTTCCGAAGTCACGGTCCAGAACAGGACCATCAACCTGATCCACGGAAAAGTACGTTACGCCTTGCTGCCGGTGTGGATGCTCAATACGACCTGGCGCGGCGCCCGCTACACCTTTGTGATGAACGGACAGAGCGGAAAATTCGCCGGGGACCTCCCCGTGGACCAGGGCGCCTACTGGCGCTGGTTCGGCATGTTGTTCGGAATTGTTGCGGTGGTGGCTTTTATCGCGGCCAAGATGTTTCTGTAGGAGGCGAAGGATATGAATAAGATGAAACTTGTGAGAAATATCATGATCGCCTTGTTGCTGGGATTGTTTTTCGGAACGGGCCTTGCGGCCGCGCCCCGGGTGGTAGACCAGGCAGGGCTTTTGAGCGCCCGGGAAGCGCAGGAGCTGCTCCGGAATCTCGATGCCGTCGCGGCAAAATATAACAATTGCGACGTGGTGATCGTCACGCTGCCTTCTTTGCAAGGAAATACCGCCGAAGCGGTTGCCGACGACTTTTTTGACTATCAGGGTTACGGAATCGGCGCGGAGCGCAGCGGGATTCTCTTTCTGATCTGCCCCCAGGAGCGGGATTGGGCCATTTCCACAAGAGGCTACGGGATCAAAGCCTTTACAGACTGGGGAATTGATCAGATTTTTGAAAAAATGCGGAAGAATTTGTCCAATGATAATTACTACGGCGCTTTTACGACCTATGCTTCCGAGTGCGACCGCTATCTTGCGGCCGCCGCCAAGGGAAAGCCCATCGACAAGGACAATACGTTCATGTCCGGCATCATTTCTCTTGTGGCGGGATTGATCGCCGCTCTGGGCGGGACCACGGGCATGAAAAGCCAGCTGAAAAGCATACGTCGGCAAGGAGCGGCGCAAAATTACGTACAAACCGACAGCTTGAGCCTTGCGGCCCAGAACGCTCTCTACCTTTTCAGCAATGTTTCGCGGACGCCTATTCCCAAGTCCGGCAGCAGCGGAGGAGGCGGCAGCAGCACGCATGTGGGGTCTTCCGGCGCTACCCACGGCGGACGTTCGGGGAAATATTAGCAAATGCTGAAATCCAAAAAACAAGTTCATTTCTTGTGTATGGCGATCATTGCCGGAATTGCCGGATTTCTGTTTCTTGAAATCCGGACGCTTTGGTTGCGTTACGATATCCCGGCGCTGCTGAAAAACGTGGAACATTCCTACAGTCCCGCGCTCCTGGATAAAAATGACAGGATTCTTTCGGTGCAATTGAATGAAAAACAGCAGTGGCATATCAAAAGCCCGGAGAATGTTCCGGAAAACCTCAAGGCGGCTGTTTTGACCTATGAGGATAAAAATTTTTACCGGCATAGAGGGGTCGATATCCCGGCGCTTTTGCGGGCTCTCCGGAACAATTGGACCGGCCGCAGAAAAAGCGGCGCCAGCACCATCACCATGCAGGTGGTCAAGGTTCTTTCCCCCGGAAAACGGACCTATCTCAACAAAATCAAAGAAATCATCGCGGCGGTCAAACTGGACGCCTCTCTTACCAAGGATGAAATTCTGTCCCTTTATCTCAACAACGCCCCCTACGGGGGAAATATCACAGGTTACGGGACCGCTTCCCGCCTGTATTTTGAAAAAAGTCCCGGGGAACTTTCCTGGGGGGAGGCGGCTCTTCTGGCCGTCCTCCCCAACGCGCCCGGACTCATCAATGTGGAAAAAAATAGGGACTTGCTGCTTTCCAAACGAAACGACCTCCTGAAGCGTCTCCACGGGAAGGGCTTGATCCGGGAAAACCTGTATCAGTTGTCTTTGCGGGAGCCTCTCCCTGAAAAAATTCATCCTTTTCCGCGCATAGCGCCCCATCTGCTTCGAAGGTTGACGGAAAACGCGGACGAAAGGATGTTGCGCAGCACGATTGACGGGTATTTGCAACAGCGATTGGAAGAGGTCTGCCGGACGTACGCGGATTTTATGAAGAATGAGGGGATCGCAAACCTCGCTCTGCTGGTGATCGAAAATCAGACCCGGGCGGTAAGAGCCTATGTGGGGTCTCAGGATTTTCTCGATTTTGCCAATCACGGACAGGTGGACGGCATCACCGCAAGGCGTTCCCCGGGATCCGTTCTGAAGCCTTTTCTCTATGCCCTCGCCATGGACGCGGGGCTTGTGGCGCCCCAGTCCCTGCTCCCCGACGTCCCCCTGTATTTTTCAAATTTCAAGCCCAGAAACGCCAACGCGCGCTACAATGGTATGATCCAGATCCGCCTCGCGCTGATTCGTTCGCTGAATATTCCTTTTGTGCGTCTTCTGGAAGAATACGGCTATGAGCGCTTTTACTATTTTTTGAAGAACGCACTGGGATTTGGGGAAAATGACCCCGACCGCTACGGACTTTCCCTGATTTTGGGGACGAAAGAGTTCTCCATGGAAGATATGGGCGTTCTGTACGCCGGGTTGGCCGATTACGGAAATTTTCAGCCTCTCCGCTACTTGCGAAACCGCGAGAAAGATTCCCCGGCGGCGCGGCGGCTGATCTCCCCGGGCGCGGCGTGGCTGACATTACAGACCATCAAAGAGCTCGAACGTCCCGGTTATGAGAATTTTTACAAATGGAAGAATCCGATTTCCTGGAAAACCGGAACGAGCTACGGGAGAAAAGACGGTTGGGCCTGCGGCGTTACGCCCGAGTATACGGTCATTGTCTGGACGGGGAATTTTACGGGTAAGGGCAATCCGAACCTCTCGGGGATTGTTTCGGGCGGCAGACTGCTCTTTAATGTCTTCAACGAATTGGTTTTGAAATACGCCGAATTCAAAACGCCGCCGGATTTGAAAAAAGTGGAAGTCGACGCGCGCACAGGCTACCGTCCGGCATGGCCCGGAATGAACGTCAAAGAAATCGACTATCCGGCGGATGCCCTGCCGCTGAAAGCGTCCCCTTACTACAAAAAAATTTACGTCAACGCCGCCGGAGAAGAAATTGATTCCCGGGATCCCGCTTTTGCCGAACGCAGAGAAAAAATCGCGCCGAATTATCCTCTGGAGGTCATCAATTACCTGATCCGGGAAAATATCGAGACGGACCATATTTTTGACCCGGGATTGAAAAATACGCCGACGCTGAAAATCCTGTACCCGGCTGAAAACGCGACAATCCTTTTGCCGAGGGATTTCGACGGAGAAAAGGAATTGATCGTCAAAATCGCCAATATCAAAGAACAGGACGTCTACTGGTATCTGGACAATCGCTTTTTGGGTGTGGACAGCGTTTACGAAAAGCGGATCAAAACCCTCAGCGGAACCCATACCTTGACGATCATGGGCGAAAACGGGGAAATACGAAAAACAAGATTTACGATCAAAAGAACGACGGACCAGTAATCCGTACAGTAGAATCAATAATGAAAAGGAAAACCATGACGGAATTATTTATCGCAAAAAAATATATCACGGAGCGTAAACGACAGAGCGTGATCTCCATCGTGGGCATAGCGCTGGGCGTGGCGGTACTGACGGTATCCATTGCCATCGCCAACGGTCTCAACCAGAATATGATCCGCAATATCCTGTCGGTCACAAGCCATATTTTTATAGGAAACTACGGCAGAATAGAGGATTACCGTGAGCTCTCCACGGCCGTGGAGGCCTTGCCGGGCGTCAAAGGCGCCGTTCCCGCCATTGAGACCCAGGGCATTATCAAGCACCAGGGCCCCTATGGACTCTATATCGCGGGGGTCCGTCTCGAGGGATACGCCCTTGACAAAATCGGGCGGGCCATGGATTTTGACGCGAAAATTGTCGAAGGGGAGATTCTGCCGGACAAGATCGACGGACTCCTGATCGGAAAGGAGCTGCAAAAGATTACCGGCGCCGTGCTGGGAGACGAGGTCACCGTAATTTCTTCCGAAAACAAAGAAGTGAACTTCAAGCTGACGGGAATTTTCCAGAGCGGTTATTACGATTATGATGTGAATATGGTGATCTTGCCTCTGCAAGCCGTACAGTATCTCATGCAAAGCGGAGACGCGGCCAACAAGATCAATATCATGCTCGAAAATCCCTACAAAGCGGAGCAAATCCGGATGGAAATCGAGGGAATTACCGGAAAAAAAGCCGTGACTTGGGGCGAGGTCAACAAAAACCTGCTGCAGGCTCTCTCGCTGGAGAAAACGGTCATGATCCTGGTCTTTTCTCTGATTGTGATCATAGCGGGCTTTGTGGTCTGGGTTACGTTGAACAACCTCGTCCGGGAAAAAATACGGGATATCGGGATATTGCGAGCCATGGGCTATTCCAGGGGCCGCGTCGTCAAAATTTTTCTGTTGCAGGGGATCGTCCTGGGGATTCTGGGTATTCTCGCGGGACTGGGACTGTCCCGGGCCGTGATTTATTATCTGCAAAACTACAATCTCGCCTTTGTGACTTCCGTTTATTATCTGACAAAAGTCCCGGTGGAAATTTCCACAAAGGAAGTCCTCTGTATCACGGGAGCCAATCTGGTCGTAATCCTTCTTTCCAGTATCTTTCCGGCCCGACGGGCAGGCAAGCTGGAAACCGTGGAGGCGTTGCGCTATGAGTGAACTGCTGTGTCTCGAAAGCATCCGGAAAAACTACCGGACAAAGACCGACGAATTGCATATTCTGCGGGATCTGGATTTTTCGGTCGAAGCCGGGGAGTTCGCCGCCGTATTGGGACGATCGGGATCCGGTAAATCAACGCTTTTGAATATCATGGGCCTCCTGGACAAACCCGACGGCGGAAAGATTTATTTTGAAGGAAAAGAAATTACGGAACGCCGCGAAAAAGAAATAGACAGCCTGAAAAATCAATTTTTGGGCTTTGTGTTCCAGTTCAACCATTTGCTGCCGGAATTTACAGCTTTGGAAAATGTGCTACTGCCGGCTTTGGCTTCTCCGAAAACCAAACGGGGCGACGCGCTGGACAGGGCGCAATTTCTGCTGACCCGGATGGAATTGGGGGATCGTCTGCAACACAAGCCCAACCAACTCTCGGGAGGGGAAAAGCAGCGCGTGGCAATTGCCCGGGCCCTGATGAACAACCCCAAAATCCTGCTGGCCGACGAACCCACGGGCAATCTCGACGAAGAGACCAGCGAAACGATTTTTAAACTGTTTCTTGATTTAAACAGAGAATTGGGACAGACCCTGGTCGTCGTGACCCATTCGCGGGATTTGGCCCGCTTGGCTGACAGGCGCTATTCCCTGAAAAAAGGAATCCTGACGACGGAAACGGACTGAAAAAAGGAGGAGGTATGATTTCAAAAGAGAAGCTTGTGGCGATATTTGCGGGAGCCGCTACTGAAATGATCCGTTCTAAAGATGAACTGACCGCGATTGACGCGAAATTTGGCGACGGGGATCATGGCATTACCATGGAAAAAATCGCCAAGGCCTTTCTCACATCCATGGAAAAGGACCTGAAAAACGACGCGGGCGTGAAGACAATCCTAGAAAACGCGGCGGACGCTGTCATGTCCATAAACGGAGGCGCGGCCGTCCCCCTTTGGACCACTGTTTTCAGCGGCTTTGCCGAAGCTATTCCCGAGGAGAAAACGCAAATCACGGAAGAAGAATTCAGGGCAATGTTTTCATGCGCCCTTGAGTCTATAAAAGATCTCACAAAAGCAAGAATCGGAGACAAGACCTTGATGGACGCCCTGATCCCGGGGGCCGAGGCAATCATCGGCCATTCCGGAGACGATTGGAAAGAAATGTTGCGGGAAGGGGCGGAAGCGGCGGAAAAAGGAGCCGCGGCCACCAGCGGATTTGTTTCCCGCTACGGGCGGGCCAAAAACTACAAAGAGGCGACAATCGGCGCGATGGACGCAGGCGCCGTATCCATGGCGCGGTTTTTTACCGGTATGTACAATGCTTATAACGGCGGATAACGTCGTATACTATATCTGCAAAGGAGGGAACTATGGCTATGAAAATGAAGAAATTCATCAATCAGGCGGAAACTCTGACACAGGAATTATTGGAAGGGCTGGCGCTCGCCCACGGAGATGTGGTGGAGCTGGTCGCGGGAAATCTCGTTGTGAGTAAAAGCCTGAAAGACGCCGACAGGGTGACGATCGTCACGCTGGGGGGAACCGGTCATGAACCGGCCCTGAGCGGCTTTGTGGGAGACGGAATGCTGGATATTTCCGTAGCGGGAGACATCTTTGCCGCCCCGAATCCCCAGGCCGTCTTTGAGGCGATCAAGTTAGCGGACAAAGGAAAGGGCGTCCTGCTCCTGGTCCTGAACCACGCGGGGGACATGCTTACGGGGAATATGGCCGTAAAACTCACGGAAAAAGCGGGAATCAAAATCCGGAAAGTGGTCACCCAGGAAGACATTTCCAACGCGCCCCGCTCCAACGCCGACGACAGGCGCGGACTGGCGGGCGCCATCCCCATGTATCACATTCTGGCGGCGGCTGCCAAAGAGGGTCGTTCTCTCGATGAAGTGGCCGATCTGGCCCAGCGTTACGCGGATTCCATGGCTACCATCGCCGTAGCGGCCCGCTGCGCTACACATCCCGCCACGGGCGCGGAATTTGGAGACCTGGGCGATACGGACATGGAGATCGGCATGGGACAGCACGGAGAAGGGGGCGGCGGAAGACAACCGCTGAAGAGCGCCAAAGAAACGGTGGAAATCGTGGCAAACGCCCTGGTGAAGGATATCCCTTTGCAAAAAGGCGACAGCGTCTTTGTGATGATCAACGGCTCCGGCGCCACCACGCTGATGGAAATGTTTATCCTGTACAAGGATTGCGTACATTATCTCGAAAGCCTCGGGATCAAGACCGTGGCCAACATGGTAGGGGAAATTCTCACGGTGCAGGAGCAGGCGGGCTTCCAGCTGAATATCGCCAAATGGGATGAGGAATTTCTGCGGCTCTGGAATACGCCGGCGGAATCTTTCGCCTTCTGGAAGAAATAATTGACTTATACTTGATTTGCACAAAGGAGGGAATATGGCTGCGACATATATGCACGTAGGAATACCCGTTACGAATAAAAAACCCGGCATGGTCTATCAGGAAGGATTGAAAATCTGGATCAATCCCTCGGTGGACGAATATGACTACAAGATCGAATATCTGAAATTTGAGGAAGGGACCCCCTTCCCGGAAATTATGCACAAAAATCCCCATGTGGCCTATAAGGTGGATGACATGGAAAAATACCTCAAAGACGCGGACCGGGTGATTTTTGAGCCGCTCACGATAGCCCCCGGCGTGCGGATCGCCTTTGTGATCAAAGACGAAGCGATCTTCGAGCTCTATGAGGACAAGAATAACGCTTGACCGGAGTCCGCCCCTTGACAAAGAAAAAATATATAGTATAATCTTATTAAGCGGTACGGTGTGATTGATGGGATTTTCCCGTACCCGAAACACAATAAAGGGGTGGTCCTATGAAATTATCGATTTACGGCAAAGACATCACGGTGACTGCAGCGATCAAAAAGTATGTGGAAACGAAAATCGGCCGGGTGGAAAAATTTCACGACGGAATCATCAATCTCGACGTATACCTCGCGGCCAAAAAAGTCAAGACAGGCAATTTTGTCAAGGTGGACGCGCTGGCATACCTTGAAGGAACTACGATCAAGTGTACGAAAGAAGACAGCGATCTCTACGCGGCTGTGGATGTGATCTCCGACATGCTGGAACGGCAGTTGCGGAAAAAGAAGGAAAAGGGGATCAAAGCAAAGCAGAGCAAGGAAAAAGTGACAAAACACCTGCACTATTATGAGGTGGCGGCGGAAACGACGGCCGACGGGCAGACAACAGAGGAAAACGACGGAAAGAACGTTGTGAAAGTTCTTCTGCCCCCGAAGCCCATGGCTGTCGATGAAGCGATCCTGCAACTGGAGGCTATGGACAGAGTCTTCTATGCCTTTGTCAACATCCGCACAGGCAGAATGAACGTGGTGTACAAAAGAAAAGACGGCGATTACGGATATATCGAATCATAAAAAATACCCCTTCGGGGGTGTTTTTTATTGGCTTATTCATCAGTGAAGCGTAAAGACCGGCGTCAGTTTGCCGATGGGAACGCCTGTATCATTGAGATTGTCAGGCTCGGCAAAGGGCGCGAGACCGGCGATTTCTTCAGGGCTCAGCAGATCGAGCTGCTTCAGCGTATGCATCACGGCAGGGTAGAGCGCCCGGAAATTGCCGTCGGAGATTTTGACGGCTATTCCCATATTTTTTCCTTTGACGCCGATGCAATACAGTCCTTCGGCCCCGATTTTTCCGCAGAACCGGCCGCCTGTGGCTTTGAGAAATTCCGTACAGAAGCCGCCCGTACCGGCGATCATTTCGGGAGCGGCGTTCATGGCGTCGAATATTTTTTCGCAGGCCGCCCGGTAATTGCTCTCCAATTGATCCGGCGCGGCGAAACGGGCGTAACCTCTGGCCATATTGAGGATGGGCATGGCGTGAACCGGTACGCTGCAACCGTCGACGCCGATCTTGATTTTATCGGCGGGGAGTGCACACATGCGGGACATGATTTCAAGGATCTCCCGTTGCATGGGGTGATCCGGCCTGTTGTAGGCGGCAATCGGATAGCCCCTGGCGAGACAGACCGCGAGAAAGCCGCAGTGCTTGCCCGAGCAGTCGGAACAGGTCTCATCAATGATCTCATGTTCGCTCAGCTGCTTTCGCATTTGCGCGGGGTTGATGGAAAGGGGCGCGCCGCACAAAAGATCGCGGGTGGAGAGACCCAATTTTTCAAGAACCCGGTAAATCACCTGCCGGTGCATTGTTTCCCCGTAGTGGGAAGAGCACATCAGGGCAAGTTCTTCCGTACTCAGGTCAAATTTTTTGTCCGCCCCGGAAAAAATGATATTCAAAGCCTGCATCGGCTTCGCGGCGGAACGGATATAGGTCACAAGCTCCGGCGAGCCCGCCGAGGCAAGCACTTTTCCGTCGCCGTCCGCCACAACTACACAACCCCTGTGCCGTGATTCCACGACTTCCCCTCTTGTCACTTCCACAAGCGTTTCATCCATGCCGCATCTCCTTTGAATCGTAGTCGTCTCGTATCATTTCCTTTGGATTTTCAAAACGCCATCAGAACCCCTTTTCAGCCCTTACTCGCGACGCCGCAATTCTTCCGCCACATCTTCCCAGCTTACGCCTTGTTGCGCCATCAGCACGGTCAGATGATAAAGGAGATCCGCCGTTTCCATCCGGATCTGATTTTTGTCCGCGTTTTTGGCCGCTATGATGGTTTCGGCGGCTTCTTCCCCCACTTTTTTCAGGATTTTATCGAGCCCTTTCTCCAAAAGATAATTTGTGTAAGATCCCTCCACGGGGTTTTCCATACGATCCTTTATTTTTCCCTCCAGTCTCTCGAGCATGGGATCCGGGGCGCCTTCATTGGAATTTTGACGATCGGACGCTTCCGGCAATTCCGAGATTTCTCTGTAAAAACAGGTCTTGTGTCCCGTATGACAGGAGATGCCTCCCGCTTGCTCAATCTGGATCAGGAGACAGTCTCCGTCGCAATCGATTTCCATTTTCCTGAGATATTGAAAATGTCCCGACGTCTCTCCCTTGACCCACAATTCCTGCCGGGAACGTGAAAAATAGCAAACCGTTCCCGTGGCCAGCGTCTTTTCAAGGGCTTCCCGGTTCATCCAGGCCATCATGCGCACATGCTTCGAGTGATAATCCTGGGCGATGACCGGGACAAGTCCTTTTTCATCAAATTTTACGATTTTCAGCAATTCCTCTTTTGTCATTTCTTACTCCCTAACTGAGCCGGACCGGAATTCCCTCCCGATCCAGATATTGCTTCAAATCCAGGATATCCATTTCCCGGAAATGAAAGAGACTGGCGGCAAGCGCGGCGTCCGCGAGTCCGTCCCGGAATACATCCCGGAAATGCTCCATATTTCCGGCGCCGCCGCTGGCGATGACCGGAATCCGGACTTCCTCCCCGATGGCTTTCGTCAACCGGATTTCATAGCCGTTTTTCGTACCGTCTGTATCCATGGATGTGAGGAGAATTTCGCCTCCGCCCAATTCTTCCGCTTCCTTCGCCCATTTGACGGCGTCTTTTCCCGTGGGGGTCCTTCCGCCGTTGATGTAGACTTCATAATAATTCCCGTTCCACTTGGCGTCGATGGCGACAACGATGCACTGGCTTCCGAAACGCAGACTGCTTTTCCGGATCAGTTCGGGGTCCTTGACCGCGGCCGTATTGAGAGAAATCTTATCGGCCCCCGCGTTCAAAACTTCCCTGATATTTTCGATGTTTCGAATGCCGCCCCCTACGGTCAGCGGAATGAATACCTCCCGCGCCGCCCGGCGGATGACGTCGATCAAAATTCCCCTGTTGTCGGAAGATGCCGTAATATCCAGAAATACCACTTCGTCGGCCAGAGAATTGTTGTAGGCCTTCGCCACTTCCACAGGGTCGCCGGCATCGATCAGGTTTACAAAATTGACTCCTTTTACCACGCGCCCATTTTTGATGTCCAGGCAGGGAATAATTCTTTTTCCAAGCATATCTTGAACCCCCTTGATAAACTCAAAAGTTAATTCCTTATGGATCTCCCGGAAATCGGGAGAGGCTTGCTGTCATACCGCCAACGCTTCTTTCAAATCAATCGTCCCCGTATAGAGAGCTTTTCCGATAATGGCGCCGACACAACCGGCTTCTTTCAGGGCAAGGAGATCGGCAAGGGAAGTAACGCCTCCGGAAGCTGTGATTTGTACGCCGGTATCAATCATACCCTTGATTTCAGGCAGATTGATCCCCGTGAGCGCCCCGTCCTTGGCGATATCCGTATAAATAATTTCCCGTACGCCGAATTTCTGTAATGTGTAGGAATAATCCGCCGCGCGCAGATCCGTTATTTCTTTCCAGCCGCTGATGGCGACCATTCCGCCCAAGGCGTCAATCCCCGCGATAATTTTTTCAGGGCCGTAGACGTCCACAAGGGATTTCAGAACCTCGACTCGACTGACGGCGACGCTGCCCAATATAACCCGCGCAACACCCAGATCCAGCCATTTCTTGGCGGCCTCAAAAGAGCGAATGCCGCCGCCTAATTCCACCCGGAGCTTTGTCTCGCCGATTATCTTCCGAACAAGCTCCTCATTTTTTACATTGCCTTTCAGCGCTCCATCCAAATCCACCAGGTGCAAATATTCCGCCCCCGCCTCCTCGAAGGCTTTGGCAACGGCCAAGGGGTTGTCGCTGTATTCCGTGACGCGGTCGTAGTCTCCCCGGTAAAGTCTCACGCATTTTCCCGCAATCAAGTCTATGGACGGTATGATCTTCATCGCATATCACCGAAGTTTTTCAGAATCTGCAACCCTGCTTTTCCGCTTTTTTCCGGATGAAATTGGACGCCGAAAATATTGTCCTTTTCGATACTGACGGGGAATTTGACCCCGTATTCCGTATAGCAACTCACAAAATCCGCAGCGGAGTCCAGGTAGTAGGAATGGACAAAATACACGTACTGCCCGGTGTTCACCCCTTTAAACAATCGCGAATCAAAGGCTTTCCACAGGGAATTCCAACCCACGTGGGGGATTTTCAAGGGGACGTCCAATTTTTTGATTTCCCCCGGAAGCAGGCCCAGACCATCATATTCACCAAATTCCCAGCTTTTTTCAAACAGGAGCTGATAGCCGAGGCAGATCCCCAACAGCGGTTTTCCATCGGCGACGATTTTCCCGATCAAGCTGTCGTAGCCGCCTTCCCGCAGCGTCGCGATGGCGTCGGCAAAAGCGCCCACCCCCGGGAGGATTACTCTGTCCGCCGAGGCAATTTCTTCTTTGTCCGCGGTGATTTTGTTTTCCAGGCCCAAATAATCCAGCGCGTTTTTTACGCTGCTCAGATTTCCCATTCCGTAATCGATTATGGCGATCATAATACCCCCTTCGTAGATAGAATATCAGTATTTTGTGTCCGGGATACCGCATCTTTCAGCGCCCTTCCGAAACTTTTGAACATGGCTTCGGCAATATGATGGTTGTTCACGCCCCGATAAACGAGAATATGGATGTTGATTCCGGCGTTTGCCGCCGTCGCTCTAAAGAATTCCGGAATCATTTCCACGTCCAATTCTCCGATTTTCGCAGTGGTAAAGGGATTGTCCACATAGGCGCCCGCCCGATTGCAGCAATCAATGGCGCAAAGAGCCAGGGCCTCATCCATGGGGACAAGAGCGGATCCGTAGCGGCAGATGCCTGAAAAATCCCCAAGGGCGGCGCGTAACGCCTGACCCAGAGCAATCCCCACGTCTTCCGCCGTATGATGACAATCCACATGGAGATCTCCTTTCGCTTCGATCACAAGCCCTAAATTGCCGTGTCTGGCTACCTGGGAAAGCATGTGATCAAAAAAACCGACGCCTGTATTTATTGCGGAGTCGCCCCCGTCCAGAGACAACTCCACCCGTATGGCCGTTTCTTTTGTATTTCGTTCGATTTTACCCTGTCGTGTGTTCATGATATCTTCTCCTGAGATCGTTCTTCTTTGAGTATTTGTAAAAATATATCCATTTCTTCTTTCGTCCCGACGGTCACCCGGGTGTAGTCTCCGAGATAGCGTAAATAAACATGGTTCTCCTGCATTTTCGCCTTCTGTTCCGGAGACAGAACCATATACAGAAAATTCGTATGAGAGGGCCAGACTTCGATTCCCAGGAATTTCAATTCCTTATACAGATATTCCCGGAGCGCGATGGTCTCTTTGATTTTCTCCCGGTAGAGCCGGTGGTTGTCCATGGCGCAGGCGGCGATCTCCTGGGAGATGGTATTCATAATATAAGGAGACCGGACCGTATCGATCATTTCAATGATCTCCCGATCCGCTATGGCGTAGCCGAAACGGATGGACGCCAGGGCGTAGGCCTTTGAAAATGTCCGCAGCACGCAAAGATTGGCGTATTTTTCAATCAGCGGAATACAGGAGTCGTTGAAGAAATCCTCATAGGCCTCGTCCACAGCCACGATCCCCTGCCTCAGGGAAATGACTTTTTCAAGTTCCCCGGAACTTACGGCGGATCCCGTGGGATTGTTCGGATTGCAAAGAAATGTCACAATGGGTTTTTCTTTGAGGACCGCCTCCCTGACGCGCCCGATATCACAGGTGAAATCCTCATTCAACGGGATTTTTACAAATTCCCCCTCATTGATCTTCGTCAGCAGGGCGTACATGGAAAAGGAAGGATCCAGCGAAAGCACTTTTTTCGACGAGGCCGTGGACCGGAGCAGAATATCCAGAAGATCGTCGGATCCGACCCCTACGGCCACATTTTTTTCCGAAACCCCGTACCGACGGGCGATGGCTTTTTTGACCTTTTCGCAGGAATCATCGGGATAGCGATTCAGATTGTGCACCATGATATAATTGGAAATGTATTTTTTGATTTCATAGGGCGTATCGTAAAAGGCCTCGTTGGCGTTGAGATAAATCCCTTCGTCATGCCCCGTCGGCGTATAGGGAATTAAATCCTTGAACTGTTCTTTCAGATATTTCATAGCAACCTCTCCCTGACGGAGCGGGCGTGCCCGTCCAGTCCCTCTTCTTCCGCGAAGGCCTCCACTTTTTCAGCCAAAGACCGAAAGGCGGCTTCGGGAAAAGAAATCACGCTTGTTCTTTTGAGAAAATCCTGCGCGCTCAGCGGAGAAAAGAAGCGCGCGGTCCCGTTTGTGGGCAGTACATGGTTCGATCCCGCCAGATAATCTCCGAGGGCTTCCGGCGTATAATGGCCCAGAAATATGGCGCCTGCGTTTCGTATATGAGGAAGCAGGGAAAAGGGATCGGCAACGGCCAGTTCCAAATGTTCGGGAGCAATCCGGTTTGCGATTTCGACCGCTTCTTCTATATCTTTTACCAAGAGGATTCCGCAATATTTTTGTAAGGAACTCCGCAGGATTTCCTTGCGGGAAAGGAGGGAAAAAAGCCGCTCGATTTCTTTGCGGGCGCTTTCCGCCAGTTCTTTGCTGTCTGTGATCAAAATGCCGCTGGCCAGGGGATCGTGCTCCGCCTGGCTCAGAAGATCCGCCGCCACGAAATTGGGGCGGGCGCTATGATCGGCAATGATGAGAATCTCGCTGGGTCCGGCGATGGAATCAATTCCTGCAAGACCGAATACTTCCTTTTTGGCCAAAGCGACGTAGATATTCCCGGGACCGACGATTTTATCGACCTTGGGCACGCTCTCCGTACCATAGGCCATGGCCGCGATGGCCTGGGCCCCTCCGATCTTGTACACTTCCGAGACGCCCGCCGCGTAGGCCGCCCCTAAAACGGTCCCGTTAGGCTTTCCTTCCGGCAGCGGCGTCGCCAGGAGGATCTCTTTCACGCCCGCCACGACGGCGGGGAGGGCGTTCATCAATACGCTGGAGGGATACGCGGCTCTTCCGCCGGGGGCATAGAGCCCCACCCTTTCCAAAGGCTGCACTCTGGTTCCCAGAAATCCGCCGCCAGGTTCCGTCATAAACCAGGAATTTTGCAATTCCCGCCTTTGAAAACGGCAAATGCGTTCTTTCGCCAGCAATAGAATCTCCTTCAAATGCGGGTCCAGCGTCTCATAGGCCTCCCGCAACTCGTCCCGGGTAAATTTCAGATTCCCCGGATGGATATCCCAATGGTCAAACTGTTTCGTGTAAGAAAAAAGCGCGGCGTCTCCGTGAAGAGCTACATTTTGGACGATTTCCCGGACGGTCTTCGCATGGGCTTCGTTGTCGGATCCAGCCCTTTCCCGCAGTCTTTTCAGAAAAGGTTCGTAATCCTCAATGATTTCAATCATTTTATTCCCTCACATTCCCTGACGTTTTTCAGATTATTGATCAATTTCCAGATCGCTTCATGTTTCACATTGAGACTGGCTTTGTTGACAATGACCCGGGCCGAAATATCACAGATTTTCTCAAGGACGTAGAGATTGTTTTCCTCAAGGGTTCTGCCGCTTTCGACGATATCGACGATGACGTCGGCCAGCCCCACGATACAGCCCAGCTCAACGGATCCGTTCAGCTTGATGATTTCCGCCTTCTGGTTTCTTTTATCGAAATAATCCTTGGCGATGTTGGGATATTTTGTGGCAACCCGGACAAAATCGTAATTCTTGATCTCTTTGTTGCCCGCCACGGCCATAATGCAGCGGCCGATACCCAAATCCAGGATTTCATACACGTTTCTCTTTTCCTCGAGGATCGTATCCTTTCCGGCGATCCCGACGTCGGCCGCCCCGTATTCCACGTAAGTCGGTACATCTCCGGGCTTTGAGAGGAAAAACGTATTCGTACCGCACTGAAACACCAGTTTTCTTGAATTGTCTATGTTGGTCTTCAGACCGATCTTATCGAAAAGGGCGACGGCATCATCCGTCAGTCTGCCTTTGGATAAGGAAAATGTCAAATTCTCCATTCATCTACTCCCCGAAAAAAAGAAATTCGTCGCAATGAAGTTTTTCCGCTTCCGCCCTGGCCTCTTCCATGGTATCGGCGCCGCTGACCGTGACGATCTTTCCTTCTTTCACAAGCCTGTCCGCCTTTTCCCAGGCGACGCCGGCATTCCCCCCGTAAGCGATCAGGATATGCTTTTTGCCGTTTTTGAGATCAATTTTTCCGATCAGAGGATTGATCTCCATGCCGAAACCTACGGACGAGATCGTTTTATGGTTGATGTCTTCCGTGTACCGTCCTCCGGAAATGACCGCCCGTCCCACGCCCTTCACAAAGGCCTGGAATGTGACGCCGCTGTAATAATCCCAGTAGGAGAGCAGGGAAAAATCAAAATTGATATAATTATCATAGTCCCGCACGTTGTCATAGATTTCGGAAAGTCTCTTCAAGGAAGGATCCTCGGGAAATTTCCGGGTGATCTTTTCTAAAAGCTCATACTTTCCGACTCGCGAGGTCAACTCAAGAATCATGTCCAGCGTATCGCCCGGCACGTTTCCCTTGAGACAATTCTCCAAAGTCACGCCGTCTGAATTCCGGATGGCCTCAAGGGCCAGCTCCGTATTTCCCGAAATGTTCAGGATGGATTTCAGAAAGTCGCTGCTGCCGATATGGATGCTGAATTTTTCAAGCCCGATTTCCCGCAGGGACAAAATCGCCAGACGGATGGCCTCCACGTCGGCCTTGACCGTATCCGTATCGGTCAGCTCAATGCCCGCCTGGGTGAACTCATGCAGCTTTCCCGCATACTGGCGGGGATAGCGATAAATATTCGTCACATAGCAGAGGCGCTTGCAATCCATATTGGACAACACGCGGGATACGGATTTCGTCATATCCGAACGCAAAGCCAAAATTTCCCCGTTCCGGTTTGTCAGCGTATACAGATTGGGATTTTGGATGCAATTGTCGTTAAATACGTCCACATATTCCCAGGTAGGCGTTTCCAGAAGCGAATAGCCGTAACGGATGTAGAGATTTTTCAGGGTTGTCGCGATGAAGTCTTTTTTCATCATATCGCTGTCGCAATAGTCGCGCACGCCCTCCGGAAGCATTTTTCTGTAATTATTCATGAACCGTTTTCTGTTAAAAATGCCTTCAATCCGGTCATTTAAAACATTTCCTCCTTTAGTACTTTATCAAGCTAAGTTAATAAACCGCGTCGCAGATTTTATTATACTCTTTTTTTGCAAATTTTGCAAGCGTTTTTTCACACGGATTTCATTTTTCACGGAAAAAGCCGCATATCTTTGATTTTACCATACCCTTCGAGGATAATCAATAAAAATATTTTGCGAAGACCCGCCCATCCAAAAGAGACGCGCCGCGGCGCGTCTCTTTTGCGTTTTTATATTTACAGGATCACTTTTATGCTTCTTTGATGGAATCCACAAGGGCGTCGGCCAGTTGCTCCAGATCGTTGGCGCTCGTCTCATTGAGAGAGGAGAGCACGCTGACCTCGTCATTGAGGACCGTGATTTCCTTCAACTGCTCATCGAGGAACTCCCGGATCAGGGAACCGGACTTCGGCGCCCAGGAACCGTTCTCGATAACCGCGAATGTTCTCTTCTGGAGATTGAGCGCTTTCATGTCCTCCAGGTAATTGTGCATTACCGGATAGATTCCGAGATTGTAGGTCACGCAGGCAAGTACCACATGGCTGTATTTGAAGGTATCCGCGATCAGGAACGACACATGGGTCTTGGACACGTCGTACATTTTGATATTTGTGATACCCTTTTCCACAAGCCGGGTCGCGAAATTGTTCGCTACGGCTTCGGTATTGCCGTACATGGAGGCATAGATGATGAGAACCCCTTTTTCCTCGGGTTCATAGGTGCTCCACTTGATGTATTTGTCGAGGATGTAGCCGAAATCACTGCGCCATACGGGTCCGTGCAGCGGGCAGATGATCTTGATGCTGCCGAGGATCGTCGAGGCTTTCTTCAAAAGGAGCTGCACGTGGGGGCCGTATTTTCCCACGATATTCGTATAATACCGCCGCGCGTCGTCAATCCAGTCCCTGTCAAAATTCACCTCATCGTTGAAAAGCCTGCCCGAAAGCTTTCCGAAGGAGCCGAAGGCGTCCGCCGCGAAGAGTACGCCGTTTGTAATGTCAAAGGTCACCATGGCCTCGGGCCAGTGCACCATGGGGGCCGCGATGAACGTCACCGTATGCTTTCCGAATGTCTCGGTATCCCCTTCTTTTACTTCCTTCAGCGTATGTCCGTCAATTTTGAATCCGAACTGACGCATGATCATGAAGGCCTTTTCGGTACTGATAATCGTTACGTCTGGGTAGCGCAACAGGATTTCCTCAATGGATCCCCCGTGATCGGGCTCCATATGATTGATCACGAGATAGTCAAGGGGTCTGCCGTTGAGCACATACTCGATATTTTCCAGAAATTGGCGGCATACTGCCCAGTCCGCCGTATCAAAGAGCACGGTCTTCTTGTCCAGCAGCAGATAGGAATTGTAGGACACGCCGTTTTCAATGGGATGAATATTTTCAAACAAAGCCAATCTGTTTTCATTGGCGCCGACCCAATACAGATCGTCTGTAACTTTTCTTACGCAATACATTATATCACTCTCCTTATTTACAACAACATGATTTTGATCTTTGTTTGTTGCGGGCGGGGTCATCTTCTTTCGGACCCGCAATGCGCCCCTACGGGGTCCTCACGCCTTGATAAAACTGTCTTTGGACTCGCCGCATTCAGGGCAGATCCAATCTTCGGCCAGCTTTTCAAACGTGGTTCCGGCGGCCACATCCGCTTCGGGATCCCCGAATTCCGGATTGTATTCATAGCCGCAACCGCCGCAGACATAGACATCGTATCTGGATTTTTCCTTTTTGATCGTCGGTCTCTTCATCTTCTTGGCAGGCGGCGCGTCAATCTTGGGCGCGCCCGTATCGAGGGCGGCTGTCAGCAGAGGCAGGATTTCCTCTACGGTCCCGATGATCCCGTAGTCTGCGTTTTTAAAGATCGGCGCATTTTTGCTTTTGTTGATGGCCACAATGGTCGTGGCGTTCTTGATCCCCTTCAAATGCTGACCCGCGCCGGAAATACCGCAGGCGATATAGAGATTGCCGTTGAATTTCTGGCCCGACATGCCCACATAGCGATTCAAGGGGACATATTTCAGCGTTTCGGCCACGGGTCTCGAAGAGCCCAGAGCCGCTCCGGCCTGCAATGCAAGCGCTTCCACCAATTTCATATTTTCCTTGGGGCCGATGCCCTTTCCGGCGCTGACCACGCGATCCGCCTGGGAAATGGGCGTATTGATGTCGATCCCCACCGTAAAATCGTATCCGTCTTTCTTCAGGGCGGCCACGAGGGCGTTCACTTTCTCCTGCGCGGAGCCGTCCGTAAAGATCTGCTTCTTCCGGACTCCCGTAATGGGTCCCTTGGCTTTGGCGGGGGGCGCCGCCGCTCCGGTCTTGATCTTTCCCACCAGGGAGGCGCCGATTACAACGCGCTGGATTTCGTTTGTCCCCTCATAAATGGTGGTGATTTTGGCGTCCCGGTAAGCCCGCTCCACCAGCATGCCTTTCATAAATCCGTTGCCGCCGTGAATCTGCAGGGCGTCATTGGTCACTTCCAGCGCGATATCGGAGGCGTACATCTTGGCCATGGCCGCTTCCATGGCGTAGGGAGCGTGGGCTTCCTTGAGCTCCGCGGCGCTGTAAATGAGGTATCTGGCAGCCCGCAGCTTTGTGGCCATATCGGCGAGTTTGAAAGATACGGCCTGCTGTCCCGCAATGGGATAGCCGAATTGATTCCTTTCCTTTGCGTATTCCAGGGCTTCCTCATAGGCGCCCTGGGCGATTCCCAGCGCCTGCGCGGCGATTCCGATCCGGCCTCCGTCCAAGGTCGCCATGGCGATCTTGAATCCTTCCCCTTCCTTTCCGAGGAGATTTTCCTTCGGGACTTTCACGTCCTCAAAGACGAGTTCCGTCGTTGCCGAAGAACGGATTCCCATTTTGTTGTAATGTTCCCCGAACGTAAATCCTTCCCAGCCTTTTTCCACAATAAAGGCGCTGATGCCTCTCGTTCCGATTCCGGGCGTCGTCACCGCGAAGACCACGTAGGTATCTGCGGGACCGCCGTTTGTAATGAAGATCTTGCCGCCGTTGAGGAGGTAATAATCCCCTTCGAGGACTGCGGTCGTTTCCGTGCCGCCGGCGTCGGATCCGGCATTGGGTTCCGTCAGGCCGAAAGCCCCTAATTTTTCACCTTTTGCAAGAGGTACGAGGTATTTTTTCTTCTGCTCCTCAGTCCCGAAAGCGAAGATCGGCCAGGATCCCAGCGATACATGGGCCGACAGGATGACGCCCGTGCCGCCGTCCACCCGGGACAGCTCTTCTACGGCGATGGCGTAAGACAGTACGTCTTCCCCCAGTCCGCCGTATTCTTTCGGAAAGGGCGTTCCGAGGACCCCCATCTCGCCCAGCTTTTTCACCGCTTCTTCGGGGAATTCGTTTTCCTGATCCCAGGTAAAAGCGTTGGGTTTTACTTCCGTTTCAGCAAATTCCCGAATCTTTTTTCTGAATTCTTCATGTTTCTCGGTTGTTTGAAACAACATAGACATTACCTCCTTTTGAATTGATCCTGTAAAATTATCCGTCAAACGAGTTGTATTTGAATCATTCTGTGTATTTATCATAACATTATTTTGAAAAATTTTATGTTGCATCCGCAACTTTTTTGTAGTAAAATTTACAGAGAACACATTTTTTTTCGGGGAAAAGGAGGAAAAATGCAAAATTTCACAATTGATAACGGGATCCCCCGGGAGGAAATCCGGGAAATGATTTCCTGCTTCCAACCGGAGCTGAGGACATATTCAGCCAATGAGACCATTTTATGCTATTCGGACAAAAAAAACAAAATCGGGGTGTTGCTCACGGGAAGCGCGCATCTCTACGCCATCAACAGCGAAGGCGAGTACCAGGAACTGGAGACCTACAGAGTCCGGGACGTCTTCGGGGAGATCTTTCATGTCCCCATCGAAAACTTCGAATACATCATTGAGTCCACCAGCTACGCCAAGGTCATGTTCATCGACTACAAACACATCATCACCCCCTGCAGTAAAATATGCGAACACCATACCCAGCTCATCAACAATCTTTTTCATATGACCGCCAAAAAAGTGCAGCTTTTATCCCTGCATCTCAGCATCATCAGCCAGAACACGATCCGGAAAAAACTGCTGGCCTATTTGAAGTACATCCGGCATACGGCCGGATCCAATCCCTTCACGATCCCTCTCTCCCTCATCTCCCTGTCGGAATACCTCTGCGTGGACCGCAGCGCAATGATGCGCGAGATCAGCCACTTGAAGAGGGACGGCGTCCTCAGCTCCCAAGGAACCAGATTTTATTTGAGCGAAGCCTGAGCGCAAATCTTAACGGAACAGCCCTTTTCGTCTTGAAATAAGGCGTTTTTTTCTTTGTCCGGCACATTTCCGGTCACATAGGCTCTGTGGCTTCTTAGAGAAAAAAAATCCGCTTGCGTGAAAGCGTATTTTATGGTATAATAACATGAATACTATGAATTGGCCGGTATGTTTTTTATTTTAAACGGCGCCAGGGTTGTTTGCGTATGTTCAAGTTTGGAATCATCGGCGCTATGCCGGAAGAAACGGAAAGATTGAAAAAGGAGATAGAGGACATAGAGGAAAAATCCACTCCCGTACGCGTTGTGGCGGGAAGCCTGGAATTTCTCGAAGGTAGCCTGGCCGGAAAACCTGTCGTTTTGGCTCAATGCGGAATCGGCAAAGTGAACGCGGCCATTGTGGCGTCTCTGCTCATTTCCCGCTTTCAGGTGAACGCGGTTTTATTCACGGGCGTGGCCGGCGCTCTTGATCCTTCGCTCGATATCGGAGACATTGTGATCGGCGATGAACTTTTGGAACACGATTTTGACGTAACGGCCTTCGGAAAAAAACCCGGAGAGATTCCGGGAATGGATACGTCACGTTTTCCCTGTGACCCCCGTCTCGTGGAAATGGCGGAAAAATCGGCAATAAAATTATTTACGGATATAAAGATTGTCAGGGGCAGGATATTGAGCGGCGATGTGTTTATTGCCTCCCCGGAGAAAATCAGGCGGCTGCGGTCGCAGTTTGGCGGAATGTGCACGGAAATGGAAGGAGCCGCTGTGGCTCACGTCTGTCATGTCCTTCACACGCCCTGCCTTGTGATTCGGGCTGTTTCTGATAAAGCGGACGGCGACGCCAACGCCGACTTCAAAAAATTTGTGGATTCATCGGCGGAACGATCGGCGCGTCTGTTGCGAGCGCTCGTGCAAAATTACGCCTGAAAAATGATGATAGAAATGACGGAACAAACTTTCGATCAGGAAAAACTAAAAAAAACGGAAGCCCTGCTGGAAGAGCTCTACGCGTATTCCATGCACGGCATCAAACTGGGTTTGGAAAATATCCGGAAAATTTGCGGGGAATTGGGGAACCCCCAGGATTCCTTCAAGATCATCCACGTGGCGGGAACAAACGGAAAGGGTTCCGTAACCGCCGCCATTGCAAATTGCCTTCAGGCGGCCGGTTATCATACGGGGCGCTATATCTCCCCGCATATTCTGAGGTTCAACGAGCGGATTTCCCTGGACGGCAGAGACATCGGCGATGAAGAAATCGCGTGTTATTATGAGCTTACGAAAAAAGCGATTGCCAGAGCGGGCGTCCATCCCACATTCTTTGAAGTGACCACCGCCATGATGTTCCGGTATTTTGCCGATGCGGGCGCGGAGTATGTCGTACTTGAAACCGGTATGGGCGGACGTTTTGACGCCACCAATATCTGTGACGACCTCATTTGCGTCATTACCAACGTATCGCTGGAACACACGGAATATCTCGGAAATACCATAGCGGAAATCACCCGGGAAAAGGCCGGTATTATTAAAAATTGCGAAAATGTTGTCGTAGGAGACAATAATCCTGATTTCCTGCGGGTCGTCCGCGTGCATATGCCCCAGGGCTTCGCTCCGACAAATGTGTTGGAAAAGTATAAGAACGCGTCATATCATTTGGATTATGAGCGTTTTCACACCCTTGTTACGATTGATGACAAGACTTGGGATTTCGCTCTTTTCGGCGATTATCAGTTCCAGAATTTTCTTTGCGCCTATGAAGCGCTCCGTCTGCTGCCCGTAGGGGAAGCGGCGCTCCGGAAAGGTTTTGCCGGCGTCCGCTGGGAATGCCGCTTTGAGGTATGGTCACGACAACCTCTTGTGATTTTGGACGGCGCCCACAACGAGGCGGGCATGGCGGAACTTGCAAAAATTATCCGGAAAGCTTACCGGAGAGAGGACACCGTGATCCTGACCTCCATCCTCCGGGACAAAAACATAGAAAAAATGACGGAAATTCTCGATTCGCTGGCCGATACGATTATCTTTACGGAGATTTCCCACAATCCACGAGGACTGAAGGGAGAAGAAATCCGGGAGAGAGCGGCGGGCCGCAAAGAGGAGTACATCGTGGAAGACAACCTGGAAAAAGCCTGGCGGATCGCTCGGGAAAAAGGGAAAAAGCTTACGCTTATATGCGGTTCTTTCTATTTGCTCAGCGAATTTAAAGAAAAATACCGCCCATAAACTTATAGAGGTTTTCTGATATGAAGGTCACAGATTTACGCGGTAACGCGCCGGCGGGGCAACTGTCCGCGCCGTGGGAAAGAAAGACCCAGAAAAAACAAACGACCGTCTTCTCATTTTGCACGATGCTCGTGATCGTGACGGTTTTTTTCGGAACGGAGTTTTTCATCTTTCAAAACATCCGAAAAATGGAAGAAGAACGGACGCTGAAGAAAGAGAATTTTACCGAACTTGCCGACGGCGCGTTTCGAAGACGGGACGCCCAATTCTTCCGCAATGAGGAATATGTAAAGCAGCACAGAACCAAAGGCGTTGTCGCGCCTGTCATCATATCCCGCAACCGGGAAAAGGAAGGCGGCGATTTGATTGAGTAATTTCCTGTCCCATGAAAAAATGAACCCTACGATCCAGGATCTCATTGACAAACTGGAACTGGAGGTTTTGAATCCCGGCGATCCCGCGAGGCAGATAGAACGTCCCAACATCTACCAGATCGGCTATGAATTGACGGGTTTTTTTAGTTACAGCGGAGAAGATCTGGAGCAGAGCGTTCAGGTCTGCGGCAGAAAAGAACTGATGTATATGCGCACGCTGTCGGAGCAGGTGCTGATCGCCCTTCTGACGAAGTATTTCTCTTATCGCTTCCCGGCCCTGGTGATCACCTGGGACGACGAAGCCATGGAGCGCATCCTCGTTCGCTTGGCGACAATCCACAACGTAACGCTTCTCAAAAGCAAAAAGGACACGCCGGTTACAATCCGGGAACTGAAATTCTTTTTGCAGAAAAATTTTGTGGAGGAAATGATCCTGCCGGGGTACACATTCCTTGAAATCTACGGAATCGGCGTTTTGATCACAGGCTATGAGGACGCCAAGATCGGCGTCGCCATCGAACTTCTGGACCGGGGTCACCGGATCATCACCGACGACAATGTCCTGATCCGGCGTCTGGCGGAAAACTATCTCGAGGGCTGCAATCGCCTCGACAAAAGCGTCGAAGACAGCCACTTCTTTCTGCAAAACCAAAAAGACGGCACGAAAATCGATGTGACGACCCAATACGGCATCAAATCCACCCGGGCCAAGAAAAAAATTGATCTGCTGATTGTCTTGGAGGAATGGAATGAGAAAGAGTTTTACGATCGACTGGGTCTCGATGAAATCTACGCGGAATTTTTGGGGGAAAGGGTTCCCAAAATCGTATTGCCGGTCCGTAAAGGACGAAACCTTGCCGTGATTCTCGAAGCGGCGGCAATGAATTCGCGGCTCAAAATAATCGGGGAGAATTCCGCCGAGATCTTCGTAGCCGAAACGAAAAAAATCATCGAGGAAAATAAAAAAATGCAAGGGGATAAAGATATGGACAAAAAGCGAATCGGCGTGCTGGCATTGAAAAATCAGTTCGGCCTCAAGGTCATCACCGGTGAAAAAGCGCTGGAGACAACCCAGGTGACGACGGTTTCCATCCACCGTCCGGCCCTGGCCCTCTCGGGTTTTTTCGATATCTATGAGGATCCGGAAAACATTTGCATCCAGATCTTTTCCAATGACGAATTTCGCTACCTCAACGGACTTCCCGGAGAAAGACGCAATGAGATTCTGGAAAAATACCTGAGTTACCCCTTTCCCATGCTGGTAACCACGGTCGATACGGAAGTTCCCTCCTGGTTTCTGGAGCTCGTCCGGAAAAGGGGCCTGATTTTATGCAAAAGTCCCTATAAAAAGGTTTCCCAGGTGATCGCCAATTTCAACGGTTATCTCGAAACAGCCTTCAATCCCACGTTATCCGTTCACGGGGTTTTTCTGGAGCTCTACGGTTTCGGAGTCCTGATCATCGGAAAAAGTCAGATCGGGAAAAGTGAAACGGCGCTGGAGCTCATTCACCGGGGGCATCGGCTCGTCGCCGACGACTTTGTCAAATTTTCCCGCGACACCGGCGGCGCAGTCGTCGGAAGAGCGGCGCGGCTGCCTTATTTTATGGAAGTCCGGGGTCTGGGGGTCATTGACATCAAGGCTCTCTACGGTCTGGGCGCCGTCCGGCTCAACAAGAGGCTGGATTTTGTGATTGAAATGCGCGAACAGAAGACCGAGGACTACCTGACCTCCCTCCATTATGAAAGCGGCGCCTATGAAATTCTGAACAAGAACATCCCCAAAATTGTGCTGTACATGTCTTCGGGAAGGAACGCGGCGGCCATGGTGGAAATCGCGGTCATGAACCGGATGGCCAGAGCGCTGGGGCATGATCCCGATAAACTGTACCGGGAAGGGTTGAAAAAACTCACCGACGAAGAAAGAAAACTGATAGAGGAGAATCCCAGATAACCATGACGGCAAGCTTGAAAGAAATAACGGAAAAATTGAAGCAAGGCGGGCGCATGATCCTGACGACCCATGTCAATCCCGATGGCGACGCCATCGGCGCAACCCTCGGCCTCTATCACGGGCTAAAAAAACTCGTCCCCGACGGAAGAATCCAAAGCCTGCGGATCGTGCTCCAGGACAAGGCCCCGGATACCACGAGATTTCTGGACGGTTTTGACCGCATTGAGCAATATCGGGAGGAAGAGCGCTATCCCTGTGATATCCTGGTCTGCCTGGACAGCGCCGATCTCAAACGCTGCGGGAAAACGGCGGCCCTTGCCGAAAACACTTATGTCGTCAACATCGACCACCATATCACGAACCCGGGTTATGGCCGCTTGAACTATGTGAGAGATATCTCCTCCACAAGCGAAATCATCTATGACTTGCTGAAAGACGCCGGTATCTCCGTGGATGTCGCCGTCGGCGAATGTCTATACACCGGTCTTGTGAATGATACGGGCAATTTTTCTCACGATAATGTGAGCCCAGCCACCTTCGCCATGGCTGCGGACCTGATCGGAGCAGGCGTCGACAACGCCAGGGTCATCCGGGAATTTTTGCAGAAAAAATCCTGGGGCGCCGTCAAGCTCATCGGCGAAGCCATGTTTCGCATGGCGTATTTTCCGGAGGAGCGTCTTGCGTTTTTTTCGCTGTCCTATGAAGAAATGCGGCGCTTGAACGGGAGAAAAGAAGATACCGAGAGTATCGTCGAGCGTCTGATCGAATATGAGGAAGCGTTGACGGCTCTTTTCCTGCGGGAAGAGGAAGACGGAAGCATAAAAGGAAGCTTGCGTACGAAAAGCGTCGCCTGCGATCTTTCCAAAATCGCCGTTTCTTTCGGCGGCGGGGGTCATAAAAAGGCGGCCGGATTTTCTTCCAAGCTCAAAGCCGGAGAGATTCTGAAAAAAATCCGGAAAATTTTACGGGAAATTGAAAATTATAGTTGAAAAAAATCCGGAAAAAGATTATGATTATAAGAGAGAACGGTTCAGGTTTTCAGATTATCGTATGGAGGTAAGGGATGGAGATAGTTTTTATCAAACCCAACGGAGTGGAAGATTGCGGAAAGTGTATTTCAGTCATCAAGGACAACAAAATCCTGCACATCAATTTGTCTGACGTGGGAAACGACAATGCCCGACGGATCATTCATTACCTGAGCGGCGCCATGTTTATGCAGGACGGGATCCTCTATTCCCCGGCGGACAAAATCTTCTGCACAATTCCCAAAGGCGTCAAATATTCTTCTCTGTCGCCGGAAGACGACGAACCGGAAATCACGATAGACCGATAACAGCCCCTTTGCCAAAATGATGCCCCGCCAGTGACGGGGCTTATCTTTGCGGGAGATTTTTATGGAAATAAAAGAAGTCAATGAGAACAGAAATATCCGGGAAATCAAAGCCCGGCAGGTTGAAATGGAGATCGCCAAGAGAAAAAAAATCCGCATCCGCGTGATTCTAGCGGTGATTGTGATCCTGGTGGCCGTGAGTATCATCAACATGTACAGCACAAACATCCTCGATGAAAAATTCAAAGGAATCATGCAAAAGCACGTGATATTCCTCCTCGGCGCCGTTTCCGTCTCCGCCGTCTGTTCCAATATCCCCTACCGTCTGCTGGACAGCAAACGGTTCAGTCTGCTGATCCTTTTGGGCTCCGTCTTTGCCCTTTTTTTCATGTTGGCGGGTGGAAAGCTGCTGCCCGGTCTCATTCCCAACGTGAAAGGCACAAAGGGTTGGATCAAACTGGGACCCTTGGGTTTGCAACCTGCGGAATTCCTGAAACTTCCCTTTATTATTCTCATCGCCCATCATCTGGCCGCCTGTGAAAGAAAAAACATCCGGAATTTGGGAATCGTGGCCAATGTTTTTCCGGTTTTCGCCATATTTGCCCTGTTGATTTTCTTGCAGAACGACACCGGGACTTGCATCCATTACGCCTTGATTTGGGGCTTCATGCTGCTTTTCGCCAACATCGATCTGAAATATATCGCCTATGCCACAATCTTTATTGTTTGCGGGATTGGGGGACTGATCTCCTATGTTCTGGGCCAGAGCGGAGACGGCCTCAGCGGATACAAACTCAAGCGAATCCGGTTTTTTATCACGGGCCTTATGACCGGACAATACGACAGGGAAATCGGCTACCAGGTAGGGCAGTCCATCCTCGCTTTCGGAAACGGCGGTTGGAAAGGGCGCGGTTACTTCAACGGGACGCAAAAATACGGCTATTTGCCTGAGGTCCGCACCGATTTCATCCTGGCGACGATCGGAGAGGAATTCGGGTTTATCGGGCTTCTGATGGTCTTTATCCTGTTTTTCCTGCTTTTCAATGTCACGCGCAGCACGGCCATGGATCTGGACAATCCTTTCGGGAAATATCTCGCGGTAGGGATCGGCGGTTTTATCATCTCCCAGATGTTTATCAACCTCTTTGTGGTCATCGGGCTCATGCCGGTCATGGGGGTCCCCATGCCCATACTCAGCAGCGGTGGCACTTCGATTTTCACGATATTTTTGAGTCTCGCCATTATCACAAACATGAATTTCAATAATAATTAATTATCTCAATGGAGGAATATATAATGAAAGACAGCAGTGTAAAAGAGATCTTCAGACAAAGCGGGGCGTACCTCGGAAAGGAGGTCAAGCTTTCCGGCTGGGTCAAGAAAATCAGGGTTTCCAAGAACTTGTGTTTTATCGAGCTTTCCGACGGAAGTTTTTTCAAGGGAATCCAGATCGTCTGCGACGCATCGCTCCCCAATTTTGACGAAGTGTCGCGCCTTTCGATCATTTCTTCGATCGTCGTGACGGGACCCGTCGTGGAATCACAGGGGGCGGGACAGGATGTGGAGGTCCACGCCGCCGCCGTGGAGGTTTGCCAGAAGGCCGATCTCGATTATCCTCTGCAAAACAAGCGTCATTCCTTTGAATTCTTGCGGACCATGGCCCATCTGAGGCCCAGGACCAATACGTTTACGGCCGTATTTCGGGTGCGTTCCGTCGTGGCCTACGCCATCCACAAATTTTTCCAGGAACGGGGCTTTGTCTATGTGCATACGCCGATTATTACGGGATCCGACGCCGAAGGGGCCGGAGAGATGTTCCGGGTCACGACCCTCGATCTCGCCAATGTACCGAAAAATCCCGACGGGACCGTGAACACCAAAGAGGACTTTTTCGGAAAAGAGACAAATCTTACGGTCTCGGGCCAGCTCAATGTGGAAACCTTCTGCGCCGCCTTCCGCAACGTCTATACCTTCGGGCCCACGTTCCGGGCGGAAAACTCCAACACGGCCAGACACGCGTCGGAATTCTGGATGATCGAACCCGAACTGGCCTTCGCCGACCTCGAGGCCAATATGGAGACCGCCGAGAGCATGGTCAAGTTTATTATTCAATATGTCAAGGACAACTGCCCCGAGGAACTGGCGTTTTTTGACCAGTGGATCGAAAAGGGCCTGATCGCCAAGCTCGACAATGTTCTGCACAGCGAATTCGCAAGGCTTTCCTATACGGAAGCCATTGAGGTGTTGAAAAAATCCGGCCGGAAGTTCGAATATCCTGTGGAGTGGGGAATTGATCTCCAGAGCGAGCATGAGCGCTATCTGGCCGAAGAGCATTTTAAAAAGCCGGTATTTTTGATCAATTATCCCAAGGACATCAAGGCCTTTTACATGAAGCTCAATCCCGACGGAAAGACCGTCCGGGCCATGGATCTGCTGGCCCCCGGCATAGGCGAAATCATCGGCGGCTCCCAGCGTGAGGACAATTATGATTTACTCTTGAAGCGCATCGAGGACGACGGCATGAAAAAAGAGGACTACGGTTTCTATCTCGACCTGAGAAAATACGGGTCTTTTCCGCATTCTGGCTACGGTCTCGGCTTTGAGCGGATTCTGATGTACATTACGGGCATGCAGAACATCCGGGACGTGATCCCCTTCCCGAGAACGCCCAAAAACGCGGACTATTGATGAAAAGGAGGTTGCCTGTCATGAAAAAAAAATTCTGGAAAACCGTCTTCCTTGCGGCCGCGCTTCTTCTTTCCCCGCCTCCTTTGTTTTCAAAGGGGGCGAAAGCTCCGCAAGACATCCTCAAAGGACGGATCATCTGTATTGATCCCGGTCACGGACTGACCAAAAAAAAATACAATGAGAAAATCGCGCCGACATCTACGAAAACGAAACCGGCTTTCGTATCGGGTACAAGGGGCGCCAAATACACGGAAGAACAGCTTGTGCTGATTGTGGGGAAAAAATTGCAGACCCGACTGCAGGAATTAGGGGCCACGGTCCTGATGACCAGGGAGACCCATGAAGCGGAACGAAGCAATATCGAACGAGCGGTATTGGCCAACGAAGCCGGGGCGGACATGGCCGTCCGTCTCCACGCCGACGCGGGTCCCACAAAGGCAGTGAGCGGCATGCACATGCTCGTACCCTCTTCCGAGTATGTAAAAACGCCGGGCGTGGTGGCCGAAAGCAAAAAGCTCGCCCAACTCGTCCTCAAAAACTGTGTCGCTGAAACGGGGGCAAAAAACAGAGGCGTCATGGAACGTTCGGATATGACAGGGCTCAACTGGTCCACGGTTCCCGTGATCCTGCTGGAGATGGGATTCATGACAAACGCGCAGGAAGATGCGCTCTTATCCACAGACGCCTATCAGGAGAAGATCGTGAACGGAATCGTCCGTGGTATTCTCGAATACTACGGCGTAAAATAAACAAATTAAACAAAAGAAACACGGGGGTTAACATGCCAAATGAGGTTTTCTGGTTTTTGATGTTGTTCGCGAATTTCGCGGCCATCATGCTGATTTATTATTTTTTCGGTCTGACCGGGCTTTACTGCTGGATTCCCATTTCCACCATCCTGGCCAACATCCAGGTCACCATGTTGGTGGACCTGTTCGGTTTTACCACGACGCTGGGAAATATCCTCTATGCGGGAAGTTTCCTTGTGACGGACATTCTCTCGGAAAATTACGGGAAAAAAGAGGCCTTGCGGGCGGTAAAAATAGGATTTTTCGCGATGATCGCAACCACGGTCATCATGAAATGCGCCATATCCATGGCGCCTTCGACGACGGAAGGCGGCGGCATCTCCTTTGAAGGGGTCCGGAATATTTTTGAGTTTATGCCGAGGCTTTCGTTCGCTTCGCTGACGGCCTATCTGATCTCCCAGACCCATGACGTATGGTCTTATTTCAAGTGGCGCTCGATTTTTCCCGCCAAAAAACTGATGTTTATCCGGAATAACATGAGCACTCTGGTCAGTCAGGCCATCGACAATGTGATTTTTACGGCCATCGCTTTCTGGGGAGTCTATCCTTTCGAGGTATTGGTACAGATTTTCTTTTCCACCTACTTGCTGAAGTTTATCATTGCCCTTTGTGATACGCCTTTTTTGTATCTCGCGGATTTTATGAAGACAAAGGGCGTCGTGGAATAAAAAACGGCTTGCCATTGCGCAAGCCGGAATTTAACGCTACAACCTGGATTCAAAAGGTCGGGAAAATTCTATTCCGTGGTTTTCCCGCCTTTTCTCTTTTTTTGCCAAACCCAGAAAACCCACAGGAGAATCAGCATCCCGCCGACCGCTTTGGAAAAAATCCCGGGGAACTTATCCGTGATCCCGGGTCGGTAAGCGGCGACATCATCAAAGCGCAAAGAATCCCGGATCGTTCTGATGTCGGGCAGGTATTCCACATAGGCCTTTTCTTCCAGATAGAAGGTGGCGTTCATGATGCGCTCTTTTCCGGGAATCATGACAATGATCAGCAGAATCCCGTCGGCGCCCGGTTGGCCGATGATATTGTACATCGTAATTTTGTGATTCGCCTCGTCTATTTCGGTATCGGCATAGTGTTGGATTCCCGGGGTTCCCGCTTCTACGGCTTTTTCCCGGTCCTGCTCCTGTTTTTTCACAAGAGCCAGCAGTTTATTCCAAGTAAGGGTTCCCAAAAATTGTGCCACATAGACCTTGGGATTGGCCGCAAGCGCGGGATTACCCGCCTCAAAGCCGGTCATATTGAGCACTTTGGAACCGAGAGGCATTTTTTCCAGATCTTTCGCCAGCACGTCGTCGGGGATTTTCGTCCATCCCTCCGGAATCTCCAAAGAGTAGTCGGCGCCTTCATTGTGGTATAGTTCTCCGGAAAAGAGAGAAATTCCCGCAAATACCAGCAGGATCAAAATCATACATCGCTTCTTCATGGCTTACTCCCGTATCTGTATTTTTTAAAAATTGTGGGACATGCCGACGCCTACGGAATGTCGGCGGTTCTTTTCTCCGAAAACCCCGTCGTATTGCACATAGAGGGCAAAATCCGGAGAGGTGTAACAGGCCACGGACACATGAACCGCGCCGGTATTCCGATCCGCCCCTTGCCGCGAGATCTTTCCGCCGAAAATAGAAACTTCCCCGCGATCTTCAAATTCATGCCGCCAGGTAAAATCCGCGCTCAGCAGAATACTTTCCGTCAAAAAGCTGTAAATTCCAAGGCCCGCTTCTCCCTCCGGCACGCGCTCCCGGGATTTCGGGACGCCGCCATAGGCGGATTTCCTGTAATCCGTATAGCTTACTCCCAAATGGGGATAAAAGGTCAGAAAATTGTCGCCCAACGCAAAATACCGTCCCATTTCCGCTCCGCCGAAAAAATTCCGGTCATGGATACGGGCAGAAGGGATTCCCGTTGCGTAAAGATTCTCCCTTGCCCAGACAGAGCCCGCCTGAGCAGAAAACTGCCAGACGCCGGGCGTATAAGCCGCAAACATCTGCAATCCGTGAGATCTTGTTTTCGTTTTGGCGGCATGCCCTTGGAAGCGCTCGGTCGTTTTGAGGTAGCCGTAGCCCATACCGAGACGCAAGTCCGGATTCTTGGGGAAATTGCTGATCGTACCCGCAAGCAGTCCCCGGGGATAAAAATACTCCACATATTGGTTGCTGCCGCTACGGCCTTGTTTCCCGGCCTTTTGCAGGATCACCTGCTCCCGTAACTGAAAACGGCCGCGGTCTTGCAGGATTTGCCGGTGGAACGCGCCGGCGGAATCATTCAGATGGATTTGGGCGGCCCAAAGGGAAAAAGGCGCTGTGCAAAGCGCCAATATCCAGCATGTTTTTTTCAGAAAGCCCCTGTGATTCTTCCGCATTTTTCCCCCGCACGCCATAGAGTATCCACAAAATCTCAGTTTCTTCTTTTTCCGAAGATTCTCAGCGCATAGAGAAACAGGTTGATAAAATCAAGATAGAGTTCCAGGGCTCCGATGATTCCCATTTTTGCAGCCATGGCGGGATCCTCCCGGATCAGCTCCTCAGACCAACGCTTGATCCTGTTGACGTCATAGGCGATCAAAAGCGTGAATATGGCTACTCCTGCTACGGTCCCGATCCAGTACAGGGTGGAGGCGTTCAAGAAGAGATTGACTACCGAAAGGAGGATCAGGGACAAAAGTCCGATCATGAAAAACTTTCCATAGCCCCGCAGATCTTCCTTTGTAAGATAACCGTAGACAGATAGCGCCGCGAAGATCGTCAGGGTGATCGCAAAGGTATAAAGTACGCTTGCGGGACTGTACAGAGCCCCTACGTAGGCAAAGGTCACGCCGGTCAGGGCCGAGTATAAATAAAAGAGAATCACGGCCGTCACAAAAGAAATTTTCCGGATGGAAAAACTCAGGAATAAAACGACGACAAGTTGAATTACGCCGATAACCCGGACGTCTCTGATCGCAAAGAATATCCTCCGGTCAAAGAACAGAAAATAGACGGCAACCGCCGCGGGTACCAGAATGCCCATAGTCATATGCAAAAACGATTTGCGCAGAAAATGAAAACCCGACAAATCCACAGTGGTTTCTTGAATTTCCGCGGGATTATACCCGTCTTCCCTTTGATAACCTTCC
>JAISST010000032.1 GCA_031272945.1 Fusobacteriaceae bacterium
CGGCCGCCCTGACAAGGCTTCGGGGGATCGGGATCTGGACCGCGGAAATGCTGATGATCTTTTGCCTTCAGCGCCCCGATATCCTGAGTTACGACGATCTTGCCATCCGGCGGGGCATGCGGATGCTCTACGGGCGCCGGGAAATCACGAACGAATTCATTGAGCGCTGCCGGACGCGCTATTCGCCCCACGGTTCCGTGGCGAGTCTCTATCTCTGGGCCATTGCCAGCGGACGCTACGGGGAATTCCGGGATCCCGCCCAAGGGGATAAAGACAACGCATTGACGGAAAAGAAAAGCGTCAGGAAGGAGAAACGATGAAATACACAGACGGGCAATTACAGGAAGCCCTCAAGCAGGGCATATTTACCGAGGAGCAGGTCAAGGCCTTCCGGATCCTCGCCGAAGGATCGGAAGTCGGGGCCTCGGGTTTGCAGAAAGTCCTCTATTACGGCGGCGCCTTACTCATCATCTCCGCGGTCACATGGCTCATGTACCGGCAGTGGTCGCGCTTCGGCGACTACGCCATTACGGTCTTCTCGGCATTTTATTTCGTCGTCTTCGGCAGCGCGGGTTTGTATCTCTATTTCCGAAAAAAACTCACGACGGCCGGAGGCCTTTTGCTCTCGATCCCCATTGCGGTCATGCCTCTTTTCGTCTTTTCGATCCTCGCCGTCAGCGGCTTCTGGCCAAAGGGCTACGAATACCACGATTACTATGTCTGGATCAAGGGGAGATGGCTGATCCTCGAGCTTTCGACGCTCATAGTGGCGGCAGTCGTCTTCTGGACCGCCCGTTTTCCCTTTCACGTGTTCCTGATCTCGGGGACCCTGTGGTTTTTTTCCATGGATATCGTGCCGGTTCTTTCGGGACAAAACTCCATCACCTGGGAAGCCCGCTCGGTGGTTTCCATCCTCTTCGGGATTGTGATGATGAAAATCGGCTATCTCTGCGATCTCAAATGCAAAAAAGATTATGCCTTCTGGCTGTATTTCTTCGGGCTCCTTTCTTTCTGTGGAGGACTCAGTATGCGACACTCGGGAAGATTGGAGCATGTATTGATTTACGGGCTCATTCACGCGCTTTTGGTCCTGGCGGGCGTATTCCTTGCCCGGAACGTGTTTCTCGTTTTCGGGACCATAGGCCTCGCTTTTTTCCTGGGAAAGCTCGCCTATGACTTTTTCCGCCGGTCGGCTATGTTTCCGGTCTTTCTGACCCTGATCGGGGTGTGTTTTATCGCGCTGGGGATCTTTTTCCAGAAGAACCGGAAAAAGCTGGAGCAGGGTATTTTGGAGAAGCTCCCGAAGGGTCTGCGGGATTTGAGACCTGCCCGGGCCAAAAATTTGTAGAAAGGATTTCATCGCTGAAAGGACGGAAAATGCTCATGGAAAATCAACAAATAACCGGGATCGGATTGGTTCTGGAAGGCGGCGGCATGCGCGGCGTCTATACGGCGGGCGCCCTCGATTATCTGCTGGATGCCGGAATATTCCTCCCGGAGATTTACGGCGTATCGGCGGGGGCCTGTCACGCGTGCAGCTACAAGTCCCGTCAGCGGGGACGCGCTGCCAATACGGTATTGCAATTTGTGAATAATTACCGCTACGGCAGTTTTCGGAATCTTTTCACAACCGGCGATTATTTCGGCAAACAGTTTGCGTATTATGATATCCCGGAACGGCTGCTCCCTTTTGATTACGATTTCTTTCGGAGTAATCCCCAAAAACTGACGGCGGTCGTAACCGATGTGGAGACGGGATTGCCCGCATATCTGGAGCTTGCGGATTTGAAAACCGACATGGAACGTCTGCGGGCTTCCTCCTCCCTGCCTCTGCTTTCCCGTATGGTCTCAATCGAAGGGAGGAAATACCTCGACGGGGGTATTTCCGACCCGATTCCCTTGGCCAAATCCATCGCGGGGGGGAATATCAAAAATATTCTGATCCTGACGCGAGGAGAACGATACAGGATGCCGGCTTCCGATCATAAAGCGCTGCGCTTTTGGTATCGGAAGTATCCGGCTTTTGCGCAGGCGCTGGGTTCCCGGCACAAAGTCTACAACGGCGCCCTTGAGCTTGTGAGCGCCGAAAAAGCCGCGGGCCGCGCGCTTGTGATCCGGCCGCGGAGCGAAGTTCTCGTGGGAAGACTTGAAAAAGACATAAAAAAACTCAGGGCGCTCTATGAGGAGGGCTATGGGGACGCAAAGGCGGTGTTGGAAAAGGGAGGCGAGTTCTTTAGGTAACGTCCAATTGAATGCGATGATTCGTTGATTGTGACGGAAGATCGCGTTATACAGAGTTTTGAGAAAAATAAGTTCAAAGGATCAATGGGTTTTGAAAGTAATATCCATTTTGTATAAAAGGAGTGTGCGTGTGTATGGACTATTTGGGAAAGAATATTCCGAAACTGGGTTTTGGCGTCATGCGCCCGCCGATGATCGGCAAAGACGTAGATATCCAACAGCTGAAAACCATGACGGACGAATTTCTGGCGGCGGGATTCAGCTATTTTGACACGGCCTGGGGTTATCTGGACGGAAAATCCGAAGAAGCGCTGAAGACAGTCCTTGTGGAGCGCCACCCCCGGGAACGCTTTCAGCTGGCCACAAAAATGCCGGCCTTTATGGCCAAATCCGCCGAAGAGGCCCGAGCCATGCTGCAAACTTCTCTCGCGCGGACGGGCGCCGGGTATTTTGATTTTTATCTGCTGCATAACCTGGGCGGCGTCAGATCCGCAAAGTTTGAAGAATATGGTATTTGGGACTATGTTTTCGAGCAGAAGGCAAAGGGTATTCTGAAGCATGTGGGCTTTTCCTTTCACGACAACGCCGATACGCTGGACGAGATCCTGCAAAAGCATCCCGAGGCGGAATTCGTCCAATTACAGATCAATTGGGCCGACTGGGACAGCGAGGCCGTCCAGTCCCGGAAATGTTATGAAACGGCGCGCAAGCACGGAAAGCCGGTTGTGATTATGGAACCCGTCAAGGGCGGCATGCTGGCGTCACCCCCTGCTCCCGTGGAAGAGATTCTGAAAAGAGCCGACGCCGGCGCGACCTTCCCTTCCTGGGCCCTTCGTTTCGCGGGTTCTCTCCAAGGGCTTGTGACCGTACTTTCGGGGATGTCCGACATCGGGCAGATGGAGGAGAACGTCGAAACTTTCAAGAATTTCAGATCCTTGACGGACGCGGAACGAAAAGTACTGGAAGAAGCGCAGAAGGCGCTGGCGGCGATACCCACAATCCCTTGCACCGCCTGCCGCTACTGTCAGAAAGACTGCCCTTCGGGCGTCGCCATCCCCGAGATTTTCCAGCAAATGAACAATCATGAGCTCTTTTACAAAGGCAACAGGAAAAAGGCAAGGGCAAGCTATTTCTGGGTGAGACACGGACTCCACGGCGAAGCCTCAAAATGTGTGGAATGCGGACAGTGTGAAGCGGTTTGTCCGCAGCATATTCCGGTCATGGCGAAGCTCAAGGAAGCGGTGGCGCTTTTCGAAAAAGATTGATTCGAGGTCCGATAATTTATTAAGAGTCGTTCAATTTCAAGACGGAGACAAAAGCTTCCTGGGGAATTTCGACGTTTCCGATGGTCTTCATCCGTTTTTTTCCTTCTTTTTGCTTTTCCAGGAGCTTTTTCTTCCGGGTGATATCCCCGCCGTAGCATTTGGCGATGACGTTTTTCCGGTAGGGCTTGATGGTCTCCCGGGCGATGATCCGCGAGCCCAGGGCCGCCTGGATCGGGATTTCAAACTGTTGTCGCGGAATGACGTCCTTCAGTTTTTCACAGATGCTCCTGCCTTTGGCGTAGGCGTTATCGGCGTGGGCAATGAAGGAAAAGGCGTCGACGACTTTCCATTGTACGAGGATATCCACCTTGACGAGGTTGGCTTCCTTGTAGCCTGTGACTTCATATTCAAAGGAAGCGTAGCCCTTTGTCCGGGACTTGAGCTTGTCGTAAAAGTCGATGACGATTTCCGCCAGCGGCAGCTCATAGGTGATCATGGAACGGTTCTCATCGATAAATTCGATATCCACATAGATGCCGCGTTTTTCCTGACAGAGTTCCATGACGCCCCCCACGTAATCCTTGGGCGTGATGATCTTGCCCAGAATATAGGGTTCTTCCACCGTAAACTGCCCTTTCCCCGGATCCGGAAACTCGCAGGGATTGTCTATCGTCAGGATTTCTCCCGCTTGCATTTTGATCGTATATTCCACGGAGGGGGTCGTCGAGATCAGATCAAGATGGTACTCCCGCCGCAGACGCTCCACGATAATTTCCATATGCAGAAGCCCCAGGAAGCCGCAGCGGAAACCAAAACCCAAGGCAAGGGAGGTTTCGGGCGCGAAGGTCAGCGAAGCGTCGTTGAGCTGTAATTTTTCCAGAGCTTCCCGCAGGTCGTCATAATCGTTGGTATCGAGGGGGTAAATCCCGGCAAATACCATAGATTGCGCGGGCTTGAACCCTTTTAGGGGAAAGGCGCAGGGATTGGCTGCGTGGGTGATGGTATCCCCCACCCGGGTGTCGTGAATGGATTTGACGCCTGAGATAATATAGCCCACAGAACCCGAGGAAAGCTCGTCCGTGGCTTTCATGGACGGCGTGAAGATCCCCGCCTCCAATACGTCAAACTCCTTTTCGGTAGACCAGATCCGGATCCGGTCCCCTTTTCGGATTGCGCCGTCCAAAACTTTGACATAGGTAATGACGCCGCGGTAGTCGTCAAAGAGAGAATCGAATATCAGGGCGGTCAAGGGGGCGTCGGGATCGTAGGAGGGGGCCGGGATTTTCTCCACGATGGCCTCCAGCAGGTTTTCGATCCCTTCTCCCGTCTTTCCCGACACAAGGATCGCGTCATCGGCCGGAAGGCCTATAAAGTCTTCTATTTCTTTCCGAGTCTTTTCGATATCCGCAGAAGGGAGATCAATTTTGTTGATCACCGGGACAATCTCCAGATTCTGCCCCACAGCCAGATAGACGTTGGCAAGCGTCTGGGCCTCGACCCCCTGGGCGGCGTCCACTACAAGAAGCGCCCCTTCACATGCCGAAAGCGAACGGGAAACCTCATAAATAAAATCCACATGCCCCGGCGTATCAATCAGATTCAATTCGTAGAGTCCGCCGTCTTTCGCCTTGTAAAAAAGCGTCACGGCCTGGGCCTTTATCGTAATGCCCTTTTCCCTTTCCAGGTCCATGGAATCCAGCAATTGCTCCTTCATATCGCGTTGGGCCACGGCCCCTGTGTATTCGATCAATCTGTCCGCTATCGTGGATTTTCCGTGGTCGATATGGGCGATAATGGAAAAATTGCGTTTCAAATTTTGTTGCATGGCGTTTCCTCCCGATGTTTTCATGTGAATTATTTACAAACGGCAGTTTTCATAACATCCGTCTCCCATATGATACCATATTTTTCGCGAATTTTCATCGGAATTATAAAAAAATTCGGTTTTGTATTTTTTTCAAAAGAAATATGTGCTATAATAGACATAGAGAAATGAAGGGAGATTTGACTCCGGTCTATCCGAAAAAAGAAAAGACAGTTTCCCTGATGACGAGAGGGCGCAATGGAATATGCCGTACAAGTGACGAAAAAGAAGATTAAAAACATGATCATCCGGATCACAAGGGAAGGGGAAGTGAAGGTCTCCGTCCCCTATGGCGTCCCCTCGGCCCGTGTGTCTGATTTTATCAAAAGCAAGGAGCAATGGATCGAAAGAAACCTTGAGAAAGTCTTGCGAGGAACGCAAAACCGCCCCCGAGATTTTGAAAACGGCGACAGGATCCGGATTCTTGGAAAGAATTATCGTCTGCAGATCATCATATCCAGAGATAGCCGGATTGAACTCTTTCCCGATGAGGAGGAGCCCTTGGCGCTTCTGTACGTCCCTATGTACAATGACGCCGGAACGAGGCGGGTCATTCTTTACAACTGGCTCAAGGATAAGTTGATTTCCCTCCTTTATGAGCTCAACAAAAAATACGGGACCCTGACGGGATATCTCCCGCGGGAGGTCAGGGTAAGAGAAATGAAATCCTTGTGGGGTTCCTGCAATGTGCGGGAACGAAAAATCACCTACAATTTTCATCTGATTGAGAAACCTCTGGAGGCCATCGAATATGTGGTGCTTCATGAGATATCCCACATGCCCTATCCGGATCATCAGACGGGCTTTTGGGAATTTGTATCAAAATATATGCCGGATTGGCGGGCAAGAAAAAGGCTGCTGGGCGAAGAAAGACGGGAGACGCCATGAAAGTTCAACACATACGGAAAACCCATAAAAAAACACTGAAGAATTCCAAAAAACCCCGAAGCATCGCTTCGATCCTGTTTTCATATTTCGTAAAATCCGTTTTCTGCGGCGTACTGCTCTTTGTATTCGGCATCTTCGCCGCGCCCTATGTTTTTGATGAAAACCCCGAAGTCAGCGTCTATGAGATCACCACGAAAAAGCGACTGTATTTTCCCGTAAAAGTCGCCGTAATCAGCGATTTGCACGGCGTCAATTTCGGCAATCAACAGGATACGCTTCTTTCCCTTGTCAAAAATGAAGAGCCGGATTTTATTGTGTTGATCGGGGATATCATGGGCGACAACGGATCGGACGCCGCTGCCATGACGCTGCTGGAAGGTCTGCAGGCCGACGGCTATCCCCTTTATTATGTGAGCGGCAACGCCGAATACCGGAGCAGGAGAATCGAAGAGATCAAACGAAACATCGAAGCTTTGGGCATAACGGTTTTGGACGGGCGCAGCGTCCTTTACTCCAGGGTGCGCGGCGAGTTTGTGGACAGGATTCTGATTTCCGGCATTGACGACCCCGAGAACCCCGTTGAAAATACGACGTTTCAATTGAAGCGGGCCTGGTCGGAAATCGAAGAACTGGATGATTACAAGATCCTTTTGGCCCACAGGCCGGAATTGGTGGAGGAATACCTCAAATTTCCCTATGATCTTATCATATCGGGTCATGCCCACGGCGGTCAGTGGCGGATTCCCGGCATACTGGAGAGAGGGTTTTACGCGCCCGACCAGGGCTTTTTTCCCAAATACACCCACGGGTTGATCGCCCATGGGGAGGCGTTTCATGTGATCAGCCGGGGTCTCTCCGGAAAATTGACCGTGAATGTACCGCGGGTTTTCAACAGACCGGAACTTGTGATTCTGAATATCCGGGAAGAATAATAACGGAGCGATTTTATCCATGACAAAACTGCAAATGCGGAACCTGAGTTTTCTATTTTTGACTGCCATGATCTGGGGGGCGGCCTTTGTAGCCCAAAGCGTTGCGGTCTCTTACATGGCGCCCAATACCTTTACCTGTATCCGCTCTTTGATCGCGTCCCTTGCGCTTCTGCCCGTCATTTTTCTGTTTGACAGGAGAAAGAAAGGCGATACGGATCCAAAAATTCGCAAAAAATCCTGTAAATCCGTCTATATCGGCGGCGCCCTCTGCGGGATTTTTTTGTTCGGCGGCAGTATATTTCAACAGATGGGCATCCAGCATACATCGCCGGGAAAGGCTGGATTCATCACGGCGCTCTATATTGTGGGCGTTCCTTTGATCGGGATTTTCTTGAAGAAAAAGACGGGACCCTTTCTCTGGATCGGGGTCGTACTGGCTGTGGCGGGGCTTTATTTTCTCTGTATGACCGAAAATCTTTCCGTCGGCAAAGGGGACGGCTGGCTTCTTTTGTGCGCCTTGATCTTCTCATGCCATATTCTTGTGGTCGACCATTTCATCGCCTTTACGGACGGGCTCAAGATGTCCTGCGTGCAACTCTTCGTCTGCGGTCTTTGCGCGCTCTTCTTTATGCTTGCGCTGGAATCCCCCGATCCCGCACGGATTCTCCAGGGCTGGAAACCTCTGCTCTACGCGTCGGTGATGTCCAGCGGCGTCGGTTACACGCTGCAACTATTGGGGCAGCAGGATGTAAACCCCACGGCGGCTTCGTTGATCCTCAGCATGGAATCCGTCTTTGCCGCTTTGTCAGGGGCGCTGTTTCTCGGGCAGATCCTCTCGCCCAGGGAGACACTCGGTTGCGGATTGATGTTTGCGGCCATCATTCTCGCCCAGATTCCACAAAAAAAATGAGCGCCTCCGGCGGAAGCGCTCTTTTTCATATTTTCACAGGCTTTGTCTATTGGCTGATTTTGAATTGCAACGCGGTAAAACCGAAGTCGGCTTTGTATTCTCCGGGTTGCGCCGGGAGCATTTTCCCCAGAGCGCCAGTCATGATATACTGACCTTCCTCGATGACATAGCCGTTTTCCACGATATTGTTGACGATCCACAAAAGCGCCTTCCACTGCCCGCCGAGAGCGTCTGTGGCCGGGCCTTCGTTGATGACCTCACCGTCTTTTTCAAGCTTTATGCTGACCGCATCGGGATCGGAAAGCTCAGCCGCGGGACCTACCAAAAACTTCTTGCTGCCGACGCCCGCCGCGATAATATCGAAAACGGCCACTTTGCTCATGTCTTGAAAATAGAGCTGCGGAACCTCGATACTGGGGTGAACGCTTTCAATGAGTTCCTTCAGTTCCGCTTCGTCCTTGACGGGGGCCGTGATTTTGGCTTTTGTCTTGTAGGTCAGTTCCACTTCGAGCATCATGCCGGGAAAGGCTTGAAGCTCTACGGGAACGGCAGGATCTTCAATCAGCGTGAGTCCGCTTGTGAGCAGCGGAGCGCTGGCGGGTCTGTCGGCTGCGAAACGTTCCATTTGCGCCTGTGCCGTTAACGCGCCTTTAAAGCCGGCGACGGCGTCGCCTTTTTCCGTCAGTTTTTCAAAGAAGATCTTTTGAATGCGATAGGCGTTGGGAAGCTGTCTCGCCTCCGCCGGAAGGGTTTCCATTGCGGGCAGAGGCAATCCTGCCGAAGCCGCCTCATAGAGTTTTTCCGCTTCGGAATTCCAATCGGGATTTATGACGGCCACAATGGGCGCTATTGCCGTTTCCTTTCCCGCAGCCTGCAGTGGGGAGGAAACGGAGAGGCTGTTTAAAATAAGAATTGCCGCAAGAAAGTATATGCTAGTTTTTTTACGTAAAATCATGTGTTACCTCCTTTTGATGTATTGAATGCTATGATTATACCATTTTTTTGAGGCAATAGCAAAAAAATATTTTGATATATGTAAAAACATGATACAATAGTTTCAGATTGAAAATAAAGAAGAGAGGTTTGTTATGCAAGAGTATCTGTTGGATGTGTCGGCGGTATTTTCAGAATTGAAAACCGGAAAGGAGGGACTTGCGGAAGAGGAAGCCAAGGCGAGGCTTGCGGCCGGCGGTCCCAATAAATTGAAAGAAGCGCCCAAAAAGCCTCTGATCCTCAGGATCTGGGAGCAGATACGGGACCCCATGGTCTTGATCCTGGCGGGGGCCGGGATCATATCGGGCATTTTCGGCGAGATCGCCGACATGGTGATTATTTTTGTAGTGATTGTCTTGAACGCCACGCTGGGGATCATTCAAGAGAGCAAGGCAGAGGCTGCCATTGAGGCGTTGCAGAAGATGTCCGAGGCCGTGAGCAAAGTACGCCGGGAAAATCGGACGGTTTCGATCCATTCGGCGGAACTGGTCCCCGGAGATCTTGTGCTTCTGGAAGCGGGAGACAGCGTTCCCGCCGATCTGCGTCTGATTCATTGCGCGACGCTGAAGGTGGAAGAAGCCGCTCTGACCGGAGAATCGGTCCCTGTGGAAAAACAATCCGGCGCCCTTGCGAGTCAAGAGGAAATCCCCTTGGGGGACCGTAAAAATATGGCTTATATGGGAACTTCCGTCGTGTACGGGCGCGGCGAGGGAATCGTTTGCCGGACGGGGATGCAGACGGAAATGGGAAAAATCGCCGATGCCTTAAGTAATGCCCAGGAGGAGCGCACCCCCCTGCAGCAGCGTCTCGACCAGTTGAGCAAGGTATTGAGTATCAGCGTCCTTGCCATTTGCATCTTTATTTTTTGTATCGATATTTTCAGATTCGGCGTCGGTAGAATTTTCGAATCTTTCCTGACGGCCATTTCGCTGGCGGTGGCGGCGATTCCCGAAGGGCTTGTGGTGGTGGTGACCGTACTGCTTTCCATAGGCGTCAAACATATGTCCCGCAGAAACGCCATTATCCGGAGGTTGACCGCGGTGGAAACCCTGGGGTCCACAGAGGTCATCTGCTCCGATAAGACAGGCACCCTGACCCAGAACCGCATGACGGTTGTCGAGCATTGGGGAGATACGGAACGCTTGAAAAAGATCATGTGGCTTTGCAACGATGCGACGATAAATGACGCCGGAGGCGTCGGCGACCCCACGGAAATCGCGCTGAAAGTCTTCGGAAAAGGCGCGGAAGACGTCGCAAGGATAGCGGAAGCCCCCTTTGACAGCGTACGGAAAATGATGTCGACCCTTCATTTGGAGGGAAATACAATTTATCAATTCACAAAGGGCGCCCCTGACGAAATTCTTTCCCGCTGCGTGAAGATCCAGCATGAAGCCGGGGCAATGCCCATGACCGACGTATTTGTTTCCGAAGTTCTCTCGGAGAATAAACGAATGGCGGATAAGGCGCTCCGGGTGTTGGCCGGGGCTTATAAAGTCTACGATACGCCACCCGCCGACTGCCGACCCGAGACGATTGAAAAAGATATGATATTTGTCGGTCTTTGCGGCATGATCGACCCGGTCCGTCCCGAAGTCAAGGGGGCTGTGGAAGAATGCGCCGAGGCAGGGATCCGGGCCGTCATGATTACGGGCGACCACCGGGATACGGCCGTCGCCATTGCGAAAGACCTTGGAATTCTCTCGAGCCCCGAACGCGCCATAACCGGCGCGGAGCTCTCCAAAATCCCCGATGACGATTTCGATGTGGAAAAATACAGCGTCTATGCCAGGGTACAGCCGGAGCACAAAGTCCGGATCGTCAACGCCTGGAAGAAACAGGGAAAGATCGTAGCCATGACCGGCGACGGCGTCAATGACGCCCCTTCCATCAAAGAAGCCGATATCGGCGTCGGCATGGGGATCACGGGGACAGACGTTACGAAAAACGTAGCCGATATGGTCTTGGCCGACGACAACTTCGCGACCATTGTTGCGGCCGTTGGGGAAGGCCGCCGGATCTATGAAAACATCCGGAAGGCCGTCCAGTTTTTGCTCTCGTCCAACCTGGCCGAGGTCGTGGCGATTTTCGTTTCGACGCTCCTTGGTTTTATTCTGTTGAAACCGATCCACATCCTCTGGATCAACCTCGTGACGGACACTTTCCCGGCCATGGCCTTAGGGGTGGAACCCGCCGAGGACGACGCCATGAGAAAACCGCCCCGGCCCGCCAACGCTTCCGTTTTCAGCGACGGATTGGGGGCGGACGTCGTGTGGCAGGGCGTAGCCATCGCGGGATTAACGCTGGCCAGTTATTTTGCGGGATCCCGGATTTCCACTTATGACGCCGAGACCATGGCCTTTCTGACCCTTGCCATGTGCGAGGTGTTCCATTCGCTCAATATGCGTTCACGTACCCATTCGATTTTTGCGCTCAAAAAGCAGAACGCGCTGCTCTGGGGCGCTATGGGCTTGAGTACGGCTCTGACCTTGATTGTGCTCTACCTGCCGGGATTGAACGCGGCCTTTGAGCTGGACGCCTTGCGCCCGCGGGAATTGGGCATGGCCATCGGGCTTGCTTTCGCGATAATTCCCTTAGTGGAGATCAAAAAGCGATTGTTTTTCAAAGGGATGGCGAGCCATGAAGCTTGATCTTTCGAAATTCAAAACGATTGTTTGCTTTGGAGACAGCATAACCTATGGATTCGGCGCGTGGAGCATGGATCAATCCTGGCCGCGGCTTTTGGCTTCCCGCGTTTCGATCCCCGTCGTCAATGCGGGCGTCAACGGAGAGACCGGCATGGACGGGCTTTGGCGCGTCGCGGAGGATGTGCTGAGCCGTGATCCCGCCGTTGTGATCATCAATTTCGGCATGAATGATTATTATTGTTACGCCCGGGACCGGCGGGTTCAAAAACTTGATTACGCTTACCGGAAAATGCTGGAACAGCTGTGCTGTCCCGGAAGAAAGATCTTTGTCGCGAAATTTTACGGGGCATCCATAAAAAAAATATATGATCCCGCCGGCGAATTTGACAAAATGTATGGGGAATTGTGGAAGGATTTTCCGGAAATTTCCATAATCTCCGATATTTGGAACGGAGTCTTTGCGAATGCTGACGCCATGTACGATGAAGTCCATCCCAACGAAAGGGGTTACGAAATCATTTTTTGGAATATCTTCACGGAAATACGACGACTTCTTGATGAAAACGGCCTTTTGAAACAAATCTGAAATTTCTTTCCCTTCCTCTTGACACAAGCAAAAGTCAGTGGTATACTTTACTATGATCAAACGGTCACAGGATAGACCGTTAGTTTTAGGCCGACCGAACTTTCGGCTGCCCATCATTCTATCCAATCAAGGAGGAGTATCATGAAGAAATTATTATCAATTTTCACAATGTTATTGCTCGCAAGCCTTTCCCTATTCGCGAAAGCGACCATCGTCGGCATCGCCATGCCGGAAACACACGTTCTCCGCTGGACAAAGGACGGAGAATCTCTGAAGAAAGAAGCTGAGAAAAGAGGATATTCGGGTCTCGTACAATACGGAAACGCCGATCAGGCCCAACAGAATCAGCAGATCCAGAGCTTTCTGACACAAGGCGCAAAGATACTTATTATCGGAAATATCAATGACGGCGTAACGTCCGTTGTGGAAGAAGCAGCCCGGGACAAGGCTGTCGTAGTAGCCTATGACAGAATCATCCAGGGAACCACCAATTACAGCGCATTTATTACCTTCAATAACTACAAAGTCGGCACCCTCCAGGGACAGGGCATCGAAAAAGCCCTGAACCTGCCTGCCGCCACAACCGCCGCTCCCAAGTACATCACGCTTTTCGCGGGATCCCCCACCGACGCTAACGCCAACTTCTTCTATCAGGGCGCCATGGACGTGCTGAATCCCTATCTCAAGAAAGGCGTTTTGAAAGTTGTGGGTCCCTATCCGGAAACTTACAAGGATACAAGCAATTTCCAGAAAATTGCGACGGAAAACTGGTCCGGACCTTTGGCCAAAACCAGACTGGAAAATCTCCTGAACAACGACGCATCCAAGATCACCCTTGATGCGGTATTGGCCCCCAACGACACCCTGGGCCGGGCCATCATCGAAGCCTGCAAGGCCGACGCCAAATATCGCAGTAAACTGCCTGTTGTAACGGGACAGGACGCCGAGTTTGACTCCGCCGTTTCCATCAAAAATGGCGAACAATACATGACGGTATTCAAAGATACCGCGAAATTGGCCGAAGCCGCTGTTATCCTGGCCGACGCCCTGGCCAAAGGCGAAAAACCCAACATACCGGGCGCGATCCTTGCCGATGGCGACCTGAAGGAAATCGGATATACGGGAACCGGTTATGTGGCCACCTATTTGCTGGATCCCATCGGCATCACGAAAGAAAATGTGAACGTGCCGGTTGACGCGGGATTCTATACGGCCGAAGAAACTGCGAAACTGAAATAAACGGCTTTCCTTTATTGAAAACAGAAATGCTTACTGACTGAAGATAACGCATTGCCGGACTTGTTCCGGCAATGTTTCTATGGTATCAGCCCCATGAAATCATTATATAGAAACAGAATCAAAGGCGGTAACGATGAGCGAATATATTCTGGAAATCGAAAACCTGACAAAGGATTTTCCCGGCGTCCGGGCCCTCGATAACGTCAACCTCAAGGTAAAGCAGGGAGAGATCCATTCCCTTTGCGGTGAAAACGGCGCCGGCAAATCAACCTTGATGAGCGTGATTTCCGGGGTTTATCCCAAAGGGGACTACAACGGGAAAGTCTTGTACAAAGGAAAGGAAACAAACTACAAGAGCGTCAAGGACAGCGAGAAGGAAGGGCTTGCCATCGTTCATCAGGAACTGGCCCTGTCGCCCTATCTTTCGATCTATGAAAATATTTTTCTCGGACACATGCAGATGAGTCCCGACGGTAAGAGACCTTATCCTCTGGCGGCCTTCGGGGTCATCAACTGGGATTTTTTCCGGAAGGAATCGAAGATTTACCTGGACCGGGTGGGGCTCAAAGAATCCCCCGATACCATCGTCAGCAAGATGAGCGTGGGAAAGCAGCAACTGGTCGAGATCGCCCGCTCCCTTTCGAAGAAAGTGGAGCTTTTGATCCTGGATGAGCCTACGTCCTCCCTCAACGACGACGAGAGCGAGCATCTGCTGAACCTGATTCGGGAATTCAAACGGGACGGCATGACGATCATCATGATTTCCCACAAGCTCAACGAAGTCCTGAAGGTGGCAGACTCCGTGACGGTTCTGCGGGACGGCAAATCCATCGCCACCTACGACGTCAAAAAAGACGGACTGACCGAGGACATGATCATCAAGGACATGGTCGGGCGGAATCTGACCCACCGCTTTCCCGAACGAAAATCGCAGCCCGGGGAAACGGTTCTGGAAGTCAAGAACTGGACCGTGTACCATCCCGATTTTCACGCCATAAAGGTCGTGGATAACGTGTCCTTCCACCTGCGTAAGGGAGAAATCCTTGCCTTTTGCGGTCCCATGGGGGCCGGGCGGACCGAACTCATGATGAGCATCTTCGGGAAATCTTACGGGAGCAGAAGCGAGGGAGAGGTCTACGTCAACGGAAAAAAAGTGAACCTTAAGTCCAGTCGCAAGGCTATGGACGCCGGATTGGGCTACATTTCCGAGGACAGAAAGAACCTCGGACTCATCCTGATCCAGGACATCAAGACGAATATCACCAATTCGAGTCTGCAAAAGATCTCCCGGGCCGGGGTCGTCGACAAACAAAAAGAGATCAACGTCGCGGAAAAATACCGAAAGGATCTCAGCATCCGTACCCCTTCGGTCAATCAGCTGTCCAAGAACCTTTCGGGGGGCAACCAACAGAAAGTCGTTGTGAGCCGGTCTTTGATGATTGACCCCGATATCTTTATCGTCGATGAACCGACGCGCGGCATTGACGTCGGCGCCAAAACCGAAATTTACGATATTTTGAATGACATGGCGGCCTCCGGCAAGAGTGTCATTATGGTGAGTTCGGAAATGCCGGAAGCCCTCGGCATGGCCGACCGGATTTACGTCATGAACGAGGGAAAGATCAAAGGAGAACTCGGAAAAGACGAGGCGACTCAGGAAAAGATTATGCGGATGGCGCTTTTGGATTGAATTTGCCGCAATTATACAAATTATGGAGGCAGTATGAGCGAAAAAGAAATTCGAACTACTGATTTTAAAAATATGTTTATGAAAAATATCCGGAATTATTCGATGTTTATCATGTTGGCGATTATCATGTTGGTATTTGCGCCGCTGACAAACTGGGTCAATTTCAACGCCCGGAATTTTACGAATATTTTTTTCCAGTACAGTTATGTGCTGATTTTGGCCGTTGGCATGGTGCAGTGCATTATTATCCTGGGGATAGACCTTTCGGTGGGTTCCGTCTGCGCCTTTATCGGGGCCATTTCAGCCATGATCTATAATACCGGCGTGGGACTCACTGTGACGGTTATCGCTTCTATGGCAATCGGGGTCGGCATTGGGGCCTTTCAGGGCATCTGGATCGCCTACGCCAAAATCCCCGCGTTTATCGTGACGCTTGCAGGCATGATGCTATTCCGGGGCCTCACCTACATCATCACGAAAGTCTCCCCCATCGCGCTCAAGGATACCGGGTATTCCTATCTTTCGACAGGTACGGTGGATGAGGTGCTGGGGCTCAAACCCCTTGTGGAGACGGACAGTCTGCGACTCTACCCGGCCTCCCTTGTGATCGGGGCCATTCTCGTGGCGATATTTATCATCTCCGAGATCGTAAGCCGCCGAAAGAAGATCGCCAATGACTTTGAAGTGAGTTCTACCTCCGTCTTCGCGGCAAAACTTATCGCAACCAGCGCGCTTGTGATAGGACTTGCGGAACGTTTCGCCGAATATCGCGGACTTCCCATTGTGGTTCTTGTCGTCGGGATCACGGTTTTTGTATTTTATTTCATCCTGAATAATACGGTATTGGGCCGTTATATTTATGCCGTTGGCGGAAACGCCAGATCGGCCAAGCTTTCGGGCATCAATTCCGAAATGATCACCTTTATTGTCTTTTGCTTCATGGGCATGCTGACGGGTCTCGCCGCTGTGATTTCCACCGGCTATATGAATACGGCCCTGCCCCAGGCCGGCGCCAACTTTGAAATGGACGCTATCGCCGCCTGCTACATCGGCGGCGTGTCGGCTTCCGGGGGGATCGGCTCCGTCGTCGGCGTCATCGTCGGTGGTCTCGTCATGAGCGCCATCAACAACGGCATGTCGCTGATGAACCTCGGCACCCATTACCAGTATGTGGTTAAGGCCGCGATTTTGCTGCTGGCCGTGTTCTATGACGTCTATACGAGAAGAAAAACCGGTTTGGGTTAAATGGAGATGAGGTTTTATGCAGACAGTAGCCGGAATAGACATGGGGACGCAGAGCATCAAAGTCGTTCTCTATGATTGGGAATCAAAAAAAGCAGCGGCTGTCTCCCGGAGGGACGTAGACATTATCGAAAAAAATGACGGAACCCGGGAGCAGAAAGTGGAATGGTGGAATGAGGCGCTCGATCAATGTTTCGAGGATTTTTCCGCCGAAGAGAGAAGGAGCATTGCGGCAATCGGCATATCCGGTCATCAGCATGGTTTTGTCCCGCTTGATGAAAGAGGAAGGGCCCTCTATCATGTGAAACTCTGGAATGATACAACGACCGCCCCCCAGTGCGATGAAATAACAAAGAAGGCCGGGGGCGACGAGGCTGTTATCGCGGAAGTCCTAAATCTTATGCTGCCGGGCTTTACGGCGCCGAAAATTCTCTGGCTCAAGCAGAACAAACCCGAAGCCTTTGCGAAATTGCGCTATGTAATGTTGCCTCACGACTATCTGAATTATGTGTTTACCGGAGAATATAAGGCGGAATGCGGCGACGCTTCGGGCATGGCAGTCTTTGACGGCGCCGGAAGGCGCTGGTCCCGGAAGATCTGCGACATCATCGATCAGAAACTGTATGATATTCTGCCGCCCATCATGAAATCCGCAGATCCTGCGGGCTTTGTGACGGACGCTGCGGCGGCTCGTTTTGGAATCCCCGCGGGAATACCCGTTTCCTCGGGTGGCGGAGACAACATGATGGCCGCAATCGGGACCGGAACTGTGGAAGACGGATTTCTCACCATGAGCTTGGGAACTTCGGGGACGCTCTTCGGTTATTCGGATACGCCCATATCCGATCCCGTGCATGGACTTTCAGGTTTCAATTCCTCCACGGGCGGTTATCTTCCCCTTCTCTGTACGATGAACTGTACGGTGGCCACGGAAGAAATCCGGGATCTGTTTGCCGTGGATTTGCGGGAATTGAACCGACTCGCGGAAAATTCCACGCCGGGCGCCGATGGCGTCGTGGTCCTGCCTTTCTTTAACGGAGAACGTACTCCGAATCTGCCAAACGGTCGCGCTTCGATCCTGGGGCTCACGGCAGCCAATTGCACCCGGGAAAATATCGCGAGAGCGGCGCTGGAATCGGCTATTTTCGGAATGAAAGGCGGACTCTTGGCCTTTCAGACATTGGGATTCCACGCCCGGGAGATCCGGATTGCGGGGGGAGGTAGCAATTCCCCTCTCTGGAGACAGATTGCGGCGGATATTTTGAATCTTCCGGTAAAAAGACCCGAAAACCCGGAAGCGGCGGCCATGGGCGCCGCGATACAGGCCTTGTGGTGTCTTCTCAAATTCCGTGGTAATCCGCAGCCTGTTTCCCGGCTGACCGCGGAACACGTGCGGATCGTGGAAGAGGATACCTGTCTGCCTGATCCCGCCAACGTGCCGCTCTATGAGAGCGCTTACAGGGAATATGAAAAGTATTTGAAGGCGCTTTCGCCGCTGTACCAATAATTCTATTGATTACTTTTATGAAAAGGAGAGAAGAAATGGCTGAATATTTTATCGGAAATAAAGAATATTTCCCGGGCATCGGGAAGATTAGTTATGAGGGGTCCGCTTCCAAAAATCCCCTTTCTTTCAAGTATTACGATGCGGAAAAAGAAGTCCGCGGTAAAAAAATGAAAGACTGGCTGCGTTTTGCCGTGGCCTACTGGCACAGCTTCTGCGCCGACGGCGTCGATCCCTTCGGTCAGGCCACGATGATCTTCCCTTGGAATAATACGGCCGACAAGATGCAAAACGCTTTGAACAAAGCCGACGCGGCCTTTGAGTTTTTTACAAAATTGGGCGCCGAATACTACTGCTGGCACGACAGGGATATCGCGCCCGAAGGGGAGACCCCCGACGAATCGGCTAAAAACCTCGCGACCATCGTCGATGAATTGAAAAAACGCCAGGACGCCACGGGCGTCAAGCTTCTCTGGGGGACGGCCAATGTATTTTCCAATCCGCGCTTTATGAATGGGGCTGCGACAAATCCGGAATTTGAAGCGACAGTCCACGCCGCCAACCAGATTAAAAACGCCATTGACGGGACCATCAAGTTAGGCGGTCAGGGCTATACGTTCTGGGGTGGAAGAGAGGGGTACATGAGCCTTCTCAATACGGATATGAAGCGGGAGAAGGATCATCTGGCCATGCTTTTGACGATTGCCCGGGACTACGGGCGCAAGCAGGGTTTTACGGGGACTTTCTATATCGAACCCAAACCCATGGAACCCACAAAGCACCAGTACGACTTTGATGCCGAGACCGTCATCGGCTTCCTGCGGGCCTATGGCCTTGACAAGGACTTCAAACTCAATATTGAAGCAAACCACGCGGAACTGGCGGGTCATGACTTCGTTCATGAACTTAATGTCTGCGTCGATAACGGACTTTTGGGCTCTGTCGACGCCAACCGGGGCGACGCCAGAAACGGTTGGGATACGGATCAGTTCCCCAACAACGTATACGAGACAACCCAGGCTATGCTGGCCGTTCTCAGGATGGGGGGCTTTACTACCGGCGGACTCAACTTTGACGCGAAAATCCGCAGAAATTCCGTCGACGCCGAAGATCTCTTTATTGCTCATATCGGCGGGATGGACGCCTTCGCCTACGGCCTTTTGAAAGCGGTTGCCGTTCTTGATGACGGCAGGATACCGTCCTTCCTGAAAAAACGTTACGCCTCCTGGGACAGCGGAGACGGGGCGAAATTTGAGAAAGGAGAATTTACCCTTGACGCTCTGGCAGCCCTTGCGAAAAGCTACGGCCCCGTCGGCAGGACCAGCGGCAAACAGGAGTTGCTGGAAAACATCTTCTCCGATATCGTATTGTCCAAATAAATAAAGCAAGCCGGAGACTCGGGAAAGAATGCTTTTTTCTCACGTTTCCGGCTTTTTTTTTGATTTTGACGGGTATTTGCGGAAGCTGTCCCTGCTCCCGTTGAAATAATTGAGATCGATGCGGCTCTCTTTTCCCTGATAACCCCGCAGTTTTCTTCGATTGGAATACTGCCAGAACACCCAGGGGCGTCCTTCTTCCAGGAAAGGAAGAAAATAGAGATTCCGGATCCAGATGTCATATTCCTTGAAATCCCCCGCAATATATTTCTCATAGGAGGATTTTGTGGCGTACAAGATGGGTTTTACGCCATAGTGGCGCTCCAGTTCCCGGAGTAGCGCCTGAAGGTCTTGACGGACTTTTAGGCGATCGGGTTGATTTCTGGCCTTGTCGCCGTAAAACTCGAGATCAACGGCGGGAGGCAGCATATTTTCCACGCTTTCCACGGTCCGGATAAAATTGGCGGCCTGGGTCTTTCCTCCGCTGTCAAAGCTGAAAAAATGGTAGGCGCCGACGCGAAGCGACGTCTTGTTGGCTTCTTTCCAGTTATATTGGAAATTTTTGTCGTAAAACGTACTTCCCTCCGTGGCTTTGATGTAAGCGAAATCAATATCCTGCGCCGCTAACAGGGGCCAGTCGATATCCCCCTGGTAGGAGGAAACGTCAACGCCCGTTACGGGGTAGAACAGAAGGAAGGGAGACGTGATCCAGAATCCGCTCTTGATAAGATAACAGACTCCGGTCAGGCATAATGCCGCCGTCAGGATTCCCGTAATTTTCCAGAATTTATTTCGTGTCATGGCCAGCCTCGAATTCCTTTGTGCTTTGATTATATCAATTTTTAAAATTTTTTTCCACTATTTTATTCTTTCGCGCAACTTTTTTCGAAAAATTGCAGTCAAATAATTAGAACACATACATAAAACCGATACGATTGCACTGCAATTGTGGCAGAAAGAGGTACGTCATGAGCGAGAACAGAAAGAGAATTCAAAGAAGAATTTCAAAAGGATCCGCAATATTGCTATTCGGCGCAATGTTTTCACTTGTTTCCTTTTCGGCCGGTTCCTTGTGGGAATGGAAACCTTTTTTCAGTTTCTATCGGAAGGCGCCGCCGCCGGCGCTCGAGATGTCTGCTGTAAAACCGGAACAGGAAGAAAAAGCGGACGTGAAAGTGGATGTAAAAGTGGCTGGATTCGTACCACAGATCTTGAGCAACGAAATTTTGAAAGATATCAAACGATTGAATATTTCCAAATGGGGATCGGCGCGTCCCGTGCCGGAAGCGGCGACAGAGGAACTCGCAACGGCGGAAGATCCGCGCAAGAAGACCAATTCACGCGGAGAGAGCAAGGATGAGCAAGCAAGGAACGCCGAACTCGCCAAGCGAAAGGCCGACATCAAAAATTGGATCCGCGACGGCTTTGAAGAATCGGTGGCGCTTGTGGCGCGCAGCGAGCGGGAAGAAATCGATATGAATTTTACCGGACGGTTCAATTTCGCGGCCGACGACAAGAATCATCTCAAAATCGGCAGGACCCGGGAAGAACTTGTTTCCTACGCGCTGAAATTCGTGGGAAACCCCTATGTTTACGGGGGGACCAGTCTGACAAAGGGGACGGATTGTTCGGGGTTCACCATGTCAGTCTTCAAGCAGTTCGGCATCACATTGCCCCGTACATCTCGCGACCAGGCTCTTGGAGGCAGGGAGACCACTTTTGACAAGATGAAACCCGGTGATTTGCTCTTCTATACGAGAGGAAACGTAGTCGGGCATGTGGCCATGTATATCGGGAACGGCAAAGTCGTCCACGCCAGCACGAAGAAGACCGGGATCAAAATATCCAATTATGATTACCGGAAGCCCTACAAAGTCGTCAGCTATCTCAATTGATATAGACGCCCGAATTTTCCGGGTGTTTATAGATAAATTTGATAATCCATTGTCAATGTAAAAGGAGTTGTTTGCCTATCGCAGTCAACTCCTTTTGCTATTCGGGAAATTTGTTTTAGAACCCGATCCAGCCCTTGATGAGGGATGCGGTCTGAGCGTCGGTCTTGATCTCAACGCCGTATCGGTCGTTTCTCATACCGATTGGTTTATAGCGGTAGTCGGCTATTCTTACACCGCTGTCTTTATCCTTTTTCAAATCTACTTCGAGAACATAGGAGAGTTTTCTGTCAAGACCGGCCTGACCGGAAACAAAATTACCGCCTGAAAATGCGGTGAGCGTGTTACCGATCATTTTTACAGGCTGGATCACATGGGGATGATGACCGATAATAAGGCCGACGCCCAGATCGGAGAGATATTTCGCCAGGGCCTCCTGGGTCGCGTTGGGCTGATGCTCATATTCGACTCCCCAGTGCATTGATGCGATCAGGAAATCGGCGCCGTCCGCTTTGGCGTCGGCAATATCCGCCGAGATCTTTTCCCGGTTGATATAATTGACGGAATATGCTTTGCCTGCCGGTGGCATAAGGCCGTTCGTTCCGTAGGTGTAGGCCAGAAAGGCAAGTTTTTTTCCATGGATGGAGTAAATCACATAGTTTTTTTCATTTTCCAGCCTTTTGGTGCCCACGTGCCGGAATCCGAGGGAATCGAGGTTGACGATGGTCTGACTGAGACCTTCAAAGCCCTTGTCAAGCGTATGGTTGTTGGCGGTGCTGACGATGTCGACGCCGAGTTCCTTCAGGGCTTTGAGAATGTTGATATGCGTATTGAAAGCGGGGTAACCCGAGGGCGCGATTTCCGGATTTGTGACCGGCGTTTCCAGCTGCGCGAAGGCAATGTCGGCTTGACGGATTATTCTATGGAGTTCCGGATCCGAATAGATTCCGGAGAAGTCTGTACGCGCTGGCGCGTGATTCATTACATCAAAAATAGCCGCGATCCGGATCGTATCCGACGTCAGGGACGGACCGGCGGCATAGTCGCTTTTGCGGACTTCCCGGCATGCGCTGAGCATAAGAATCAGGATCGCCAGAAAGCTCATGAGTTTTTTCTTCATAATTCCTCCTTGGTGTTACATTTTCTGTTTACGAAACTTATAAACTTACAAATATTGTATACTGGCGGAGACAAAAGTTCCACTGTTTTATGAAAACTATTATTCAAAAAATATATCATTTTGATTGATTAAATATATAATCCCAATATTCCCTTGTTTGACACTATATTGCGGAAATTACGGATTTATGCGGCGTGATCGATTGTATATCGGGCGGGTTAACAATTTAAAAGTTCCGTAAAAAGCGGGACAGGTGAAATTGTGTCAAAATTTTTACTTTACAAAAGTCTCAAAAAGAGGTATAAAATCAGTAGTAGGAAGCCCTACATACAGAAGTTCAGTTTTTAAGGAGGAGAAATGTCGAAAAAAGAATTTGTGGGTTTATTTGCTGAAAAAGGTGGATACACAAAGAAAGACGCTGAAAAAGCTATTAA
>JAISST010000082.1 GCA_031272945.1 Fusobacteriaceae bacterium
GAACGTCGACCGATTTATTGAGTAAATCTTCAAAATCATACTTAACGCCAATGATGTCCAGCAGCGACACCGTATCAGTGGTAAACTCCACAAGCAAATCCAGATCGCTTTCCTCGGTCGCGTTTCCACTTGCATAGGATCCAAATACAGACACCTTGGTCAAAGGATAGTTTTTCGCGACCTGTTCCGCCGCTTTTTTAATTTGCTCCAGTGTCAACATGACAATACCTCGCTTTGTTTAATTCTATCAGGAATATCTTAAAAATTCCTCCCCCCTCTTTTCCCAAATTATACCGCACGGCGGCCAAAATGTCCATATTTATTTGAAAAGGCAATAAAAAAGCGCCCCGCAGTGATGAAGATCACCGCGAAGCGCATGAACAAGACTTAATGAAACGGGAAACCCTTACCCTTTACTCTTTCGCCGCGTTGGTTCCCGCAATGCGTCCGAATACATGAATATCGGCCAGGGCGTTTCCGCCGAGACGGTTGCTTCCGTGAATGCCGCCGGTCACTTCGCCCGCCGCGTAGAGACCCGGAATGGGTTTGCCGTCGGCGTCAAGGACCTGGGCTTTGCTGTTGATCCGGATACCGCCCATGGTGTGATGAACCGTGGGAATCCGCGCGCCCGCGTAGAAGGGCGGCGTGTCGATCTTGATTCTCCAGAGAGTTCTTCCGAATTTATCCTTTCCTTCTTCGACGCCTTTGTTGAATTCATCGACGGCGGCTTGCAGATGGTCGGCAGGAACGCCGATCTTTCCGGCCAATTCCGCGATGGTATTGCCTTCGAAGGCTCTGCCCGCTTTGATCAATTCTTCAATGCTTTCATTGAAATTGTTCTTGGTCTGGGGAGTCGGATAGCTGTTCTTGTCGCAGATGACCCACATAAAGGCGTCGGGCTGCTTGAAGAGGGCCAGCGTCATAATATCCCGGCGCGCGCCCTCGTCCACGAAGCGGTCGCCGTTTTTGTTTACAAAGAATCTGTCTTCCACGCCCTGCTCGATATTGCCAGAGAGGCTGCCGGTTTTGGGATCTCCCATGGGGAGAAGCTGGATCCACTCCATTCCCGTGAGGCTTCCGCCTACGGCTTCCGCCATGACGAGACCGTCTCCCGTTGCGCCCGGATGATTTGTGGTCCCGGCGGAATCGAGGTTTGGCCACAGGTTTTTGATGCCGTTGAATTTCTGTCGCAATTCTTTGCTGGCGCCGAATCCGCCTGTTGCGATGATGACTGCTTTTTTCGCCGAAAATTCGTAATCGGTTGCAGCGCCCGCCGCTTTCACGCCGGTCACACGTCCGTCCGTCTTGATGAGTTCCGTGGCTTTCGTTTCATAGAGGATCGTGATCTGGTCCGTGTGCTTCGAAATATAGGCGAGATCCGTCTCAATATAACCTGTACCCAAGGGCTTTACCGGCTGATGGGCCCGGGGCCACAGGCCGCCCAAAACCGTAAACATTCTCGGTGTAAATTCCATGCCGAGTCCTTCTTCCCAATGGAGGGCGTCCAGGGCGTTACCCGCCAGGGTTTCCACGAGTTCCGGCGTTCCCACATAGTCGCCGCCGTTGTAGCTTTGCAGCATATGGAGTTCGGGGCTGTCAAAGAGTCCTTCTTTCTTTGCGGCCACAAATTCCTCATACTGTTTTTTTACTTTTTCCTGCCAGGTCTTCTCGGCGTCGTCATGGGGCGCCCGGGAAATGACAGCCTTGATGGCGTCATGGTTTGCCTGGTTCATGGGGAGAACCTTTTGCCGTTCAGGATCGGAGGCGTTGTATGCCGCTCCCGAAATGATGGTATTGCCGCCTGCTCTGGGCATTTTTTCCAGAACGAGGACTTTGGCCCCCGCCTGTTGGGCGGTGATGGCGGCGGCGAGACCCGCGCCGCCCGCGCCGATTACGACGATATCATAGGTTTCTTTTTTCGTATCCCGGGCTGCGGACTTGGCGGCTTGTGACGCCTTGAGGGCCTTAACGTCGGCGCCGGCTTTTTCGAGAGCCATTTCAGCGGCGTCGAGGATTCCGTTACTGGACATGCTGGCGCCGGCAACGGCGTCGACGGCCAGGGTCTGTCCGGCTACGATGCCTGCGGGAATCCTTTCAAAGGCCGGATCCGCGACGCCGGCGGTCTCCTGGTGTTTAACGGGCGTGACGGATGAGATGCGCCCGCCTTTGATTGTGACTTCCACGACGATCTCTCCCTGATTGCCCATACCCGTCCCCTGGTAGGTCCCGTCTTTTACGGAAGACAGACCGGAAGCCAGGATGGGATTGGGAAACAGGGCGGAAAAAAATAAAACCGCCGCAAAAAAGACAGAAAACAATTTTTTCATTCTTTTATTCGCCTCCTGTGTGCAATAAAATGGGATGTCTCCAAAATATTCAAATTCAGCCGGTTTTCAGAGCGATCCTCAGTACCATTATAGCCCGAAAGCTGTTCTGTGTCAAGGGAGTGCCGGAAGAATATTGCAAAATATTGTAAAAAAGACAAAAAGAGAAAAATAAAGAAAAATAAAGAAAAATAAAGAAAAAATCCTCCGGCTGGGAAGGATTTTATTCTTTACACATTACGCAATTTCTTTTTGGGGGGAGATTTTTGCTGTTCTCAACAGAACAGCCTATGAAAAAACAAATATTAGTATTCTTGATTCTTTTTCCATATTCTTTTTCATCTTTTCGATGACGGTCTCAGATGAAAAGTCTTGATTTTTTTATTTGGCGACTGGTTTTTCCAGTCGCCGTATATTCTCTGGGGAGAGAAAATTATTAACTTTTTTAGTTCTTTCAATCTTTAGACTGAGACGTCCCGTAAAAAGTTTAAAAAAATATGAAATGTTTAGTCTCTTTCGAGTTCAATGACGGATTTCAGCCGTTGCAAACCATTCTTGAGGGCTTTGATCTTGAATTTGCTCATCTTGATGTCCAAGAGCTCCTCGTCGGAGGCTTCCTGGATGTCTGACAGCGTTTCGTACTCCGTCGTCAGCTTTTCGATATCCTTGCCCGAGAGTTTTGTGATTTTCCCCAAAATTCGAAAACCCTTGGCCTTGATTTCCCTGTCGAGAATCGTATAGCTTTTCCCGTATCCCAGGGCATTGGCAAAGTTTTCCTCTTTGAGGAGTTCCGCGTCGCTGAGGGAGTGGAGCAGTTTATAGACCTCCTCATAGGTCTGCTTTTCCGTCATATAGTCATTGAGGAATTCCCTTTCCTCGTCGGGAACGCCCAAGAGCAGTTCCCGGAATTGCAGGTGGATCAGCCTGCCGTCTGCGCCCAATTCCAGAATATAGTTGTGCAGCTCGCTCTCAATGCGGCGGAGCATTTCAAAGCGTTGCAACGTCAGGGCTACGTCGTGCAGGGTCACGAGGTCGTCCAGCTCCAGGATTGTCAGGTTCGAGAGGTGTTTATCGAGGACGGACTTGTAGCGTTCGAGGGTCTTGACCGCCTGGTTGGCCTCTTCCACAATCCGGGACAGGTCTTTCAATTTGTATTTCCAATCGCCTTTATAGAGACTGACGACTTTTTTCCGGGCCGAGATGGCAATGACGAGTTTTCCGGTTTGCTTTGCGGCTCTTTGCGCCGTTCTGTGCCTGGTGCCGCTTTCTTCGGACTGATATTTCCGGTTGATCTGCAGATGGACGTTGGCGTGGAGGATGGTCTTGCAGGCCTCGTCCACAATGATGGCGCCGTCCATTTTTGCCAGTTCATAGAGCCTTTCGGGCGTATATTCACAACGGATGGCAAACCCCCCGTCCACCATCTTTTCAATTTCTTCGTCGTAACCTGCGACAATGAGCGCCCCCAGCGAGCCGTCCAGAATATTGTCAATCCCTTCCCGGAGCGGGGTGCCCGGCGAGACTTGCAACAGCATGTCCACCAATTCTTTTTTTTCTGCCATTTTTCTATGTTCCTCCACCAGAATATTGTTCGTGTTCTGTAGATCCGGAGATGGACTGCTTTCAGTTTTTTATTGGCGCGGCGAGTTCTGCGGCGCGAGTTTTGACGAATTCCGCGATTTTATCGTTTACGAAGAGCGTGAGGGGTGCCTTTGCCGCCGCCGCTTCCCTTACGCCGCTTGAGCTCAAGTACATGGTTTCCCGCGAGGCGGGGATAAAAATGGTATCAATCCGGCCGTCGGACAATTGATTGTTCGTGAGGGCGTAGACCAGTTCGTACTCATAGTCCGCCACGGCGCGCAGTCCACGGATGATGAGATCCACGTCCCTTTTGGTCATATAATCCACCAAAAGGCCGTCCCAGGCGTCGATTTCCACCCGGGGGGAGTTCGCCGTCACAAGAGAGAGCATGTGTTTTCTTTCCTCGAGAGAAAACCAACTTTTTTTGTTGGTGTTTCCCGTGATAAGAATAATGAGCCGGTCCACAAATTTGAGAGATTTCCGGATCACTTCCTCATGGCCTTTTGTAACAGGGTCAAAACTGCCGCTGTAAATGGCGGTCTTCATCTGGATCACCTCAGAGAGTCATATGGTCAAGTTGATATTGATAAATTTCCGATTTGGGGTACTTTTTCCCGTTGATCACAAGGGCGTCGGGGGAAAGATTCCGGTCGACGGCGAGATGAAAATTCGGGAAAAAACGCTTTTTATTCCGGCCCTTGTGTCCGTTGACAGGCGAGGCGTTTTTTTCATGGACGCAGACGGAGAGCGCGCCTTCTTTTTCGTGGATTTCCCGCAAAAAATCAGAATATATTTCGGTCTCCACCAGTTCTCTATAAGCCGGATGGAAGGGGCCTCCCGCGATAACACCTTCTTTTAGCAGGGCGGGGTCCGCTTGCAGGCCCACTCTCAGTACAGTTATACCACGGATCCGGAAAAAAGAATATATTTTTTTTGAAATTTTCAGGCTTTTTTCGAGAGAAAGGGGTTGATATTCCCCGGAACGGGCCAATTTTTCAAGTTTTGTACCGGAAATGACCAATGTCGGGTAAATCCGGACGGTTTCCGGAGAAAACGCCGCCGCCTGGACCGAACTCCCATAGTCGCTTTGAAAAGTGGCTGTCGGAAGCCCCGGCATGAGCTGGATTCCCAGAGAAAATCCCCGGGCGTGGATCCGTTCCGCCGCCTGACGGACCGTTTCCGCCGTATAAAAGCGTCGGCATTTTTGAAGAACCAAAGGGTCCAGGCTCTGTACGCCCAGTTCGATGGCGGTTACGCCGTAATACTTCAGGAGATCCAGATTTTCCGGCGTAATGCGGTCGGGCCTTGTGGAGAGCCGGATTCCCCGCAGAGCGCCATTTTCGATCCATGGCCGGACCGTTTCCAGAAAACGTTCCTGGATATCCCGGGGGAGACCTGTGAACGTGCCGCCGAAAAAGGCCAGCTCCACGTCGTTTCCCGCCGGGATCGTGGCAAGGCGGGATTGCAGGATGTTTCGGATCTCTTCGGGCGTCATGTCGGTTACGACGCCGTTCATTTTTTTCTGCTCACAAAAAATACAGCTGCCCGGACAACCGTAGTGGTTGATGAATATAGGGATGTTGTAATGCCTCATAGAATAACCTCAAGCTTTTTGCAGAGGTCTCTTGCAGCCAACTGGGTGGCCGTTTTTTTGTTGGACCCCTCTCCGGTTGCGGTGAATTCGGCCTTTTCCAAAAGGGGGATCAGTTGTTCTCTTGAGAGATTTTTGACGTCGACGCCCGGCAGAATGCCTACGATGATTTTGAAATTCTTCCGGTGGGACGGTCCTTCGTCGGCGAGGACTTCGTAGACCGGGATCTCTTTGAATTTGTGCTGGCAGTACTCCTGGAGGATGCTCTTGTAATCGGTGATATCCTCGCTGTGGCTGATATTTTCGATCATGTCCTTGATGTGATACATGACGTACTGCTTGGCGGCGCCGTATCCGCCGTCTACGAATATGGCGCCCAGAACGGATTCGAAGCCGTCGCAAAGCAGGGAACTGCGTTCCCTTCCGCCCGTTTTTTCTTCGCCGCGGCCCAGGATCAGATATTCCCCGATCCGTATGGTCTTGGCGATTTTTGCCAGGGAAGGTTCGCTGACAATCATGGATTTCAACTTCGAGAGTTCCCCTTCCTTGGCGTTCTTGTATTTTTGATAAAGATATTCCGTAACGATTAAATCCAGAACGGCGTCGCCCAACAATTCCAGTTTTTCATTGTTGATGTTTTTATATCTGGCGTTTTCATTCCCGTAGGATTTATGAATCAGCGCCAATTTCAAGGTGCCTCTTTCTTTAAACGAGTAGTTTAAATATTTTTCCAGATCTAAAAAGTTTTTATTCATCGGGCAAACCTCACGGAAAATTTTATCAAAAGGGCCGTTGCGGTTCCGGCAGCAGCCCTTTTCTCGGTAAATCAGTCTTTGTACTTTTTCATGACGATAACGGCGTTATGCCCGCCGAAACCAAAAGAATTGGACATGGCGATTTGGATATCCTTTTTGACGGCCCGGTTCGGTACATAATTCAGATCGCATTCGGGATCCGGATTATCATAGTTGACCGTAGGGGGAACCATCCCTTCCGCCAGCGCCTTGGCGATGATGACGCCTTCAATACCGCCCGCGGAGCCCAGTCCATGGCCGGTTGCGCCTTTTGTGGACGAAATCAGGAGATTTTTCGCGTGTTCCCCGAAGACTTCCTTGATGGCCTGAGTTTCGTTCTTGTCGTTGATGGGGGTGGACGTTCCGTGGGCATTGATGTAATCAATATCGGAAGGAACAAGACCGGCGCTCTCGACAGCCATTTTCATGGCCCGGACAGGACCGTCAATAGAAGGTTGGGTAATATGGAAGGCGTCGGAGGTCTCCCCGTAGCCGATCACTTCCGCGTAAATCCTGGCGCCTCTCTGTTTGGCCGATTCCAGTTCCTCTAAAATCATGACGCCGGCGCCCTCTCCCATGACAAAGCCGTCCCGGTCAAGAGAAAAGGGTCTGGAAGCCCTGGCCGGCTCGTCGTTTCTTGTGGACAGCGCCTTCATATTCGTGAAGGCGTTGATGGCGAATTTTGTAATGGCGCCCTCGGCGCCTCCGGCAATCATGGCCTTCGCTTTGCCGTATTTGATCATTTCATAGGCGTCGCCGATGGAATGGGTCCCCGCGGCGCAGGCTGTCACGATACACTTGTTGGGCCCTTTGGCGCCGTAATAGATGGCGATCTGCCCGGATCCCATGTTGGCGATCATGCCGGGGATCGTAAAGGGAGAGATTCTGCGGACGCCTTTTTCCAGCATGGTTCCGTATTCTCCCTCAAAGATTTCCATGCCGCCTATGCCCGAGGAAACAATGACGCCGGTGGTCTCGGCGTTGGTTTCATCAATGACAAAACCGGAGTCCTCGAGGGCCATCTTGGCGGCGGCTATGGAAAATTGCGCATAACGCGCCATTGTTTTCACTTCTTTTTTTTCGATGCCGTTGTCGGTGGGTTCAAAATTTTTCACTTCCGCAGCGATTTTCACGGTCATGTCGGTCGTATCGTAGCAGGTGATGAGACCGACCCCGGTCTCGCCCGCCATCAGCCGTTCCCAGCTTTCCTTCACGCCGATGCCCAACGCGGTGATGAGACTGACGCCCGTAACTACCACTCTTTTCAAAAAAATCACCTCTTCATTAGAAACCTACAATTAACGGGGTATTCTGGATACCCCGTCATTTTCTTATTTGTGCGCTTCGATGTAGTCCAGAACGTCCTGTACGGTCTTAATTTTTTCAGCTTCGGTATCGGGGATTTCCACGCCGAACTCTTCCTCAAAAGCCATCACGAGTTCCACCGTATCCAGGGAATCGGCGCCCAGATCTTCCGTAAAATTCGCTTCGGGAGTAACCTGATCCGCTTCCACGCCCAACTGTTCCACAACTATTTCTTTGATCTTATCTAACATTTTTCCTCCTTGAGAATAAAACTTGATTATCTATGTAATATTATAGATTTGCAAAAGATGTACGCATATATTTTACAGGATATTTGTAAAATCATCAAGTGTTTCTATATTTTTCACGGAAATTTCTTTGTCGATTTTCTTGATGAGCCCTGCCAGTACTTTTCCCGGCCCGATTTCATAGATTTCCGTAACGCCCAAAGCTTTGAGTTTTTTTACGGTGTCGACCCAGAGGACGGGTCCGAAGCTCTGCCGGTAGATTTCTTCCTTGATTTCCGCCACGGTATTGAGAATTTCCGCGGTGGTATTGGCAATCACCCTGACGTCCGTGAGTTGAAAATTGTATTTTTCCGCTTCCGCCTTCAATTTTTCCCCCGCCTCTTTCATCAGGGACGAGTGGAAGGGGCCGGAAACCGCAAGAGGCATGGCTCTCTTGGCGCCTTTTTCCTTCAACAGCTTGCAGGCCTCTTCGAGGGCTTCTTTTCCGCCCGCGATGACCGTCTGATTCGGTTCGTTAAAATTGACGGCCTCCACGACGCCTGTTTTGACTTCTTTGAGGACTTCTTTGATTTTTTCGGAGTCCATTCCCAAGACAGCGGCCATGCCGCCGTTTACCTTGAGGGAAACTTCGTTCATAAATGCGCCCCGGGCCGCCGTGAGTCGCAGGCAGTCCTCATAGGATAAAACACCTGCCGCGCCGTAAGCGGCGTATTCCCCTACGGAATGTCCGGCCGCATAGGATGCGTCGATTCCTTTCTCCCGCAACAGCTTTGTGAGTACCAGGCATAAGGAAACGATGGCGGGTTGCGTGTTTTTCGTCTGTTTGAGCGCTTCCTCGGGTCCTTCGAACAAAACCCGTTTCAAGTCAAAGGGAAGGCTCGCGAACAAGGCGTCAAATTCTTTGCGCGCCAGGGGGTTGTTTTCATAGAGGTCTTTTCCCATTCCGACGTATTGCGCGCCCTGTCCGGGAAAGACAAAAGCTCTGATTGACATGATTCCTCCTTCTCTTTTAGTAGGCCCATTTCATGACGACGGAACCGAAAGTCAGACCGGAGCCGAAAGCCGTGATGGCGACGATTTTTCCTTTGGTCAAAATCCCCTGCTCAATGGCTTCGCCCATGGCGATGCCTGTGGTAGCCGCGGAAGTATTGCCGTATTTCTGGATATTGATAAAAACTTTTTCGGGAGGAATCCGGAGACGTTTTACCGCCGCTTCGATAATCCGGATATTCGCCTGGTGCGGGATAAAGAGATCCAGGTCCGTCATTTTGAGACCTGCTAATTCCATGGCCTTTTTCGTGGCCGCGGGGCAGATGTTGACGGCAAATTTGTAGACATCGGGCCCTTTCATCACGATATACTGTTCGTTGTTTTGAATGCTTTCCACGGTATGGGGCTTGCGGGAACCGCCGGCGGGGATGCTCAAAATCCCGTCGTCTTCTCCTTCCGCGCCGATGTAGGACGAGAGAATGCCGTAGCCTTCCTCCGTTTCCTCCAGGATCACAGCCGCCGCGCCGTCGCCGAACAGCACGCAGGTGCCCCTGTCTTCATAATTTGTGATTTTCGTGAGACTTTCGGCCGCGATCAAGAGAATTCTCTTGAAGCGTCCGCTCTTGATGAGGCTGTCGCCCAATGTGAGGCCGTAGGTGAGGCCCGAGCAACCGGCGGATATATCAAAGGCGGGAATCGTTTTGAGTCCCAGTTTTTTCTGTACGATACAAGCGGCTCCCTGAGCGTGATGATCCGGCGTAACCGTTGCCACGATAATGAGATCCAGGTCTTCCGCGCTGAGTTTGGCGGCGGCGAGGGCTTTTTTCGCCGCTTCGAAACACATGTCCGACGTGGCTTGTTCCGGGGCGATGCGATGCCGTTCCTTGATCCCGGTCATGCTTGTGATCCATTCATCCGAGGTGTCCACTATTTTTTCGTAGTCCGCGTTGGTCATGATCCTCTCGGGAACATAGTAGCCGAGCCCCTTGATTCCGACACTTTTCAATTTTTATTCCTCCTCTTCGGCCATCCTGTCGTCCTTATCTCTGTCGATGACCTTTCTCAGTTCTTCTACAAATTTCATTTCCGCAAATTTGGCGGCAACTTTGACGGCGTTTTTTATCCCCGTGTAGTCGGAATTTCCGTGGGCTTTGATGGAAAGGCCGTTCAAGCCCAGAAACATAGCGCCGCCGTACTCGGAAGAATCCAGTTGCATTTTCAGCTTTTTCAGGAGCGGAACGAGTAAAAACGCTCCGATTTTGGCGATAAAACTCCTCTTGACTTCTTCTTTCACAATACCGGCGATGAATTTGACAATGCCCTCGGAGGTCTTGAGGACCATGTTGCCCGTATAACCGTCCGTCACGATCACATCGAGGTCGCCGTTCAAAAAATCCGTACATTCGATATTTCCCGAAAAATTAATCTTGGGATTCTGTTTTAAAAGCGTATAGGCGTCTCTGGTCAGCTCGTTCCCCTTCCCCTCTTCGGCGCCTATATTCAAAAGGCCGACTTTCGGGTTCTCAATGCCAAAGAGGATCTGCATGTAAATGGATCCCATAATGGCGAACTGATTCAGGAATTCCGCCTTGCAGTCGGCGGTGGCGCCGACGTCCAGAACGACCATGTGTCCTCCGGTCCTTCTGGGAAACGTGGCGGCTATGGCGGGCCGCAGCACGCCTTTGATTCTTTTTAACTTCAATTGGCTTGCGGTGATGAGGGCGCCCGTATTCCCTGCGGAAACCGAGGCGTCGGCGTATCCCTCCTTGACCAATTCCAACGTTTTGTTCATGGAGGAGTCTTTTTTGTTCTTGACCGCACTGACCGGTTCGTCATCCATGTGGATCACCTCGCGGGTATCCACGATTTCGATCCGATCCCTGTCAAAGGAATATTTGGCGAGCTCCCCTTCGATCAGTTCCTTTTTGCCGACGAGCACAATGTGCAAATCGGAAATATCGGAAAGAGATTTGACGGCGCCTTTGACCGGCTCAAAGGGGGCTTTGTCTCCACCCATGGCGTCTACCGCTATTTTCATTGTATCCTCCTGCAGGTTGTATCCAAACAAAGGAATCCGGATGAGAATTCCGATGAATTATTATACCACACTTTGTTCGTTTTTCCAATACTTTTCATATGATAAAAGAGGCAAGACATTTGTCTTGTCTCCTCTCTTCTATGATCCTTACTCCGACTGTCCGGTCAATACTTCCCGGCCGTTGTAATCCCCGCAAGATAAGCATACTCTGTGGGAACGTTTCGGCGCGCCGCACTTTTCGCAAACGGAGATGCCGTTTACCGCGATGGCGTTATGAGAGCGCCGCATATTCTTCTTCGCCTTGGAAGTCTTTTTCTTGGGTACTGCCATTTTGTCCTCCTATCTATTCTAATGACTAAGTAACTGATTGACTGACTTTTTCTTTCGTTCCGTCGTCAAATATTCCTATGGAAACGTATTCAAAAATTTGCGATACCACTTCAATATTGTACTTATTTTTTCTCATCTTGTCAAGGATTATTTCTTACTACAGACGAAGTTTTTATTCATACGTTGAATAAGAACTCCATCAAGTCTCCGTCCTTTACGATGTAGTCTTTACCTTCAAGGCGCAATAAACCGGCTTCCTGAGCGCCCTTCCAGCCGCCGCAACGGAGAAAGTCGTCATAATCGACAACTTTCGCGCGGATGAATCCTTTTTCGAAATCCGTATGGATTTCCCCGGCGGCTTTCGGCGCGGCGTCTCCGATCCGGATCGTCCAGGCTCTCGCTTCTTTGGGACCCGCCGTGAAAAAACTCTGGAGTCCCAACAAGTGAAAACCCGCCCGGATCAGGCGGTCGAGACCCGCTTCCTTTACGCCGAGACTTTCGAGATATTCTTTTTTTCCCGCCTCATCGTCCATTTCCTGGAGTTCCTCCTCCACTTTGGCCGAGACCAGGATCACTTCCGCCCCCAGATTTTTCGCATAGTCGCGGACTTTCTCCGAAAGGGCGTTTCCTTGGGCAAGATCGTCTTCCGCCACATTGGCCGCGAAGATCACGGGTTTCAGCGTCAGGAACTGATAGGTCCGCAGGGCGGCCGCCTCTTCCTCCGTCAGGGGCAGCGTCTTCAGAAGCTTCAAATCTTCCAAGTGGGCTTTGCATTTTTCAAGGATCGGGACAAGCTCGAGAGATTCTTTATTTTTGCTTTGCAGCAGCTTTTTATGCTTGTCGAGGGCTTTTTCCAATGTCTCCAGGTCCGCCAGGATCAGTTCGGCGTTGATGGTCTCGATATCCCGCAGGGGGTCCACGGAACCCGCCACATGGACGACGTTTTCATCCTCAAAGCAGCGGACGACCTGGCAAATGGCCGAAGCGGCCCGGATATGGGAAAGAAACTTGTTGCCGAGGCCCTCCCCTTTGGAAGCTCCTTTCACAAGACCGGCGATATCCACGAATTCCACGGTGGCGTGGATGATTTTCTGAGGATTGACCAATTTCGCGATCTCTTCCAACCGCGCGTCGGGGACCGTGGTCATGCCGATGTTGGGCTCTATTGTGCAAAAAGGGTAATTGGCCGCTTCCGCGGCCCCCGCCTTTGTAATGGCGTTAAAAAGTGTGGATTTTCCTACGTTGGGAAGCCCCACGATTCCGATTCCGATCATGGAACGCGCTCCTCCTTATTCTGTTATGCTATTTTTTGAAGATGGACCCGAGGACGCCCCGCAGGACTTTTGTTGTCACGGCCCGGGTCGCCGTGGAAGCGGCTGTTCTTCCGGCGCTCTGCAGGACTTTTTCGAAGGTCAGGCCTTTGTTCTTTTCTTTTTCGAGCCTTGCCGCCTCTTTTTCCTCTTCTTTTTTTATGCGCAGGCGTTCTTTCTCGTCTTCTTTTTCTTTGCGCAAACGCTCTTTTTCCGCTTCTTTGTTCGCCTTGTCAAGTTCCGCCTGCCGTTTGGCGTCTTCCTTCGCCTGTTTTTCGTCTTCTTTGGCCTGGGCGTCTTGCGTAAAGCGCTTTGTCAGAATCTCATAGGCCGATTCCCTGTCGACGGCCACGTCATATTTGCTGCCCATGGGGCTGCGGAAGATGACTTCTCTGCGGTCCATGTCGTCGATGGTCCCCATTTTGCTCTGAGGCGGCAGGATAAAGGCGCGTTTTACGATCCCGGGAATCCCCTTTTCGTCCAGGAAGGACACAAGGGCTTCGCCGATCCCCATTTCGGAAATGACTTTGTCCGTCTGAAAAGCGGGATTGGGTCGGAAGGAATCCGCCGCGACCCGCACGGCCTTCATTTCATTGGGGGTATAGGCCCGGAGCGCGTGCTGGATCTTGTTTCCCAACTGCGCCAGGACACTGTCGGGGATATCGGCGGGATTCTGGGTGATGAAATAGACGCCGACGCCTTTGGAGCGGATGAGTTTTACGACCTGATTGATCTTGTCCAAGAGGGCTTTGGGGCAGTTGTTGAATAAAAGATGGGCTTCGTCAAAGAAGAATATCAGCTTCGGCTTCGCCACGTCGCCTACTTCCGGCAAGGATTCAAAGAGATCCGTCAGCATCCACAAAAGGAAGATCGAGTAGAGCCTGGGGCTGTTTACAAGCTTCTGGGAGTCGAGGATATTGATATAGCCTTTGCCGTTATCGTCAAAGCGCATCCAGTCGTTGATATTGAGGGAAGGCTCCCCGAAAAAGGCGTTGCCGCCGCTGTCTTCCAAGGTCAGGATTGCCCGGGAAATGATGCCCACGCTTTGCTTGCTGATGTTTCCGTAATCCACGATGAATTTTGAGCTGTTCTCATTGACATAGTTCAACATGGCCCGAAGGTCTTTGAGATCCAGAAGCAGCCAGCCGTTGTCGTCGGCTATGCGGAAAATGATGTAGAGGATCGCTTCCTGGATGTCATTGAGATCGAGAATCCTCGCCAGAAGCGTCGGCCCCATTTCGCTGACCGTCGTCCGGATCGGGTGACCGTTTTTCGCGTACAAATCCCAGAAGCACGTGGGTTTCTTTTCAAATCTGAAATCTTTGATTTCGAATCGCGCGATCCTTTTTTGCATGCTTTCGTTGTCTTCGCCGGGAAGACACATTCCCGCCAGGTCTCCTTTTATGTCGGAAAGGAAAACGGGGACCCCGAGGTCGCTGAACGCTTCCGCCATAACCTTGAGCGTTATGGTTTTACCGGTGCCGGTAGCGCCCGCGATGAGGCCGTGCCGGTTTCCCATGGAGGGGAGCAGACAGAGTTTTTCGCCTTGATCATAGGCCATCCAGATTTTATTGTCATACAACATAAAAATAACCTCCAGATAATATTTTTTATGAAATCAATACAGTTCCCGTCATTTCGGGCGGGATCGGCAGGCCGAGAAGTGTTAACAGCGTAGGGGCGACGTCGGAGAGCTTTCCGTCTTGGAGGTTCGCGGTTTTATATTCGTCCGAGACGAGCACGCAAGGCACTTTGTTTGTGGTATGGGCCGTCCAGGGTTCTCCCGTTAAGGGATCGTACATTTTTTCGGAATTGCCGTGATCGGCGATGATCAAAAGACCCGCTCCTTTTGCCAAAAGCGCGTCGGCGATCTTTCCGAGACAGGCATCCACGGCTTTGACGGCGGCGACGGCCGCCGGATAGATTCCCGTATGGCCTACCATATCGGGGTTTGCGAAATTCAGGATGATCACATCGTAGACGTCGGACCGGATCGCTTTCAGGACCCCGTCGGTCACTTCATAGGCCGACATTTCCGGCTTCAGATCATAGGTGGCGACTTTGGGACTCGCGATGAGCTTCCGGTCTTCGCCGGGATAGGGGGTCTCGACGCCGCCGTTGAAGAAAAACGTCACATGGGCGTATTTTTCTGTTTCTGCGGTCCGGAGTTGCTTCATTCCGGCTTTTGAAAGGACTTCTCCCAGGGTGTTTTTGATTTCGCTGTCGTGATAGAGGACGGGCGCGTCGATGGTCGCGTCATATTGGCGCATGCAGTAGTAGTGAAGGGCGGGGTATTCCCGGGGAAACCCCTGGAAATCCTTGTCGTTCAAGGCTCTTGTGATTTCTCTTGCCCGGTCGGGCCGGAAATTGAAATTGATAAAGACGTCGCCTTTTTCCACAAGGCCCTGTTCGTCAATAACCGTGGGGATGACGAATTCGTCCGTCACATGGGCTTTGTAGCTTTCCGCCATGCATTGGGCGGCGGAAGCCGCCTTGGGCCCGATCCCCCTGACGAGACAGTCATAGGCGATTTTGACTCTGTCCCAGTTCTTGTCCCTGTCCATGGCGTAATACCGGCCTGAGATCGTAGCGATGGCGCCGACTCCCAATTCATTCATTTTTTGTTCCACTTGGGCGAGATATCCCGCTCCCGATTCGGGCGGCGTGTCGCGGCCGTCCATAAAGGCGTGCAGCCAAACTTTCTTGAGGCCGTAACGTCGGGCCGCTTCCAGAAGGCCGTAGAGATGATCGAGGGAGGAATGGACGCCGCCGTCCGATACAAGGCCCGCCAGATGGAGTTTGCAGTTTTTCTCTTTGGCCAAGGCAAGGGCTTCTTTGAGGGCCGGAATTTCAAAAAAAGCGCCGTCCCGGATGTCCTTTGTGATTTCCGTCAGGGGCTGGTACACGACGCGGCCCGCGCCGATATTCAGATGTCCCACTTCGGAATTGCCCATTTGGCCTTCGGGGAGTCCCACCGCTTCGCCGGACGCCTCCAGTTCCGAATGGGGATATGTATTCCAGAGATGGCAAAAATGGGAAGGGTCCGCGCCTTCCACCGCGTTTTTTTCATCTTTTGCGTGATTGATCCCGAAACCGTCCAGGATCATCAGCATAAGGGGTTTGTTCAAGTTATTTTCCCCCTTCCCCGGCAAACACAATTTTGGCAAAAGCGTCGGCTTTGAGCGAAGCGCCGCCGATGAGCCCGCCGTCGATATCGGGTTGAGCCAGAAGGCTCGCCGCGTTTTCCGCGTTCATGGAACCGCCGTATTGGATGATCATCCCCGCGGCGGTTTCCGCGCCGAAGAGTTCCGCAAGAACGCCGCGAATGGCCGCGTGGGTCTGTTCCGCGATTTCCGGCGTGGCGGTTTTACCTGTGCCGATAGCCCATACCGGTTCATAGGCGATGATGATTTTCTCCGCTTCTTCTTTCGAAATGCCTGCGAGTCCTTCCGTCAGCTGTTTCCGGTTGACGTCGTCGGTCTTTCCCGCTTCTCGTTCCTCCAGTTTTTCTCCAATGCAAAGAATCGGCAACAGGCCGTGGGAGAGAACCGCTTTTAATTTTTCGTTGAGGAACGCGTTGGTTTCTTTGAAATATTCCCGGCGTTCCGAATGGCCGATGATCACATAGCTGACCCCGATATCCTTCAGCATGGGGGGCGAGACTTCCCCTGTAAAAGCGCCGCTGTCCTTGGGGTACACATTCTCGGCCGCTATTTTGATCGGAGATCCCGCGACGGTTTTGACCGCGTCGGAAAGGCAGGTAAAGGGCCCGCCGATGATAACGGCCACATCCCGGACGTCCGCGATTTTTCCTTTCAGATCCGTCAGCATGGCGACGGCCTCCGAATTTGTCATATTCATTTTCCAATTGCCCGCAATAACCTTTTTCCTCATCACACTCACCTTTTCTGATTATATGTTTATCCTCCCTAAATCAGGAGATTTTTCTTTTTTTCCTCAAAGATGACTTCATTGAAACACTCGTCAAAGTTGTCATAGAACAGCAGAAGCATCTGGCCGATGGAAGATTCCAGCGCTTCGATCAAATCAAAACAGTCCTCCTCATGGTAGAGCCCTTCGATGACGTCCAGGTTTTCGGAGAATTCTTCGACAAATTCTGAAAAATCTTTTTCCGCGAACTGGAAGGAAAAATTTTCGTTGATGATGAGGATCAGATTGTAAAACCAGTGCAGAAACGAGAGCAGTTCAAAAAGATCCTCCTCGTCCACCTCGATGACTTCTTCATCTTCATTTCCCTCGAAGAAGCGGTCAATGATGTAAAAATAGTTGTCGATGTATTCCCGGGTGCTGTACAAGGATTCCAGCACGATTTCCCGGAATGAACGGGTTGTGATTTCCAGGGTCTTCAGACTTTCGAGATTCACATAGGAGTTTTCTTTTAGCGTTTCTCCGTTCACAAAAATCTCATCGAGAACTCTGTTTTCGTTGTGTAGCCTTTTGGTAATGGCGGAAATCGTCAAACCGAAAGAGGAGAATTTTTCCTTCCCCATGTCCACTTTTACATTGTCAATATAAACGTCCATAGTATCCACTCGCTTTCGGGGAATGTCCGCTTTACGCCGGATCGCCCCTGTGTTTGATTTTGCCGAAAACCTTGGAGAGGGCAATGGAAAAGACATAAATATTTGCCGGCCTGTGGTTTTTCCTCAGTTCCTTGATGATCTCATTGGTTGTCTGTCCTGTGGTCACGATGTCGTCCACAAGAAGGATGTTCTTCCCGTCTGTGGAAAGATCGCTTGAAAAGGCGTCTTGAATGTTTTTTCGACGGTCTTCTTCGTCCAGGAGCTCATACATATGTTTCGTGTCCCGCAGTTTCTCGATACTCCGCCAAGGGAGGCCCAGTTCCCGCAGAAATTCCTCCACCTGGTTGAACCCCCGCTCCCGGAAGCGTTTTTTGCTGACGGGGACAGGGATCAGGAGATGGATGTTTTTTTCACGGATGAGCCGGAAAAGGGGTTCTTTGCATAATTCCGCCAGTTCTACCGCCAAATGCCGCCGGTTTTCCAGTTTCATTTCGGCGATGGCGTGTTTGATATCGCTTTCGTAATAGAAGAGATAATAGTAGTTTCCGTTTTGACGCAGTTCCGCTTTTTTGCGAAATATCGAGAGACAGGGTTCGCAGATATAGCGGCCTTCGGCTTCCACGATCCGCCCGCAAACGGCGCATTTCCTTGAAAAGAAAAAATCTTTAATTTTTTGCGAGATTGACTTCTTCATTTTTATCGAGGATCTTCGCGTTATACATTTCCGTATAGCCGCAAAGCAGGCAGGTCTTGATATAGTATTTTCCCAGTTCCAGTTTGAGGCCCGGGTCCTTCTCGGGTATTATGCAGGTCTTGACTTGATATTTGTCAGAACCGCATTTCAGGCATCTAAAATCCAAACTCATCACCCCAAATCACATTTTTCAGCCATTTTGTCTCGTGATCCAGAAAACTGACGCAGTCAAAACGATAATGGCAATCCTGTTCTTGCGTTTTTGCGACGTAAATTTCCGCCGTCCGGTACATTTTCCGGATTTTTCTAATGTCCACCGCTTCCATACCTTCGCCGAAATCGGCGGTTCTACGGTATTTTACCTCCACGAAAACGATCGTGTCTCCGTCTTTGCAGATGAGATCAATCTCGCCGATTTTCGTGGTGTAATTTCTTTTCAAAATGACGCAACCATGCTCCGTTAAATAATCAGCCGCCTTGTTTTCGTAAAATTCACCCAATTCCCTCTTGTTCATAACCCATCTCCCATTTTTTAAAATAAGCGCAAATTCTCCTTGATGATCCCTTTTAAAAATGTCTCCCGGTGGATTTTGCAGCTGCCCAGCGCGTGAATCGCTCGAATGTGGTCTTTTGTGCCATACCCTTTATGTTTTGAAAACCCGTATCCGGGATAATTTTTCTCTTCCTGGGCCATGATGCGGTCTCTGGTGACTTTGGCCAGGATGGAAGCCGCCGCGATGGCAAGGCTTGTGCCGTCGCCCTTTACAAGGGCTTCCTGGGGGCCGACATATTCTCTGATGGGAAAATTGCCGTCCACAAGGACGAGACAGGACGAGAGATCCTGTTTTTCCGAAAGGAGCGAAAGAGCCCGCCGCATGGCTAAAAATGTAGCGTTCAGGATATTCATTCGATCGATTTCCTCTACGGCGGCCAAGCCGATCCCCGTATAGAAATGCTCAAGGATCACGTCATAGAGCGCTTCTCTTTTCTTTTCCCCGAGTTTTTTGGAATCGTTTATTCCGGCAAGGCTCTCGTCATAGTTTTTCAAAAGAGCGCAAGCGGCCACCACCGGACCTGCTAGGGGTCCGCGACCGGCTTCGTCCACGCCGACGACGGGGATGTTTTTCGAAAGATCATATTGGTACAAAGCGTTTTCCGCCAAGATTCGATCACCTTTTCAGGAGGGTATTTCCCTTTGCGTTTTCGGATTGAATTTTCGTTTTTTTTTCAAGATTCCAGCGCTGCGGATAAGCCTGATTTTTGCCCGTGACCTTCGCTTTATTCCGGGATTTTTTCCGCGGAAAGGCCGCAAGTCCGCAGACATTGCAGGAAATCCCCGGGAGGCGCTGCTTTAAGGGTCACGCGTTCCGCCGTAAAGGGGTGGGTAAAACTCAGCTTCCAGGCGTGGAGCATCTGCCTCGGGAAAGGATCGTCTCCGTTTCCGTAAAGGGCGTCCCCCGCTAAGGGATGACGGCAGTATTTCATGTGAACCCGGATCTGGTGCGTTCTTCCCGTATCGATTGCCACAAGCAGAAGCGAGTGTTTTTTTTGCTCATCCAGAACGGTATATCGTGTGACGGCCGATTTTCCATGATCATCCGATACAGCCATGCGTTTTCTGTTTTTTGGGTCCCGGGCGATCAGCGTTTCGATCGTATCGCTCTTTTTCTGAAAAATGCCCTTGGCCACGGCCAGAGAGGTCTTTTTGATCTCCCGCCGGGAGAACATCCCGGAGAGGGCCAGATGGGCCTTGTCGGTCTTGGCGATCAGGAGCAGGCCGCTGGTATCCTTGTCAAGCCTGTGGACGATACCGGGGCGCAACTCGCCGCCCGCGCCCGAGAGTTCCTTCATGTGGTAGAGAATCCCGTTTGCCAGGGTGCCCGAACGGTTTCCGCAGCCCGGATGGACCACGACGCCCGCCCGTTTGTTGATGACGGCGAGCCAGGGGTCTTCGTAGAGGATCTCGATGGGGAGGTTTTCCGGCGTAATGTGAGACGGCGCCGGCGCCGGGAGCGTCACGAGAATCTTTTCCCCGCCTTTCAGGGAAAGCCCGCTTTTTTTGGCGGGGACCCCTTCCACCAGGACAAGGCCCTGGTCGATCAGGCGGCTGATTCGGGATCGCGTGGCATCCCCCATGGATTCCAGCAAAAACAGATCGAGACGTTTGTCCTTGTCTTGTGGCGAGGCCTGATATGAAAGGGTTTCTCTGGCGTCATCCATTGTGGTTACCGCTTCTCCCGGGGGAAGGATTTGTTTTGATTTTCCTTTTCATCATTATAGCATTTTATGATCCAAGAGTAAATAAAAAATTCGTTTTCCCGCTCTTATCCTCAATCAAATCCGGCCCAACGACATCGGCGGCTTTCGCCTCGCCCTCCAAGCAGCTCCAATCCACAACCGGCACGGTGGTCGACCGAATAACTGGACCCGTACCAGGGTGGGGGTGATCCTGCTTGACAATTCCTTGATTCCTTGATATAATATGAAATAGATAATCATAATATCCTTGAAAAAAAGAAGAGGTAAGTCATGAACGAAATCGTGAAAAATGTAACAGACAGAAAGATCATCAATATCACCGGAAAAAGGCAAATTACAATACCTTTGAAGTTTTATGAAAAATTACAGCTGGGCAAGGAAGTGGAGTGTGTTCTTACGGATGACTCCCTTGTGATTCGTCCACTGACTGCACAGGACGATAATTTTTCCGTGGAAATTCTGAAAGATTTGATCTCCCAAGGATATTCAGGAACTGAACTTGTCGAGAAATTTGCGGAAATGCGCAAGCAGATCCGAAAAGCAGTCGGAACCTTGATCGCGGAAGCGGATGAGATCGCGGCA
>JAISST010000036.1 GCA_031272945.1 Fusobacteriaceae bacterium
GGGTCTTCTTCCACCGACGCCAAGTAAGCCAAATAGGCTAAATAATCATCATAGCCCGGATCTTCAGGCCCAACCTCGGCGACAGGATTAACAACTTTGGCGGTAATCGCTCCATCCGGCGAGATCGTCACATTTGTAAACGTCTTATAATTTGCGGTAACCGAACCGCTTCCAACCAAGGTATCTCCCTCAAGGTCCAATGCAGTCGCCTGAATGGTTTGGCCACACATGGCCGCGACCACAATCAGTCCCAGCACCCCGAATTTTCTTCTCAACAAAAACCTCTGTAAATGATTACTGCTTTTCTTTTTCATTTTCCCTCATACTCCTTTTTTGCAATAACGCAAAAGATTTGATTTTTCCAACAAAAAACAAAAAAAGCTCCTGATTATTGCTGCATTTTCCATTTCGTGTCCGCCAAAAACACAAAATTGACATAGGTTACTATTACAATAACATATTTTCCATTTTTTGTCAAGAAAATAATTTTGTTTTTCTTCCAATTTTGCACAGCTTTCTATAAACAGGCCGAATATGGCAATTTTTCAACATATAAAAAACGCCCGAACTTTTCGGGCGATCAAATTTTCTCTATATATAACTTTTTCTTACCGCACAATAGACACATCTGCCAACGGCGCCCCAATATCTTTTTTCATATGATTTGGCAATGTTTCACTTTATATTTTGGCAGAATTTCACTTTACACTTTGGCATCGTTATCCCCCAACAACCAGTCCAGGACGTTGCGCTGCTTGATCCCGTTATGAGAAGTCAGGGGCGTGTGATCCATGGTCAAAAGATATTTCGGATTGTGGTCCTTGATAGCTTTGTTTTCCCGGGACGGGCAAGCCCGTCCCCTACAAATTTTCCGCATAATTCCGATGAACCAAACGAAAACAGGCCGAACCCTCAGCCTGTTTTCATTTTTATCAATTCTCCTAAAACCTGAACCAATACTTCATCGTTTCACTGAAATCATGTCCTCAATAAACTCAGTTTAATCAAAGTCAATCAGAGTCAGAATCATGTTCTCACATAAATCAGAAAAATCCAAGTCAGCGCTCCACCCAAGTCTTCTTAAGATCCACGTATCCGTTCTTCTTGAAGATCAGATCATGCACTTTCTTCGTCATGGCCAGCGAAAGCATGGGATATACTACCGTATAATGGGGAATATCCTCGCCGAGGATCTTCTGCAGTTCATGATAAATCCCGGTTCTTTCTTCGGGATTTACCGAATGCCGCCCTTTGTCGATGAGTTTGTCGACCTCGGGATTGTTGTAATAGCTGCGGTTGCCGGAACTGCCGTGCTGGCTGGAATGGAACAGCGGATACATATGGGCGTCGCCGTCTCCGGTGGTGTTCCAGGACAGGAAATACAATTCCTTGTTGGGCTGGGCCGTTCTGGAGATGTATGCGCCCCACTCGAATACTTTGATTTCCGCGTTGATGCCGATGGCTTTCAGTTCGTCCTGAATGATGACGCAGATGTCGATTCTTGTCTGGTCGTCGTTGACCCAGAGCTCTATGTTCAATCCGTCGGGATAGCCCGCTTCCTTTAAGAGCGCCTTGGCTCTCTCGGGATCATAGGCGTAGGGATCCACGTCGATGTGGTCAGGACAGGCTCTCGGCAAAGGAGAGGTGGCGGCTACCGCCGAACCCCGGAAAACCGTATCCACAAAGATGCTGTTGTCCACGGCGCAGGCGATGGCCTGGCGCAATTTCAGATTCTGGTATTTGGGATTCGTCTGATCAAAGGCCAGATACCACTCGGAAGGCGATTCCACTTCCAAAAGCGTCAGCTTCGGATTTGCCAGAATGGCGTCCTTATCCTGCAAGCCGATGTCAAAGGACATGTCCGCTTCTCCGGTTTCGAGGGCGATGGTCCGGTTTGTCTGTTCGGGTATTGTCTTGATCGTAATCTTTTTCACATTGACGGGACCTCTCCAATAGTCTTCCCAGGCCTCAAAGGTGATCCTGTCGCCCGCAAGCCAGTCTTTCAGCTTGTAGGGGCCTGTGCCCACGGCTTTCGTGATGGTGTCTTCGCCGTTTGCCAGATAGGCTCTTTTGTTGATAATGCCCCCATGGGTCGAGGCGATGTTGTCAAAGAGCACGCCGAAGGGTTCTTTCGTAATGACTTTGACCGTGTATTTATCCACAATCTCCACTTTGTCGATGGAATCAAACTCAAACTTGCACTGGGGAGAAACGATGCCCCGTTCCAGGGAAAAGGCCACGTCTTCCGAGGTCATTTCGTCGCCGTTGTGGAATTTTACGCCTTTTTTCAGATAGAATATGGCCGTCAGGTCATCAAGCCGCTCCCATTTTTCCGCAAGGCAGGGCTTGATCAAGAGGTTGGCGTCCAATTCCAGCAGAGATTCGTACATGAGCTGGATGGATTTGTTGGAGACCACGTCGATGGTCCTCTGGGGATCGATGGTCTTGGGATCCGAACGCATGGCGATAACCAGTTCGTCTTTCGTTTTGGCGCCGGCGCCGGACAGGATCGCGGCAAAGCTCAGAAACATAACGCAGACCGCGATCAATAATTTTCCGAATTTCCTTTCCGTTACAAATTTCATGGTATAATACCCCCTTTCAAAGAATAGTGTTTGGTGTTTCCCGTAGTTCCGCCGCTGATTCTCACTTTTACCGCATGTATCCCCCCCCTGTTTCCGGAAATAAAAAGCGCCCTCCGTCGGGGCGTCTTCGATTCCGTCGTTTTGTACAAATCCCGCTTCAGTCGAAAGTTTTGCTGACATTGGCTGACGCGCTGTTTTGCCCCGGTCATATCAAATTTTTCCGCCGCGAAAGATGAACAGCGAAAGAATAAGGATGGTGCCGGGAAGTAGCGCTCTGGTTGCCATGAAATCTCCTGTCAGAATTTGAGAAAATAAAAGTTGTCTCAGTATACACCATATTGACAAAAAATGCAAGAGATTTTTTGTGGGGGACGGAAAAATTTTTTCGGAAGGGGCGTGAAATCGCCTTTATTTTCAGAGCTTTCAGACAATTACCAGATAAATTGATCGAAATTCGTTACTAAAATGAATCTATTTTTAAAATAATTTGATATATGGAATTGAAACGAAATCTGTGATAAAATGAAGGAAATTTGTGTTACGGGGTGACTTTATGAAAGAGAGAATCAAAGCTCTGGTTTCAGCTTACATACTGGAAGTACTGGACGAGGACTGCAACCACTTTCAAATATCGAAAGAGCGCCTCTGTAATGAAATTCTGCTGAAGTTTTCCGTCAAATTCCGCTCGGATTCGGATTTTGACGACGATATGCTCTTTGATCGAAGGGAATACTTGCAATTCGCCTTGAACGCCAACAACAAAAAGTATTACGAAAAGGGTCTATGAAAAAAACTCTGTAAATTTAAGAAAATCCTTTGTAGGAACGACTTCCTGTGATAAGATAAAATAAAATAGGAGGTCGTTTTTTATGGAAGAAAAAATTAAGAAAACCA
>JAISST010000047.1 GCA_031272945.1 Fusobacteriaceae bacterium
AGCCGCCATCACCGTCCTGGGTCTGTGGGAATATTATCTGATGGCCGAAAAAGCGGGCTGTCATCCTTTGAAATTTCCCGGCATCCTCTTTGCTTTGCTCCTGCTTGTGACAAAATATCCCGGAGCTTCCGGCGCGGATGCGGGATCGACCGGTCCCGACGGCGGTTACACGGCTCTTGCCCTCGTATTTGCCCTGATGTTTGTTTTCCTCACGATCTGCGCGCTCCGGCGCGGGCTCTCCTTTGACGTCAACGGCGATCTGGGCGTCACCGTAAGCGGCGTGCTCTATCTCTATCTTTTTTCCTTTATCCTGAACATTTCCCGTCTCGGACCCCACGGAAAATACTGGCTCATCCTGATCCAGATTGCCGTCTGGATCTGCGATTCTTTCGCCTATTTCACCGGGGTCAATCTCGGAAGAAAATTCTTCAAAAATGGCCTGACAAAAGTCAGCCCCAACAAATCCGTGGAAGGGGCCATCGGCGGGATCATTTTTACGATTATTGTCGTTCTGATCTTCGTGAAGCTCTTTTTCCTGCGGGAACTGCGGGCCGACCTCTATTCCCCGTCCCGAGGCGCTTTCTGGTTCTTCTGCATCCTTTTCGCCGTGGTATCGGGCGTCTGCTGTGAAGTGGGGGACCTGGTGGAATCCCTTTTCAAAAGGGGATTTGGCGTAAAGGATTCCGGAAATCTCCTGATGGGTCACGGCGGGATTCTAGATCGTTTTGACAGCCTGATCTTCACGCTTCCCGTCGCTTATGTCTTTCTGAAGATCTCCTTTTATTTCTTTTCTCCCGGGGGGAACAGCCTGTGAAAACTATCGCGTTGTTGGGCGCCACCGGCAGCATCGGCGAAAGCGCCCTGACAGTCATCCGGAATCAGAAAGAGAAATTTACGGTCACGGGCTTAAGCGGCTACAGCAATGAGGCGCTGTTGACGAGGCAAATCGCCGAATTTCGCCCCTCTCATGTAGCGGTCTCCACCAAGGAGATCCGGGACCGTCTGCGGGAGACCTTTCCCTTTCTTCATCTATATTATGGGGAAAACGCCCTGACGGAACTGGCGGAAGCGGCCCCCTACGATATCCTGCTGACGGCCGTATCGGGCGCGGTGGGGATCGGGGCCACGGTGGCAGGCATCCAAAGAGAAAAACGCATCGCCCTTGCCAACAAAGAGACCATGGTGGCGGCGGGGGAATACATCAACGGATTGCTTTCGCGCCATCCCGGCGCGGAGATCCTCCCGGTGGACAGCGAGCATTCGGCCATATTTCAGAGCCTTTCGGGCGGCGCGAAAGACGAGGTGCAAAGAATCCTTCTGACCGCCAGCGGCGGCACATTCCGCGGCAAAAAGCGAAAGGACCTTGAAAATATTACGATTGACGAGGCCCTGACCCATCCGACCTGGAAGATGGGAAAGAAAATCACCGTAGATTCCTCGACCCTGGTCAATAAAGGCCTCGAAGTCATTGAGGCCCGCCATCTTTTCCAAATCCCTTATGAGAAAATCAAGGTCCTGATCCACCCGGAGAGCATCGTCCATTCCATGGTGGAATACAGGGACCGCTGTGTGATCGCCCAACTGGGAAACCACGACATGAAGCTCCCGATCCAGTACGCCCTGACCTATCCCCAACGCTTGGCAAATCCGATATTTGAAGGGTTGGATTTTGTAAAGCTCAAAGCCCTTACCTTTGAAGAACCCGACCGGGAGACCTTCCGGGGGCTGGATCTGGCCTACGAGGCGGGACGCTTGGGCGGGACCATGCCCGCCGTCATGAACGCCGCCAACGAAGTGGCCGTTTCCCTTTTTCTCCGGCGCAAAATTTCTTTTCTTGCGATCTATGACATCATCGAAAAGGCCATGGCCCGCCACAGCCCGCAAGAAGCCTCCGATCTCGGGACCATTCTCATGGCCGATAAAGAAACGAGGGCCTGGGTGAATAAAACCTATGAAAACTGACGCCTTTATCGATCTGCACTGTCATCTGGACGGCTCCCTCTCCGTAGCGGCCATCCGGCAAATCCTCCCTCCGGAGGAATTGCCCGCTTCCGATGAGGCGCTTTTGACAAAGCTCAGGGCCCCCGATCCCTGCCGGGATCTGACGGAATACTTGACGCGCTTTGATCTGCCGCTCCGGGGCTTGCAGACCCGGGAACATCTGCGAACCGCCGCCATGGATCTCATCCAAAACGCGGCCAAAGACCCTGTCCGCTATCTGGAAATCCGTTTCGCGCCGCTTCTTTCGACCGCTGCGCTCTCCTGCCCGGAAGTCATCGAGGCGGTCCTTGCGGGCGCCGGGGAAGCCGGAAAGAAATACGGGGTCTCCTTCAATCTCATTCTATGCGCCATGCGCCATCATGCCTTCGAGCAAAACCTCGTCCTGCTCCGAGCGGCCCGGGACTTTCTCGGCCGCGGCGTCTGCGCCCTGGATCTGGCCGGGGATGAGAACAAATTTCCCACGAAACTGCACGTCCCCTTCTTCGAAAAAGCGAAAGCCATGGGTTTTCCTTTTACGATCCACTCGGGGGAACAGGGCGGCGTGGAAAATGTGCGGCTCGCCCTCCAATTGGGCGCAAGAAGGCTCGGCCACGGCATTGCGCTGATAAAAGATCCGAATCTCATGGACCTCGCCAAAGCCCGGCGCGTGGGGATCGAACTCTGCCCAACCAGCAATTTCCAGACGGGGGCCGTCAAAGACGCCGCCTGCTATCCCCTGAGGGAATTTCTCGAGCGGGGACTTTTGGCCACGGTCAATACCGACAACCGGACCGTAAGCGACACGGATTGCCGGAAGGAGCTCGCCCTGGCGGAATCCCTTGCCGGAAGCGTTTTTGAAAACCTCGGGGAACGCCTGTGGAAAAACGCCGTGGTAACCTCATTTGCCGACGATTCCTTGAAGAATCGACTTTTAAAGGAACGAGAACAATAATGTAACCGTATAAAAATGCCTGAATTTCTTCGGCATTTTTTCATTTTTGGAAGTTTTTTTTCCGATTGTGTCATGGCGCGCGCGCAAACGAACACAAAACCGCAAGGTATGAATTGTGTATTTTATTGTGATCCGATATACAGGCAAACGATAACCTCATCGGCTGAATCAGCCGGTTTTGAATACGCCTTCCTTCCAAAAATATTCTATTTTTGTGTGAAATCCAATGCCTTTTCCATGGACTATTCCGCACAATTTACTTGATAATTTCAGTCAAATAACTATAGACAAAATTGTAATTATATGATAACCTATGTACAAGGGCGATTGTACATTTCTATCTTACTATCTTTCCTGACAAACGTCTCGCCCGCACAATTAATCCAATACAATTTAATATTCAGAGGAGTGATCAAGATGAACGCGATGGGAGATAAACGCGGATTCTTTGAACATTGGGGAAAGGCACGGATTATCATTGTCTTGATTTTGCTGATTTTTTTGCGGGCGCTCCCCCTCGGGGCGTCAAACATAATTGATGTAGGCAATTCGTCCGTGGCGTCGGGAGACGGCTGGAGCTATTCCGGCGGCGTCTTCACCATTACCGGAAACGGCGAATATGTCATTACCGGACAGACAAACGAAAACAGGGTCGTCGTACAAAGCGGCGTGACCGCAACCGTCAAATTGGACAACGCCACGGTGGATATGAGCGGACAGGCGGGCGCAAGCGCCCTGGATGTGGCCGGGGCCAACGTGACCCTGGTGCTTTCGGGAGACAACCAGCTGTTGGCCAGCGGAACCGCGGCGGGCTTACGGGCCCCTGACGGCACAACGCTCATCATCACAAGCGCCGACGGCGACGGCGCCGAATCAGGCTCCCTCCTTGCGGCAAACGCGGGAAGCAGCCCCGGCAGCGGCGCGGGTATCGGCGGCAGCGGCGGCAGCGGCAACAACGACGGCGAGTCCGGCGGAATCATTACCATTAACGGCGGATCCATCACGGCCAAAGGGTATTATGACGGCGTAACGGATTTCAGCAATCCCGGCGCGGGTATCGGCGGCGGCGGTTGGAGCGGCGACGCCAATTCCCTTTCAAAGGCCGGAGACGGCGGAACCATTACCATCAACGGCGGAAAAGTCACCGCGGTGGGCGGAAGCTCCCAGACCAGCGGCGGCGAAGGGGCCGCAGGCATTGGCGGCGGATCCGGAGAACTCTATACGGACCATAACGACGCCGCCATTAACGCGGGCGGCAGCGGCGGAACCATTACCATAAACGGCGGCACCATCGTCACATGCTCGCAAATCAACGGCGCGGGCATTGGCGGCGGCTATCGCGGAGATTCAGGTCTTATCATCATCAACGGCGGACATATCACCGCCACCGGCGGCGCCAAAGGAACGGGAATCGGCGCCGGTATGCGTGGCGACAACAATGAAATCACCATTACCGGAGGCGTCGTCATCGCCTACGGCGGCGAACTGACCGCAACGGTGGCGCAAGGCAATTACAGGCCCACCGCCATCGGCGGCAGCACCGGCGAACCCGGAACCATTACGATTTCCGGCGGCACCATTGTCGCCATCGGGAGCGACGGTTACTACGCCATCGGATCGACGAATCCCACCGGTGAAGGTCAAATCATCATTACCGGCGGCACCATCATCACAAGCGGGACCATTGGTTTCGGGGAAAACGGCAGTATCATGCCTGTGAACATGCCTTATGGAAACCCGATCCTTATGGTATTATCCCGGAACGGGATCGGTATCACCGGGCAGCCCAACACCGACAACGATCAGATTATGGTGGGCACTTTGTATAACTGGGATTTTTCCAATGTGGAGCCCAACGTCAATTTTTACGGGGATGTCCTCGTAGATGTGGAACGGAAAGCCATCACATTATATGAAGACATTACGATTCCTGATGACGCCGTATTTTCTCTGCCTTCAGGATGGATACTCAACGCGGCCGGTCATCTGACCCTGACAAAAGGCGGCATTCTCGGTTTTGACTTGCATGACATAGAGGCGGGAAGTCCCGACGTATCCCTTCGAATCGCAGGCGCGCTCAACGGAAAGATCGGCAACGGATCGATTTATATCTGGAATTTCAAAGGGAACGAGGGCTACTATATCCTGGCCCAGGCCGACGACGCCGAATATCTGGCCAATCCGGAAAAATTCTATCTGGAGGGCAAGCTGATCGACAACAAGAGAAGCTCCACCAAGGGCGACATGCTCTTCGCGACGCGAATCTGGAAGGCGGCGGACTCCAATTATCTCGAAGGGACCGAAGGCCAGCTCGTCTTGCAGGCGGCCGACGCCACGAAAAATACGAAGGTCACCTGGAATTCCAAGACCGGCAGCGGCATGTGGGATACATCCAGTGAATACTGGGCCGGAAACGTCGACGGCATTCCCGTCAATACGTTTTTAAACGGCGACGACGTCGTTTTCGACACCCCCGCCCAAGTGACCGTAGGCCCCCATGACGTGACCGCAAACTCCATCGACGTCAAAGCCAATACGACCTTGACCGGGAAAAACGTCCACGCCAGCAACGGCTTCCGGGTAAGGGAAGGGGCGAACCTTTCCATCGGCAGCGGCACAGCCGACGGCTCCGTTTCCGGCGACATTGCAAACAGCGGAAACCTGACATTTTATCCCAGTATTTCCGATATCAACTATGTCAATACCATCAGCGGCACGGGAACGCTTACAAAAAAAGGCGCCAAAACCCTGACGTTAAAAGGCATTAATACCTATTCGGGCGACACAAATATCCTGGAAGGGGCTGTGACCTTGCCCGAGCATTACGAACTGACGGCCAGCAATATCAATATCAGCGAAGGCGCGGCGCTAAACCTCTACGGAACCGCGGGGAAAAACGTAAACCTCAACCCCGGCGGTCTCATGAACATCTACAAAGGCAGCCGGATCGGCGGAAACCTCTACGCCAACAACGGGACCATGAACTTTTACGTTCCCGGCGGCGAAACGCCGGAACAGATCGGCGCCATGCTCACGGTAGGAGGAGAAGCCGATATCAGCGAAAGTACGGTCAATGTAGCCATCAGTGGCGCCTACTCTCCTCTGGAACCCGGGGATGAAATCGTCCTGATCGACGCGAAAAAGAGAACGGGCGCCCCCTCCAACAGCGAATCCAAAGGCACGGCAAAAGGCTTGCAGGGCGTTACCCTCGAATACACCTTTGATCTAGTTACAAGAGATGAGCAACTCTTGGCGGTTCTGCCCGGCGGAACCGGCAACGGCGACGACGACGGAGACGGTGATGGGGATGGAGACGGAAACGGCAGTGACGACGGAGATGGAAACGGCGACGGCAATGACGACGGTAACGGAAACGGCGACGGAGAAAAACCCGTCGGAGAAGTTCCCAGGGATTCCTCCAAGCCCACGCTCAATCCGCGAACCAAAGCCCTTACGGACGGCTATCTGGCGGGACTGGGTCTTGTCAATCAAGGAAATGAACTCATCGGCGCGGCCCTTCCCGAAGAGAAGGACCCCAACGGCAATATATTCGCCCATTTCGGCGGCGGCGCGCTGCGCTACCATACGGAACGGGACAAGTCAGCCCACTTTGATATGAAGAGCTATACGGTCCTGGCCGGAGGAACCAAAGGATTTGACGCCTCCGAGAATAAAGCCCGGGCGGGGGCCTTCATCGAATACGGACACGGCAGCTACAGCACATCCGACACTTTCCTGAACCTGGATTCCGTCCACGGCAAGGGGAACGCGAAATATATCGGCGGCGGCATTCTCGGAAGAATTGATTTTCCCGAGAGAATTGACCGGCACTTCTACGCCAGAGGCGCCATCCGCGCAGGCAGAATCCAGAACCGCTATGACAGCAAAGATCTGCTGGACGGCCTCGGAAACGCGGCGAAATTTGACTCCGCCTCTCCCTACTACGGGGCCAATGTCGGCTTCGGACATCTGGTGAGAGATGAGTTTAACGAATTGGACCTCATGGCGAAATACTTCTACACAAGAGTGCAGGGAGATACGGTAAGGCTTTCCACGGGGGATCCCGTAACATTTGACCCCATGAATTCCCACCGCTTCCACCTGGGCATGAAATTTACCCACAATTACAACGTCTTCGTGGCTTCCTACGTGGCCATCACCTATGAACACGAATGGGACGGAAAAGCCAGCGCCACCACCAACGGCTACAAGATCGGAACCCCCAACCTGACCGGCGCTACCGGAATCGGGGAACTGGGCCTCGTGTGGAGTCCGGCCGACGAATCGGCCTTCTCGTTGGATCTGGGCCTGCAGGGATACCGCGGACGAAGAGACGGTGCAAGCGGGACATTGAAAATGAAATACCAGTTCTAAAAATCAAACTTTGCCATACCTTCTATTTTTCATATAAACCTCACGCCCTACTGAGACTCTGCCTTCCCCGCAAGGGGGAGGCAGGGGCCGGAAGGGTCTGACGGTCCTGTAATAAAAGATTGATGAAAAAAGTCTTTTATTTTTGTTATTTATTGATCCAAAAGGGGATATTTTTAGCGGTCATATTGGTCTATATGGGTTTTTTCACTTACACAATTTCTAATAAGGAGAGTTTTATGGGAGTAAAAAAAGGAACGCGGTGGAAATGCAAAAAAATTCGAAGGTTTTTGTGGGGGTCTGTGGGCGTCTTTTTGTTTTTGTTGCCTGCGGCTGTTTGGGCAGAAGAGGAAGAAGAATGGAACAATGAGTGGACAGTGACGAGTAGCCCCACCGATATCAACTATGATCCAAAATATGACGGGTCAGACGCAAAATTAAACAAGTTGACCATCGAAGAAGGAGATTTTTACGGCGATATTTACACGGGTTATGCCGATTCAAAGGGCGTCAGAACGATTGAAAATTTTTTACAAATGAATTCGGGTCATATTAAAAAAGGGAACCTGTATGGGGGGTATACGATCGGCGGAGGCGCGTTGCGAAACAGAGTCACCATTTATGGCGGAATAGTCGATCCCACACAATATAATTATAAAATCTATGGTGGATATGTTAAAGCAAATGTCCAAACATTGGAATCTGCCGATGAAATCCCCGACGGAGAAGCTCATGTGATCGGTAATGTCGTCAATATTCTCAATGACGCTTCGGTAGGTGATGTCGTCGGCGGAGGCGCGGAAAGCAATCGGGATGAAGAGGCGCTGCTATATACCATCATTGCCAGCGGAAATCAAGTCAATGTGAGCGGT
>JAISST010000155.1 GCA_031272945.1 Fusobacteriaceae bacterium
ACTCACGGGGGCAGAGCCAGGGCCATAGAGGCGGGCGAGGTAAAAATCGACGTGGCCTTTGTGGCGGCGCCGGTCAGCGATCCCATGGGGAACATCAACGGTTGCGAAGGCAAATCCGCCTTCGGTTCCATGGGTTATCCCATGGTGGATGCGCAGTACGCGGAAAAAGTGGTTGTGATTACCGACAACCTTGTCCCCTTTCCCCTGAAAAGGATCAGCATTCCCATGACGTTGGTGGATTACGTCGTTCCGGTGGAATCCATAGGCGATCCCGAGCAGATCTCGGCGGGCGCGATCCGGATCACAAAAAATCCCCAGGAACTCCTGATCGCAGAGCGGGCCGCCCAAGTTCTCATCGCGTCGGGGGCGATCCGGAACGGATTTTCGTTCCAGGCGGGAACCGGAGGCGCCTCACTGGCGGTTTGCCGCTTTATCAAAGACTATATGCGGGAAAACGGGATCAAAGGATCTTTCGGAGCGGGGGGCGTCACGGCCACCATGGTGGAGCTTCTCAATGAAGGATATTTCGAGGCATTGCTCGATGCCCAGAGTTTTGACGACAGTTCGGCCAAATCCATGGCCGTAAACGCTTCCCATATGGAGATGTCGGCTTCCATGTACGCCAATCCTCACAACAAGGGCTGTACGGCCCATATGTTGGACATCATGATTCTTTCGGCCACGGAAATAGATGAAGAATTCAACATCAATTCCCTGACGGCTTCCAACGGGACCGTCATGGGGGCTCTTGGCGGCGCGCCCGATACGGCGGCCGGCGCAAAACTCACCCTTGTGGTGGCGCCTTCCATGCGCAAGCGGATTCCCATTGTGAAAGATCATGTGACGCACATCTGTACGCCCGGGGAGACGGTGGATGTCCTTGTCACCGAACGGGGCGTCTGTGTGAATCCTGGTCGGACGGATTTAATCCAAAAGCTGAAGGATGCGGGTATTCCGCTGAAAAATATAGCGGATCTGCGGAAAGAAGTGGAGGCCTTGACGGGATATCCCGCAAAGCCGCAATATACAGAGAAGATAGTCGGCGTCATAGAATACCGGGACGGCACAGTGATTGACGTGATCCGCCAGGTCAAAGAGGACTGACGGGAATTTTACAAAAGAACAGACATTCACGGAGGCGTCCAATTGGAAGATAGAGGGGAAAAACGGGAGAGAATCAAGACGATATTTTGCGTAATGTTTAAACTGGGCTGTTTTACCTTCGGCGGCGGATGGAGCATTATTGCCCAGATGCAGCAGGAATTTGTCGAAAAAAGACAGTGGATGACAGCGGAGCAGCTCGTGGATTTTACATCGCTTTCCCGTTCCTTTCCGGGGATCATGGTGATCAATATCGCCGTCATGTTCGGATATTCCGCGGCGGGGATTCCCGGGGCCATCGTTTCTGCCTTCGGCTTGTCTCTTCCTGCCATAGTCGCCATCGGAATTGTCACGTTTTTTTATACGACGTTGAAAAAGAATCTTTACGCGGAAAAGCTGATGAACGGCGTCAGAAGCGCGGTGATCCCCATTATCTTCAGCGCGGGGCTCAAATTGCGGAAGGCTTCCCTCAAGGGACGGCTGAGTTGGGCCCTGGCGGGAGCGGGCTTTCTGCTTTGCGCTTTTACGGGCGTCAATAAGATTCTCGTGATTCTCGGCGGCGTCCTAACGGGCGTCATTCTCTGGCGAATAGAAACCAAAAAAAAGGAAACGAATAAAAAGGAAGCGAAAAAAGATGCTCTGTCTTAAATTGTTTCTTTCTTTCGCAAAAATTGCTTTTTTCAGCTTTGGGGGCCTGACCATGGTGCCTGTAATCAATGACGAGGTCTTGCGCTACGGCTGGATGACCTCCTCCGAGGTCATGGACATTGTGGCGGTGGCCGAAATGACGCCCGGCTCCCTTGGAATCAACTGCGCGACCTTTGTGGGCTTGCGCGTGGCGGGAATTCCCGGCGCGTTGGCCGCAAGTTTCGGCGCCATGATCCCTTCGCTGACGCTCTGTATGGCCGCTGTGTGTTTCATCATGCGTCTGCGGGGAAACCGCCTTTTGGAGAGCATCATGACGGCGATCCGGCCCGTATGTCTCGGTATGATTTTCGCGGTGATGATTCCACTGGGCGCAGAGACTTTTTTCCGGGAAGGCGCGGGCGTGCGCTGGAATCTGGTTCTGATTTCTCTGATTTCCGGATTTTTCCTGATCAAAATACGGTTATCCATACCGAAGACGATATTCCTTGCGGCATTGCTGGGACTCGTACTCGGATGACATAAAACGAACATTACAAATTTAACAAAGGAGAGAATTATGAAGAGAAGAAACGTTTTTTTGCTGCTGTTTGCTTTGCTTTTCGCGAGTGCTTTTACGGCGTTCGGAAAAGCCGCGGGCGATTGGAAATGGGAACGGAAAATTGAGATCATCTGCCCCTGGGGCGCCGGAGGCGGAGCGGATACTACTCTTCGCGCGTTCACAAGCGCTCTGGAAAAAGTGATCGGCGTACCTGTGGTTGTGAACAACAAAGCGGGCGCGGGCGGCGTGACCGGCGTGGAATTTGCCTCGAAACAGCCCACGGACGGCTACACCTATGTGCTGTGCACGCCTTCGCCGCTGCTGGCACAGATTTCCGGCCAGACGGACTATGACGTGTACGGAACGATTCACCCGCTGACCCAGTTGGTACACGACGTGAATATTTTTGTGACCAGCAAGGATTCCCCCTACAGCACCTATGAAGAACTGAAGGAATATTGCAAGAAGAATCCCGGCAAAGTAAAGTGCGGCGTAATGACCATTACGGGTCTGGACGCGGCCTGCGTGACCGCCGCCTGGCAGGGCGACGTGGAAGCCGTAGCCTATACGGAAGGGGCGCAACTCAACGCCGACGTATTGGGACGCCACGTGGATCTCGCCTGTGTGGGTCCCGCCGAAGTATCGGCCCTGATCGAATCGGGCGACATGAAAGCGATCCTGAGCTGCACGGAACAGAGACTGACGCTGCCGAAACTGGATAAAGTACAGTGCGCCGGCGAAGTGGGATTGAACGCCTTCTTCGGACCCGCCAGAGGAATTTTCTACATCAAGGGAACGCCCGAAGCGGCGCTGAAAGCCTTCGAAGCGGCCGCGGAAAAAGCCGTCGCCAGCAAGGAATTCCAGAACTGGGCCAAGGAACAGGGACTGGACCAGAGACCCGGCTGGAAGAACACGGCCGACTATCAGGCTGCCTGGGATAAAGACTACAAGGATCTTTCCGCCTTGTTCGGCAAGAAATAAAGCCTGGTTTTTCAGAAATTTCCGGATGGGGAGTACGACCGTGCTCCCCATTCTTTAAAAAAAGGAACAGGTGAATGTGAATGGATATACTCTTTTCCGGCGCGCTGCTCATTTTTTCCGTCTATTGCTTTATTCTTGTAGGGAGTACGTCTCCCGCGCCGACACAGACGGAACTGGGCGCAGCCTTTTGGCCGCGGATCATTTTATTTTTCCTGATCGCGCTGACAATCGTGAATCTCGTGAACATCTTCAAGAATGCGAAACAAGAAAAAAAAGAAACGAAGGAACTCTTCGCTGATTTGAATCTGAAGGTCTTCGTCAAAAGCAAGCTCTTTGTCGGGATGATTCTGGTGGCGGCCATGGCGCTGCTTTATTCCAAAATCGGATTTATTCCGGTCAGCTTTTTGTTTTTGTTCTCATACGGCATGTTGATCGGCGCGAAACAAAAGTGGAAATTGGCGCTGTTCTCATTGCTGATCACAGCGATTATCTATGTGCTTTTCCAGGGGGCGCTGAAAATCATGCTGGCCCGGGGAATCGGTCCCTTCCGCAGCTTTGCGCTCTTTTTGGAAAGCTTGTTGATGTTTTAGGGAGGGGGAGATAAACTATGTTTAAACTATTGGTTATGGGTTTAAAAATCGTGCTGACTCCCACGACCTTCCTGCTGATCGCGGCGGGAACGGCTCTGGGCACCGTGTTCGGCGCCATGCCCGGCGTATCGGCGGCTATGGCCGTGGCGCTCTGTCTGCCCTTCGCCTATGCCATGAATCCCGTTGTGGCCATCGCCTTTATGAGCAGCGTCTATTGCGCGGCCATCACCGGCGGCGGCATTACGGCCATTTTGTTCAAGATTCCCGGGACGCCCTCCAACGCGCCGACGACCTTTGACGGCTATCCCATGGCTCAGCGAGGGGAAGCGGGCAAGGCTCTGGGCTATTCTCTGATTGCCTCCGCCATCGGCGGACAGCTGGCCGCCCTGGCCATGGCTCTGGTGACGCCGCAACTGGCCAATATCGGACTCAAGTTCGGCCCCTCGGAACTCTTTGCCGTGGCTTTTTTGGGGCTCTCGGTGCTTTCCTATCTCGACAGCGACAAAATGGTAAAGACGCTGATTTCAGGACTTTTAGGGCTCTTTCTCGCCTGCGTCGGCATGGATCCCATGCTGGGCGTACCGAGATTTACCTGGGGAAATTCCACGCTGCTTTCGGGAATTGAGATGATTCCCATTATGATCGGGCTTTTCGCCGTAACGGAAGTATTGAAGGAGACGAAAGACCGGAGCAAACTCGAAGCCCTCGATACGAAAAGCGGGGGAAAGATGTCTACGGTTCTGCCTTCCTTTTCCGAATTGTGGAAAACAAAATGGACGATGTTGCGGTCTTCCACGCTGGGCACCATCGTCGGAATCCTCCCCGGCGCGGGGGCGACCATCGCGTCTTTTCTGTCCTATGCCATTGAAAAAAAGGTCGGAAAAAACGCGAAAGCGTTGGGTACAGGAATTCCCGACGGGATTGTGGCTTCGGAATGCGCCAATAACGCCGCAACGGCCGGTTCCATGGTACCGCTTTTGTCTCTCGGCATTCCCGGCGGCAACGCCGCGGCCATTATGCTGACGGCTCTGGTCGTCAAGGGCGTGCAGCTGGGCCCCATTCTTATGAAGACCCAACCCCGGTATATGGCGGCGGTCTTCGGCTCCATGTTCGTAACGAACATCATCATGGTTATAGTCGCCATGCTGATCGCGAAAGTTTTCGCGAAAATTTTAGGCGTCCCCTATTATATTCTGGGGCCCGTGATCATTATGCTGGCTACGATCGGTTCCTACGCGCTGGCAAACAATACCGGGGACGTGGTCCTGATGGCCACGGCCGGCGTCATCGGCTACGCCTTCGTAAAGCTCGGATACAATCCCGCCGCGTTGGTACTGGGGCTTGTGCTGGGTCAGATGTGCGAATCCAATTTCCGCCGGGCCTATACGCTTACAAACGGCAATATGAAAGCGGTATTCGCGAGACCCATCACGGCTGTCATCGTGCTGATCTGCGTCGCCATGTTGCTGACGCCGCTCTTCAAGTCGCTTTTTCAGAAAAAGAAAGACTGACAGGAAGCGCCGCTACTCCGTTTTTATTACAATAATCTCATATTCTCTCGTCCCCAGCCCGATTTTTTCCCCGTGGGCGAGACAAGTCCGCCATTCGGATTCGGGGGACGTATTGACAAAGTGATCGTGATGATCCACAAAACCGGTCTTGGCCATGTTGTCGGAAAGGATGGCGTTGGGCAGCGGCGCGACGCGCAGACAGGCGTCGGCGCAGGCCTGGTCCAGGGCCAGCGGATCAAAAGACGCGAACATTCCGATGTCCGGCAGGATCGGGGCGTCGTTTTCCGGATGGCAATCGCAGTAGGGGGAGATATCCAATACAAGAGAAATATGGAAATTGGGTCTCCCGTCTACCACTGCCTTGCAGTATTCGGCCATCCGGCGATTCAGCTGCTCCGCGGCGTTGTCGTTTTCAAAGGATATGGCGTCAAAATTGCAGGCGCCGAGGCATCTGCCGCAACCGACGCAGTTATTTTTGTCGACGGTCATTTTCTTTCGGACCTCGTCAAAAACGAGACCGCCGTTGGCGCATTCGGGATAGCATTTGCGGCAGCCTCTGCACAGTTCCGGATCAATTTCCGGCTTTCCGCTGCTGTGCTGCTCTTTTTTCCCGGCCCGGGAACCGCAACCCATGCCGATATTCTTGATGGTTCCTCCGAAACCGGTCATTTCGTGGCCTTTAAAATGCGTCAGGCTGATGAAGACGTCGGCGTCCATGACTGCCCTTCCGATCTTCGCTTCTTTGACACATTCCCCGCCCGCTACGGGAACCGCGATGTCATCGGTCCCTTTGAGCCCGTCGCCGATCAGGATCGGACAACCGACCGTCAGAGCGGTAAATCCATTTTCCCACGCGCATTGGAGATGCTCCAGCGCGTTTTTTCTACTTCCCGGGTACATGGTGTTGCAGTCGGTCAGGAAAGGTTTTCCGCCCGCCTCTTTGACAACTTCCACGACGGCCCGGGCGTAGTTGGGGCGCAGGTAGCTGATATTCCCGCTTTCTCCGAAATGCATCTTGATGGCGACAAATTTGCCGTCCATGTCCATTTTATTGATGCCGGCCGCTTTGACAAGTTTTTTCAGTTTCGCGGGCAATCCGTCCCCGAAGGCGACTGTCCGGAAATCCGTAAAATACACTTTCGCTTTTTGCATTGTTCTTCCCCTCATGAAAAATTATTTGGTTTCCGCTTATTATTCTACAACAGATTTCACGGGATTGTCAAAGGATTCTTTTTTATTTTGCCAATTTGTAAAAAGCCTCGATATGAGCTTGTTCCCGGGTCAATCCCTTTTCCGTCATGTGGGCGATGGCCTGGATCATCCGGTTGTAATCGTCGGGCACGATTTTTCTGAAACAGGGCAGATATTTCGGGAAATCCCCGAGGATTTCCTTCCCTCTTTCGGAGCCTGTGAGCGCCACATGTTCCTCGATGAGTTCCCTCAAAAGCGCCGCGTCATATTTGGATTCCACTTTGAAAGCCGTGGCCATTTCCTTGTTCAGTTTTCTGTAGAGATCTCCCTTTTCATCGAGGACGAAGGCCGCGCCGCCGCTCATGCCCGCGGCGAAGTTCCTTCCGACGGGTCCCAGAATAACCGCCACGCCGCCGGTCATATATTCGCAGCCGTGATCGCCGACGCCTTCCACCACGGCGGTAGCGCCCGAATTCCGCACGCAAAACCGCTCCCCCGCCAGCCCGTTGATGAAGACCTTGCCGGCCGTTGCGCCATACAGAGCGACATTTCCCGCGATGATATTCTCTCTTGCCTTGAATTTCGAACTTTTCGGGGTAATCAGGATGATTTTCCCGCCGGAAAGCCCTTTTCCGAGATAATCATTGGCGTCGCCGGTCAATTGCAGCGTCAAACCCCGGGGGATAAAAGCGCCGTAACTCTGCCCGCCGGAACCGTTGCAACGGATCGTGTACGTATCTTCAGGCAGCGTATCCTGACCGAATCGTCTTGTGATTTCCGAACCGAAATTCGTCCCGAAGGCCCTATCGGTATTCCCCACTTTGATGTCTATGCTTTTGGGGGAGCCGTCCGTCAGGGCGTCGGCGAATTCTTTCAACAGCATGCGCTCGTCGGCGGTTTTTTCCAGATGGAAATGGAATTTTCCCGTTTCCTCTTCTTTTTCTTCTTCTTTTTCCTCTTTTTCTTCTTTGGTCTGCTTCCGGACTTTCTCCTTTTTTCTGCGGATATATTCCAGCGCGTCGCTATTTTCCAGAATTCCGGACAAATCCACAAGACCCTGTTTCCCCGGCGTCTCTTTTTTTCGCGCGAAAAGCAGGTCGCAGCGCCCCACGAGATCCTCTACGCAAGAGATTCCCAGTTTCGCCATGATTTCCCGCAATTCCCGGGCGACAAAGCGCATGTAATTCATCACGTACTCCGCTTTTCCCTTGAATTTCTTCCGAAGTTCCGGGTTTTGAGTGGCAACGCCGAAGGGACATTTATCCGTATGGCAAATTTTCAGCATCATGCAACCCAGTGCGACCAGGGGGGCCGAGGTAAAGCTGAAGATTTCGGAGCCCAGCATGGCGGCCACCGCCACATCTCTGCCGGTCAGGAGCTTTCCGTCCGTCTCCAGCAGGACCCTTCCCCGCAGACCGTTCCGGATCAAGGTCTGATGCGCTTCCGATATCCCCAATTCCCAGGGAAGCGCCGCATTGAAGATGGAACTTCTCGGCGCGGAGCCCGTGCCGCCGTCATAGCCGCTGATGAGAATGCCCTGGGCGCCGCATTTGGCCACCCCCGCGGCCACGGTGCCCACGCCCACTTCCGCGGCGAGTTTCACGGTGATATCCGCGTATTTATTGGCGTTTTTCAGATCAAAGATCAGCTGGGCCAGATCCTCGATGGAATAAATATCGTGATGAGGCGGCGGCGACACCAGCGGGACCCCTGTTGTGGAATGCCTTGTTTCCGCGATCCAGGGATAGACTTTCTTGCCGGGGAGCTGCCCTCCTTCGCCGGGTTTCGCGCCCTGGGCCATCTTGATCTGGATTTCCCTGGCGCTGACGAGATATTGGGACGTGACGCCGAATCTTCCCGAAGCGATCTGTTTGATGGCGGAAGCTCTGTTTCTTCCTTCGGGGTCTGGGAAATTCCTTTCTTCTCTTTCGCCGCCCTCGCCGCTGTTGGACATGCCGCCCAGGGTA
>JAISST010000027.1 GCA_031272945.1 Fusobacteriaceae bacterium
ACAAATCGTCGACGATATAATAATGGGCGATATTGAAGATCAGCGCGTCGGGATCGGAATTGATGGCGACGATGCACTCGGCGTCCCGCATGCAGGATGTGAACTGGATGGCGCCCGAAACGCCGCAGGTAATGATCAAGCGCGGTTTCACCGTTCTACCCGACAGGCCGATCTGGCAGTCGGCGGAGCCTATGCCCTCTTCAACCATGGGGCGCGTATAGGCAACCCTTCCGCCCAATTTTTCCGCCAATTCCCGGACCAGGCGCAAACCCTTCTCATCTTTTACTCCCCGTCCCGCAACCACAAGAATTTCCTCTTCCTCGATGGATTTGGCGGGCGGGATCGGCGTCGTATGGAGGATTTCAATCCGGGACCGAAGCGCTTCCGCGGGAAGCTCACAGCGGATGAGGCGTCCCCGGACGGAGCCTTCCATTTTCGCGCGATCCATCACTTTGTACCGGATCGTCGCAAACTGGGGACGACATTGGGAAATCAGGATTTTTGCCATGATGTTTCCCCCAAACGCCGGACGGATTTGGACAAGTTCTCCGTTTTCCTTGATATCCAGTGCCGTACAATCGGCGGTTAATCCGGTACGGAATCTCGTGGCCAGACGCGGCGCCAGCGACCGTCCCAGGGAGGTCGCGCCGATCAAAACGACGGAGGGCTTCGTTTTCGCGATGCAATCACAGATCACTTTGGCATGGATATCCGCGCGAAAATCCCCGAGGGCCTCCTCTTCGTAGATATAGACATTCTTTACGCCGTAAGCGAGTAGTTTTTCAGCCTTTTTCGCGGTCCCGGGTCCTCCCGCCGCCACGACGTGCACCCGGTAGGAGGCTTTCGCGCCCAGCTTTTTCGCTTCGCCGATGAGTTCCAGCGTGACCGGGTGAAGCCCCTCTTTTCCGCATTGGGCAACGATCAGAATATCCTGCCACCCGACTGTTTCTTTAATTTCCATTTTTTTCTCCCCCTTCTCTGATATATTTTTCCTGCGTGAGCCTCTGCAATAACGCGGCGGCTTTTTCTTCGGCGCCCGCTCCTTCTATGCGGATTTTTGTTGCCCGGCCCGTCGGCGGAAACATCTTGATCACTCTTGTGGGAGATCCCTTGGCGCCGTAATGATTCGGGTCCTTATCGGGCAGTTCTTTGCAGGAAATCCTCCGGACAATCTTTTCCCCGGCTTCTTTCACTTTTTTATAGGAAGGTAGACGAGGGACGTTGATATCCTTCTCTACGGTAATCAGGCAGGGATATTCCATCCTGGCGATCTGGGAGACCCCACCGACGTCCTGCCGCGTCTCAATGCCCTTTTCATCCACTTTTCGGATTTCTTTGATCCAAGCCACATGGGGCAAATCCATTTGTTCGGCAATGGCCGGTCCGATTTGGGCCGTGTCCCCGTCTGTGGTTTGTTTGCCGCAAATGATAAGCGAGACGTCGCCCAAAAGGGCGATGCCTTGAGCCAGGGTATGGCTCGTGGCAAGTACATCAGAACCTGAGAATTTGGGATCCGTCATAATGACGGCCTCATCCGCCCCCATCATGAAAGCGTCCCGCATGGCTTCTTCCGCCTGAGGCGGTCCCATGGTCAATACGGTGACGGTCGCCCCCAGCGTTTCCTTTATTTTCAAAGCGGCTTCCAGAGCGAACAAATCATAAGGATTTGTCTTGCTTTCCCCGCCGCCGCGAATCAGGGTTCCCTTCTTTTCGTCAATTTTGATCTGACTGTTGGCGGGCACCTGTTTGATACAAACTACGATTTTCATGCTTCCTCCCGTGTCTTTATAAAAATGTTGCAACTATCTTACCACGTTTCGAATTTTATGGGAAGATAACAATTTTATACGACCTTTGTTCCGTTTGAATTTCTGTGAACGGCTGTTTGGCGGGAATCTCAATTATTTTCCATGAAAATTTCTGTTCGCAAGCCCCTGAGGAACTCCTCGGGAATTTTGTTAGAAAAAGGACGGGGCAACGTTTTTTATGCCGGAAATTGTCAGAATTCTCCCGATAAATTTTGCCAAATGAAAAACAAGCGATTGCTTTACGCAACAGCTTGTTTTTCAAAAGTATTATACGATTCCCAAAGAACCCAGGACGATTATCGCAAACAGAGCCAGGATAGGAATCACGCAAGTCACAACGCCGATATCATTGTAAGAATCCTTGTGCGTCATTCCACAAATTGCCAAAACCGTCAACACGGCGCCGTTATGGGGCAAAGAATCCAACCCTCCCGAAGCGACGGTGGCAATCCGATGCAAAGTCTCCGGACTGAGTCCTATGCCCGCGGCCAGTTGCAAATACTGAGGCGCCAGCGCTTCCAGGGCTATGCCGAGTCCTCCGGCCGAAGAACCGGTAGCCCCTGCGAGAATGGTGATTGTCAGTCCTTCGGAAATTAAGGGGCTCGCCTGGAGTCCCAGCAAATAATCCGTCAGGATCTTAAAGCCGGGCACGGTCCTTACAACGCCGCCAAAGCCGACAGCGGCAGCCGTATTCAGAGTAGCGACGATGGCGCCTGCGCCTCCCGCATTCAACGCTTGCAAGACAAAGTTCTTCTTGCCGTTATCTCTGTCTCTGTCGCCGTCTTTTTGCTTTAATTTATCAAGATTGCAAAGAACCGTTGTGATATTTCCCAGAACCAAAGCCAAAACCGTGCCGCTTGTCACATCAAAAGACAACTTGCGAGTCAGAATATACAGAGCAATGACGACGACGATCATGGGGAGAAGAGACAAAACGGGATTCGGCAGTTCTTTTTCCTCAATGGACGCTACCGCGGTTTCCGGTTCCGTAAAAACTTCCCCGGCGGCAACCACCGATTTCTGCTTCCATAATAAATAGAAATAACCGCCGAAAAAGAGGATCGCTCCCGAAACAATTCCCAATATCGGCGCCGCGTATAAAGTCGTTCCGAAATATTTTCCGGCGATGATATTGTTCAGTGAGGGCGAACCGGGCAAAGCTGTCATCACAAACGTAAAAGCCCCTAAACAAAAGGCGCCGGGGATAAGCCGTCTGGGCAGATTCGCAGAGCGGTACAGCGGAACCGCCAACGGGTAGATCGCGAAGGCGGCCACAAATTGGGATACGCCGCCATAACACAGCACAGCCGCGCTCAAAACCACAGCCAGCAACGCCCTCTTGGAGCCGAACAACCTTGCCAGCAAACTGGCGACCGATTGGGCGGCGCCCGTGATTTCCATCATCTTTCCAAAGACAGCGCCTAAAAAGAAGAGTGGAAAATAGCCTTTGGCAAACCCTGCCAAAGAACTCATATAAGAATTTAAATAAGAATCCAGTAAAACTTTGCCGTTTAATCCAAAGCCAAACAACGCGACAACCAGGGCGGACAAAGGGGCAACCCAAATAATGGAATACCCTCTGTACGCCAGATATACCAGCAGCGCCAGGCCGAATATAATTCCTGCTATACCAATCATTTTTCCTCCGATTTTATTTTTCCATGCTGATAACTTTTTTATTTTTGAATGCTTCGATTTCTTCCGCCGTATATCCCAGTTCCGTCAGGATATCCACGGTATCCTGTCCGACCAGAGGCGCGTCTTTGATGGGATCTGTGTCTATTCCGCCGAATTTTACCGGAGGCATGGCAATTTTGGTCACTTGCTTATTTCTGTTTATCAGATCATACACATAGTTATTTTCCACCGCCTGCGGATCCGCTACGACATCCTTGAAATGCTGTATCCTTTCGTTGGCTATATCCGCCTTTGTAAACATTTCCACAAGTTCATCCTGCGTGTATTTGATAAATTCCTTTTCCAGAATGGAAATCAGTTCCACCGCATTGGCCTTGGCGTTTTCCACCGGAATGTACTTTTCAACAAGCAGATCTTCTCTATGGAATAATTTGCACAATACGGGAAAATATCGTTCATGCTCTATCATGCTGATAAAAATCCACTTTCCGTCTTTACACTTGTACGAGTTCACCGTAGGCGTCGTCGCATTTTTTCTTGTTTTGGGGTATTCGTCGTTAAATTGTGTCGAAGCGATTTCAGAGCTTGCCGCCCAAATTGCCTGGGAAAAAAGCGAAGCCATTACCTTTTCTCCTTGTCCGGTGAGGGACTGCTGATACAAAGCGGCGCATATTCCGGCAGCCAAGCTGCAAGATGTGGAAGAGTCTCCGAAACCATAGGGCGGATTGACCGGTGAGGTATCTTTTTCGGCCAAATCCATCATCGCGCCGCTCCGCGCCCAAAAAGCAACCGTATCAAAACCGGCGTTGTCTTTTGCGGGGCCGTAATCTCCGAAGCCGTTTACCTGCGCCCAGATTAAATGCGGATGCCGTTTCGATAATGTTTCATAATCCAATCCCAGTCTCGTCAAAGCGTTGGTCCGAAAACTTGTTACAAACACCTTGGCTGTTTTCAACAGACGATCGAGAATGGCGATCCCTTCGCTATCTTTGAGATTGATCGAGAGTCCGCGTTTATTTGCGTTATAAGTCGAATATACCGGATTAATCTCTCTGCTGTTTGTCGGCGCACCCAGGCTTTTTCCCAGAGATCTGCAGGGATCGCCGAATTCAGGTTCCACTTTGATAACATCCGCGCCCCAGTCCGCCAGCAGTCGCGATGCGCCGGGACCAGCGATAAAATAAGTTAAATCGACAACTTTTACTCCTTGTAAAGGTTTTCTTGCCATAGTTTTTTACCTCCTGTAATTCTGTATTATTGTGTTTAAAGGTCGGCTACCCAAAGAACGGGTAGGCACCTGCTTGATTGGTCTAGGATTATATTGTTGTTTATACCTCTACCCACACGGCGTCGCCCTGAGCCATTCCACTGCAAATGGCGGCAACTCCGCTCTTTTTTCCCGAGCGGCGCAATTCATAAATCAGGGTCATCAGAATACGCGCTCCCGTTGCGCCAATGGGATGTCCTACCGCAACGGCGCCACCGTTCACATTGACTTTCGCATCCATCGTCGCCGCGTCAAATCCCAGTAATTTTCCGCTGACAAGGGGAACCGCTGCGAAAGCTTCGTTTATTTCAAAGAGGTCAAAATCCTCAAGTTTTTTCCCGTAACGATCGCATAATTTCTGGATCGCCAATCCGGGTACCGTCGCTATATACCTGGATTCACGGGAAGTCTGAGCGTAGCCTTTAATGACAGCCAAAACCGGTAAATGAAGTTCTTCCGCTTTTTCTCTAGACATCACAACTACCGCGCTCGCTCCGTCATTGACGCCGGGCGCGTTTCCTGCCGTAATGGATCCTTTCGGATCAAAAACCGGCGCCAGTTTTGAAAGACTTTCCATCGTCGTTTCCGGTCTCGGAAATTCATCTTTTTCAATCATCGTGACGCCTTTTTTCGTTTTGATCTCCACGGAAATCCGTTCGTCATTGAATTTTCCGGCTTTTTCTCCGGCTTCCCAGCGGATCTGACTCCGTAAAGCCCACTTGTCCTGATCTTCTCTGCTCACGCCGTATTCGGCCGCCACTTGGCCTCCTATCACCGCCATATGCACATCATTTTCGGGACACCAGAGTCCGTCCAGAATCATAGCGTCTTTCATCTTGACGTCACCCATCCTGCCGCCCCAGCGGGTCTGGGGAGAGATGTAAGGAATGTTGCTCATGCTTTCCATGCCGCCTGCGACCACGATGTCCGCGTCCCCCGCTTTGATGGCCTGAGCCGCCATTGTAACCGCCTTTAAAGCGGATCCGCAGACTTTGTTGATCGTAACCACAGGGACGTCATGAGGAATTCCGCCCTTTACCGAGGCTTGTCTGCCCGGAATCTGTCCTGCGCCGGCCGGTACGACCATCCCCATAATCACTTCATCCACTTGGGCGCCCGAAATACCCGCGCGCTTCAGCGCTTCTTTGATGGCGATCCCGCCCAATTCCACCGCTTTCAAACTTTTCAAACTTCCGCCGAACGTCCCGAAAGGCGTCCGGACCGCACTTACAATTACTACTTCTTTCATTTGTTTTCCTCCTGTATGGTCTACCAATAGCCTGAAGATTAATACACGCCATAAAACACGTCCAAATTAATACAAGCAAAAATCCTGCCAATTCCATTTTCAATCGAAAAAATCCCGTAACCCCCCGATCAATCTCCCATTTTCAGCGCAGTTTCAAAAAATAAAAAAAGATCGTCTTCTTATGGGGACGATCTGTTTTTTATTCAGCTTTCTCCAAACGGAAATTTCCTCAAGTCCGCAATTCAACAAATCTTGCGTTTTTTCATGATTTCACACTTGTAGACAACCGTCTACGTTTGGAGATTTTTGTTTACGAACGTAGATTTTCCGTTTAGCCTTCTTTTACGGGGACAACTTTTTCCGTATAAATGGAAACCTGTTTTTTATCCCGCTTCCGATAGCGTTCAAACTTTACGTAACCGTCAATCAGGGAAAACAACGTATGATCTCGTCCTATTCCCATATTTTCTCCGGGATGAAAGACGGTTCCCCGCTGCCGGACAATTATATTCCCTGCTTTTACCAATTCTCCGTCATATTTTTTGACGCCCAGGTATTTGGGATTGGAATCCCGTCCGTTTTTTACGGAACCCTGTCCTTTCTTGTGGGCGAAGAGTTGTATCTCAAACTTGAACAACATCTATTTTTCCTCCTTTTCTACAAGCTTTACATTCTTCGGGTATTGCTTCGCAAGCGCCCGAACCATTTCAACCATGGTCTCCAACAATGCATTGATTTCCCGGCTCTTATTTCTGCGCTGTTCCGAGGGAATTTGCGTCAAGTCCACTTCCAGCAGTCCTTTTTGGACGTCCTGCTGAAAACCGGGCCTGAGTCCCAGCACATCCTGCATTCCCCCCAAGGGGCTTTGCAGCAAGGCCGAGAGCGTGGCGCAAACAATATCGGATCCCGCTTCCGCATAGCCGGAATGCCCGGAAGACCGGTATTTCACGATCTTTCCTTTCTGTCTCGAAATCCTGACTGTCGTCATTTTACGCGTTGATGGCCGTAATCTTGATTTCCGTAAACAGCTGTCTGTGACCTTTTTTTACACGGGTTGCTTTTTTCGGCTTGTATTTGAAGCTGATGACTTTCGGTCCTTTGCCTTGAGAAAGAATTTGCGCGCTCACACTTGCTCCGCTGATGGTGGGGGAGCCTACTTTGACCGCTCCGTCTCCTCCGATCATTAAAACATCTGTCAATTCCACCGTAGATTCGATCTCAGCATTTAGTTTCTCGACTTTTAATACGTCGCCTTCCGCAACTTTGTACTGCTTGCCGCCGGTTTTTATCACTGCGTACATGCTTTTACACCTCCAAAGTTATAATAACGCTGAGAAAGGTTGCTGAATACCTTTCATCATGCGCTTTATTATTCTATCATATTGCTTGATCTTTGTCAAGCCTGATTTTTATCGGGATCCTTGATGAAATCCCCGAAAATTCCGGTCAATGTGGCCAGGTTTTTCAATTCCGCCGGAATTACAAGCTTTGTCGCTTTACCGTCGGCCATCTTCGTGAAAGCTTCCAATCCCTGCAACGCCAAAAACTTGTCGTCGGCCCCCGCTTCCTTGATTACCCGGATCGCTTCGGCTTTTCCTTCGGCCGCTTTGATCATCGCCTGCTTGACGGCCTCCGCTTTCAGAATTTCCGCCTCTTTTGCAGCTTCCGCCCGCAATATGGTCGATTCCCGCTCTCCTTCCGCAACAAGAATTGCCGCCTGTTTCTGCCCTTCGGCTCTCAGGATGGCTTCCCGTTTTTCCCGGTCCGCTTTCATCTGGCGTTCCATGGCGATTTTGATTTCCTGCGGGGGATCGATATTTTTCAACTCCACGCGGGTGATTTTCATACCCCAGGGGTCAGTGGCCTCATCAAGTATGACCAGCATTTCCGCGTTGATTTTATCCCTCGACGTCAGCGTTTCTTCGAGATCCATTCCGCCGATGATATTTCTCAGCGTCGTAGCCGTCAGATTTTCAATGGCGATCATGGGGTTTTCTATCCCGTAGGTATATAATTTGGGATCCGTGATCTGAAAATAAAGCACCGAATCAATCTGGATCGTCACATTGTCTTTGGTGATCACCGGTTGCGGCTTAAAATCAATCACTTGTTCCTTCAGAGAAATATTCTTCCGGATCTTGTCCAAAAACGGGATCAGGAGATTGATGCCGCTCGTCCAGGTCGTATTGTATTTTCCGATCCGTTCAATGACGTACGCCCTGGATTCAGGCACCGTCCGGACATGGGTAAAAATCAAAAACAAAAGAATAATAATCAACACGGCCGCAACAATTAACTTGGCGCCGCTCATAGCCGTTATCGCATCCAACATACACATCCCTCCCGATCAATTGTGTTACACGCTACTATACCAATCGACAAAGGCGCGCTGTTTTAGAATAAACCCGGGATGCTCACGCCGCCGGTCACTTTGTTCATCTCGCCTTCCGCCAACTCGTCTGCCTGTCTCATAGCTTCCTTTACGGCCGACAAAATCAGGTCTTCCAGCATTTCTTTGTCTTCTTGGGCTTCCTTGAGGATATCATCGCTCAGTTTGACAGAAAGCAATTCCTTCTGCCCGTTGACCTTAATCGTGACGGCGCCGCCGCCCACGGAAGCCTCCAGTTCTTTTCCCTTCAATTCTTCCTGAATTTCCAACATTCTTTTCTGCATATCCTGCGCCTGTTTCAGAATATCCGTCTGATTTCCCGCAGGCGCTGTTGCTTTTGACGATTTCAATCTTCTTACCATTTTTCCTCCGCACTTTACAATTCTTTTCTTTTGCTCAGACAAGCTGTCTTTTTATTTTTTGCAACGACACATTATAACAGAGTACGTCCGTTTTTTCAAGGGGTATTTCCAAAAATTTATCGAATTTCATAGGGAAAATACTTGAGCGGCGTAAACCAGAACTCCCCCAAATAGTCGATTTCCTCCACTTGGCGGACCAGCGCCGCAAGCGGAACGAAATCTTCCAGGATGCTGTTCAAACCGGATCCAGAAGTCACCTCGACAACGGACCAGGATGTCAGTTCGAGATCCCTGGCAAGGCCCGCGATACACTCATTGAGTCCGCCGATCTCATCCACGAGCCCGTTTTTCCTCGCGTCGGAACCCAGCCACACTTTGCCTCCGGCTATTTTTTCGACGTCTTCTTTTTTCAGGTTTCTGCCTGCAGCGACGGCGCCCAAAAAATCGCCATAGACCATGTCACAGGATTTTTGCAGTTTTTCGGCCCGCTCGGGTGTAAAGGCCGTCGTCATGGAAAAGAGATCCGCATAGGCTCCCTTCTGGATCGTTTCGATTTTCACCGCCGCTTTTTCTCCGATGAGTTTCGAAAGATTCGGGATGAGGCTCACGACGCCGATAGAACCGGTGATACTGTTTCCCGAGGCATAAATCTTGTTTCCGGCCGAAGCGATGTAGTAGCCGCCGGAAGCCGCCACGCCGCCGATGGATACATAGATGGGCTTACCGGAACGCAGTTCTCTGATTTTTCCCGCGATCATATCGGACGCCAGGGCGGAACCTCCGGGAGAGTTGATCCGGAGAACGATGCCCTTGACGTCGGGGTCGTTTTTCGCCTTTTCAAGATCGGCGATCAGGCTGCCGGGAAAGATATATCCGCGGGCTTTCGGGCGGGTATTGATGATATCCCCTTCCGCCGTGATCACGGCGATTTTATTTTTGTTCTGGGTTTTTCCTCCGATATTGGAAGCCAGAATATATTTGTTGAGACTCACGAGATTTTTCCCGAACTGACTCACAAATTCGCTGTAATACCGGGTATCGTCAATCAGACCAAGCTTTTTCAGGGCGTCGGGTCCCGCCGCCATCAATTCTCCGGACAGGAGCTTCGTCTCAATATCCGCGCGATTTTGCTTTCGGATGACGGCCACATCCCGGACGAAAGCGCCGAAAATTTTCTCATAGACCTCCGTCATGTTTTCTCTGTACTCGGCGGACATCGTATCCCGGATGTAGTTTTCTCCGTAGGCTTTGTAATCGCCGGCGTGAATCACCTGAAACGATACGCCCAGTTTGTCAAGTAAACCCTTGTAATACCGTACTTCGGAGTAATATCCCCCGAGATTGACCGTCGCGGCAGCCGTGGGCGGCATAATGATTTTATCCGCCGAAAGGGCAAGCCAATACCTGTTGTTGTTCATCGTCGAAGAAAAGGCGTATACCTTTTTCTCCTTCAGTTTCAGTTCCCGGATCAGTCCGCTCATTTCCTCGATCTGCCCGTAACTGAGCCCCATGCCGTCCAGGCGCAGGACAACCCCGTCCACGGCGCCGTCGTTCCCGATCCGCTTCAGGGCCTCCAGTATCGTATAAAAACTCAGGTCTTTCTCATTGAGCAGATTGGGAATACTTCCTTTTTTCTCATAGACTTTTTTCGCCAGGTCAATTTCCACATAAGAATTTTTCCGGATCGCAATGTCCTGATTGATTTTTTTCGTCGAAAGGATTCCGATCAGGAATACCGCCACAATCAAAAATAAAAACAGTTTGATAAAAAATGACAGGATTTCTTTGACGATAAAGAGCAAAAATTTTAAAATCAAATTTACTATCTTCACATTTCCTCCGAAAATCAGATTTCTATTTCATTTTTGCCAATTCCATTTCCAGAATATCCAGCAACCTGTCAAATTCTTTTCCCACCGCGTCGAAACTGGCGGCGTCTGACAAATCCACGCCCGCTTTTTTCAACTGGGCCATGGGATTGTCATTTCCGCCTGATTTCAGCAGTTCCAGATACCGGGCCAGCGCTTTTTCCCGCTCGGCTTTCGGATACGCCTCATTGGTAATCCGGTCGTAGAGATTGGCGGAACTGGCAAAACTGGTGGAATACTGGTACACGTAATAAGGAGAGTTGAAAAAATGCGGTATCCGCGCCCAAATTACCTTCTGCAATTCGTCCATCGTCAAGCTGTCTCCGAAGTATTCCGTAAAGAGTTTGCCCATGATGCCGCTCAGCACGTCGGGCGTAACCGGTTTCTGATCTTCAATCAGCTTATGGGCTTGATATTCGTAATTGGCAAAGAGGGTCTGTATATAATACGTGCCGACAATATTCCCCAGGGCCTGTTCCAGCAAAGCGATCCGCTCGGCTGGATCCTCGCTGTTCCGGATCATGTAGTCCAGGAGCAGCCGCTCATTGAACGTCGAAGCCACTTCCGCCACAAAGATCGTATAGTTGGACGTCGGAAAAGGCTGCGTCTCATGGGAGAGCATCGTATGAATCGTATGTCCCAACTCGTGAGCCAATGTAAACACATCATCCATCGTGGCCTGATAATTTAGCAGCATATAGGGATGGACGCCGTATATCCCCATGGAATAGGCGCCGCTTCTTTTGTTTTCCGTTTCGAAAACGTCGAGCCAGCCTTCGCCGATGGCGCGGCGGATCTTGGCCACATAGTCCCCGCCCAGAGGCGCGACGGCCTTGATAACCATTTCCTTGGCCTCGTCGTAGGGAAATTCTTTTTTGTATTCCACAATGTTGATGGTATTATCGTAGTAGTGATACTCGGAAAGTCCCAAGGCTTTCTTCCGTAAATTGACATAGCGACGCAGAGGCGCTGTGTTTCGCAAGGCCGAATCCAACAACGCATGATAGACGGCAGGCGCTACATCCTTGGGCTCCAGGGCCCGTTCAAGAGAGGAACCGTAGTTTTTGGCCCGGGAACTGGCGACGTCTCTTTGCAGCAGGGAGCGGTAAATAGCCCCGTAGGTGTTTTTGCTGTCCTCATAGATGCCGTAAATCGCTTCAAATGCTTTCTTCCGATCTTCCTGATTGCGGTTTGTCGACAGAATTTTCGAATAAAGACCGTTTGTCACCGGACCTTTGAATCCGTCCGAAAGCTCCACCTCCCGGAATTTGATGTCCGAGATGGAAAGCTCGCTGTAAATATCATGGGGCGCGCCCAAATACTGCCCGAAATAGGAAAGCAGTCTCTCTTTATCCTCTTCCAGCACATGTCTCTGGAGACGGTATATTTCCTTCAAGTTGAAGCGGAAGGGCTCAAGGGCAGTATCCTTGTCTATCCAAGCCTTCATGTCCTCCTCGGGAATCCTGAGGATCTCGGGCGTGGTCCATGCGGTGTTGACAGAATATTCCGTCAGTATGGACTCGATCAGCTGCAATTTTTCCGAAGCTTCCGTATCTTTGGAATTCAGATCCTTTTTCATATAGGGATAGACGTACAATTTGTCTATCCGCTGCGCCAACTCCGCCTCAAGAAGCATAAATTCCCGGAAAGCCACAGGGTTTCCCTCAATTCTTCCTTTGTAGGATACGACCTGAGCCATCAGTTCTTTCGCTTTTTCCAGATCTTTTTCCCAGCCGTTCCAGTCGGCATAGATGTCCGCCAGATTCCACTTGTATTTTGCGTCAATTTCTTCCCGCTTCATCGGTCCCTGCTCTCCCTCTTTCCTTTGTCCGCTTCCATAGATCCCGCTTCCGCAGCCAAGCCATAAAAGAGCCGCCGCCAGCAGAACCGTCTTAATCCTTCTTTTCTGTTTCATCATTCGCTTTCCCTTCGAGGGCATCCTTCGCGGCTTCCGCTTTTTCTTCCGCAGCGTCTATTGCTGCTTCCGCCTTTTCTTCCGCCGCCGCTTTTACCGCTTCCGCCTTTTCTTCCACGACTTCCGCTTTTTCAACGGCTTCTGTCTTTACTTCCCCGGCTTCCTCTTTCGCCGCTTCCGCAGTAAGGCCGGCTTTTTCCTTGAGCGCATCCACTGCCTGCCCTGTTTTCTCCTTCACGGCGTCCACTGTTTCGCTTGTTTTTTCTTTTACGGTCTCCACGGCCTGGCCGGTCTTTTCTTTCACAGCCTCCACGGTCTCGGAGGTCTTTTCTTTTACGGCCTCCACGGTCTCAGCGGTCTTTTCTTTCACAGCTTCCACCGCCTGCCCGGCTTTTTCCTTCGCCGCCTCCGCTACTGCCGACGTGGCGTCTTTGGCCGCTTCCCCGGCTTCCCTGACTTTTTCCCCGGCCGCCTCCGTCTTGGTTTTGACAGCCGCCGCGGCGGTTTCCGCCTCTGTGACAACCGCTTTGTCGGCCTTATGGAACAGTTTTTCTATTTTGTTTTCTCCGCCGGTAAAAATACCGCTGAAATACCCGAGCGCCAAAATAATCAGCAACAAAACCGTAAAAAAGTATTTTTTCATCCTGACTCACCTTCTTTTGAAATATCCGGAAATGTTTTCCGGTAGGATCTGTAAACGCTTACCGTAATTTATTATAGCATATCTTTCGCTATTTGTCTTGCGGTAAAATTTTATTTAAGATTATTCCTAAAATAGCCGCGATTGTAAGGCCGGAAAGGGATATGTTCCGCCAAACGGCGATTTCATTGATGGCGATGCCTGAGACAAGGATCAAAGCCGCGATCAAAAGATTTCTGGAGTTTGAAAAATCCAGCCGGGCGTCCACAACCATCCGGACGCCGATGGCGGCGATCATACCGAAGAGGATCACGGAAATCCCGCCCATTACCGGCGTTGGAATCGTCTGGAGGATGACGCCGAATTTGCCCAGCAGTCCCAAAACAATCGCGTAAATGGCGGCGATTCTCAGTACGCCGGGATCATAAATTTTTGTCACCGCAAGTACGCCCGTATTTTCTCCGTAAGTGGTGTTGGAAGGTCCGCCCAAAAGTCCCGCCAGAGAAGTGGCCAGACCATCTCCCAAAAGGGTCCTGTGGACACCCGGATCCACAAAGAAATCTTTTCCAACCACGGCGCCAATCGTGGTAATATCACCGATGTGCTCTATGAATGTAACGATGGCGATAGGCGCGATGGCCAAAACAGCTCCGGCCGAGAATTTCGGGATTGTCAGCAGATCATGCATGGCTTCCGTCGAAAGACCGAACCATTTGGCCTGACTGATCACGGAAAAATCGACCATTCCCGCCAAGGCCGAGACGAGATAACCTACAAATACGGAAACAAGGATCGGAACAAGCCGGAAAAACGAATGTCCGATACTGGATACGAGGATCATGGTCGCAATGACCACAACGGCAATGAGCAGATATTTCAAATTGAAAGCCCCGTCTTTGTACATGGCCATGTTGATTGCCACAGGACTCAGTCGCAAGCCGATGACCATGATAATGGGACCTGTTACAACGGGAGGCAGAAACGAGGTCACTTTCGCCGCGCCGTAAGTCTTGACGAGCCAGGCGAGAATCACATACACAATCCCCGCGACGATAATGCCTCCTTTTACCGCGCCGATTCCCTGATTCTTCAGAACGAGTTGGATGGCGCCGATAAAAGCGAAGGAAGAACCGAGAAATGCCGGCACTTTTCCCTTTGTCAGAAAGTGGAAGAGCAAGGTGCCGAGTCCTGCGGTGATCAGCGCAATAGAAGGGTTGAGTCCCGTCAGAAACGGTACGAGAACCGTTGATCCGAACATAGCAAGCACATGTTGCGCGCCCAGAATCAGCTTTGCTTTTCCCTCAATTTTGAATTCACTCATTTTTTTCATTCCTCCGTTGTTTTTAGGTTTTATGTCCAGAAAAAAAGACAGGAAGTTCCTATCTTTTCATTTTTGCCATAAATTTTTCCATATTGATAATATAACGCTCGTGGACAGCCTCTCCGACGATGTCCCCTTCATATTCCACCGTCTCATAAAACGTGAGTTTTTTCCCTTCGATTTTATCCAGCCTGGCTGTGCAGGTGATTTTGTCTCCTACGGCGTTTGCCTTCAAATGTTTCAGGTTTGCCGACAGACCGACTGTGGATTCTCCCTCTGCCAGGTTGTTTTCCGCCAGGGTGAAAGCCGTATTTTCCATAAAAGCCAGCAACATGGGGGTCGAAAAAACCTCCGCCGCCCCCGAACAGAGCACCCTTGCCGTCTCATTGGGACCGACGGTCTTTTCCAACGTAAATGTCATTCCTTCTTTCAGCACTTCTTTTCCTCCGGTGTAAAAAATACAAATCAAATTTTTCTTATTTTATCATTGAAAAGGGAAAATGTCAAGTGATCGTTTCAACAACGCATAAAATCATCCCTTTGGAGAATTCTATCCCGCAGCGGTCCTCCACGGCCACATTGCTCATGCAAAGGGAGCTTCCCATGCCGACGGTCGCCTGCCGCAGCGGATAGGAGAATCCCCGGAGCGTCAGCTCTTCCACCGTTTCCGAAAAAGGAAGCAGGGATACCGTCTTCCCTTTACACCCACACAGTGTGTATTTGCCGAAAATGGCGAATACACGCTCTCTTTCAGAGAGGAATTCCGCCTGTGGAAAGCGGAAGAGCAGAAACGCGTTCATCAAAAAATGGTCGGTCCTGCCGCCAGACGCCGCCAAAAGATAAATCTTGTCGTATTGTCTTCCGGAAAGCGCGCCCAAAATCAACTCGCCGTCCGTTTCATCCTTTCTGACGGGAAAGCGGCGGATCACGACCCCTTTTTTCTCATATAAAGACAGCGTCTCCCCGTCTGTCGAATCGAAATCTCCGAAGATTTCCACAGGAAGGATCCCCAATTTTCCGGCGTGGTAGAGTCCCCCGTCGGCGCAAAATACATCCCCGGGACAAGCGGTCATAAAATCTTTGTAAAATTGTTCGGAACCCTGCAGTTCTCCGTTTAAAAACACATAGGCCGTTCTCATGCGCTCCCTCTCTGTCTTTTCCGCATTTCTCCCTTTGCCTCAGTCGTCGTCCGCGGTGATATCCACTTCGATAAAAACAGGCAAATGATCGGAAATCTTTTCTTTCGCGCCCTTGAAATCCCCTCCGGTAAAGTCCAGCGCGCCGCTTTTTCCGGTAAATTCGTCCGTAAAGGACAGGGACAGAAAGATATTGTCATAGGAATTTGCCATTCTCTCAGCGCCCAGCGTCGTTTTGATGAGCGGGTCCACGGCGTGAATGATCCTGTCCTTATGCCCGAGCAGATTCTCGAAAGCCTCGTCGAGCGCTATAAAATTGAAGTCGCCGGCAATCACCACATCCTGCTCTTCGGGGTCCAGGCCTTGAAAATATTCATAAACCCTGCTCAGGCGGAATATTTCGCTGCGTCTGCGGCTTTCATCGTTCCCGAAGATAATATGGACCAGCACAAAAGTAAAATCGAATTCGCCGATTTTGAAATCCGCCCCGTAAGGTTCCCGGGCGTATTCGCTCTGTCCGGGATAGAAACCGCTTTCGCGCAAAAAGCGGACTTTGTCTTTCCTGTAGACATAGGCGTAATACTCCCGGTATTCGCCTTTTCCCACAGACCAGGGCGACAGGTGATATCCCCATTTCTCCCCGCTCTCTTTTTCCAGGACCCGGACTAGTTGCTCGACGCCTGCCCGGTTCATGACCTCCAGGAGTCCGACCAGATCGAAATGACTCACGACTTTCGCCATGCGCCGGTAATCTTTGCGGGATTTTCCGAGCCGCAAGGCGTTGAAGGAGGCAATCGTCGCGGTATTTGCTCCCAAAAGCGTGCAAATAAGCAGAAGAAACGCCAGTGTTTTTTTCATAGTCCCCCTTTTTCTCCTACAAATCCCTTTCGAGAGGAAGCGTTGCAATGCCGTTCAATTCGGCGCTTGCAAATATTTTTTCCTTTTCGTTCCCTGCGGCCCGCAATTTGTACCAGGCGCCGGCTGCAATCATCGCCGCGTTATCCATACAAAGCCGGATGGATGGAAAACTGACCGGAATCCCCAAGGCTTCCGCTTTCTCCCGGAGCTCCTTGCGCAGCAGAGAGTTGGCTGCGACGCCCCCAGCGATCAAAATGCCCCGGACGCCGTATTCTTTTGCGGCCGCCAGCGTCTTATGCACAAGGATGTCGACAACCTTCCCGAGATAAGAAGCGGCGATATCTTCGATCCGGAAAGACTCCCCCCTGCTCTTCGCGCGGTGAACATAGTTGATGACCGCGGTCTTGAGCCCGGAAAAACTGAATTCGTACTTTCCCACTCTCGGATCCGGCAGCGGAAGAAAATTCCTGTCGCCTTTGTAATACAGCCTGTCGACAACCGGTCCTCCCGGATACCCCAAATCAAGAATCCGCGCCACTTTGTCGAGAGACTCTCCCACGGCGTCGTCCAGCGTTCCGCCGATATTGGTAAATCTGTATTCTTCGTCTATCAGAACGAGATTCGTGTGTCCTCCCGAGACCACAAGGGCCAGATTGGGAAGCGGGACGTCCTGTTCAAGAAAATTCGCGAAAATATGCCCCTTCAAGTGATGGACCGGAATCAGGGGGATGTTTTTCCCCAATGCAAGTCCCTTGGCGAAAGATACGCCCACAAGCAGCGCTCCGATAAGCCCCGGCGCGTAAGTTACCGCAATGTAATCCACATCGCTCAAGGTGATATTCGCTTTCAGAAGCGCTTCATCCAAGATGGAAGCGATATTCCGGATGTGATGCCTCGAGGCGATTTCGGGTACGACCCCTCCATATTCCCTGTGAATCTCCACCTGGGAGGAAATAATATTTGAAAGGACTTCTTTCCCGTCCTTCAAAACCGCGACGGATGTCTCGTCGCAGGATGTTTCGATACCTAAAATAATCACTTCTGAAAACCTCTCTTTCTGTTTGCGTTTTCCGGAATCCCTCTTTTAAACGAGAGACTCCCCTTCCGCCTCAAAATTTCTGATAATGATTTCGCGGACGCGCTTGTCCAGCGTCTTCATTTCTTCCGTATCAAGCCGGTTCACATGGATCGGCTCGTCGATGATGACGTCCACGTCCTTGCCCCTGTGGATATGCCACTCTCCCCTTTTTTGTACCGCGAAGGTCCCGCGGATCGTGACGGGCACCACAATGCCCCGCGTATCCAGAGCCAATTTGAAACTCCCTTTTTTAAAGGGCAGTATTCCTCCGTCATGGGAGCGTTCTCCTTCCGGGAAGATCAACATGGGATATCCTTCTTTCACGACTTCCACGGCTCTTTTGATATCCTTCAACCCTTCCCGCGGATTGCGACGATCCAGAAAGACGCATTTCATTTTCCGCATCCAGATGCCGTAAAAAGGCCAGCGCCGCATCTCTTTTTTTGCCACAAAGCCGAAATTGCCTTTAAGCGCCGTATAGACAATCGGAATATCCAGATTGCTCTGATGATTGCTGACAAAGATGATCCCTTCTTTCGGGTCCAGCGCTTGAAATTCTTCCTCTTTTTTCCAAGTTACCCGGATTTTGAAGGCGCCGCTTGCCACAAGTCCCTTTCCGACAATTCCGATGGCTTTCCGGGCCAATAATACGCTCTTTCGTTCCGGCAGAAAGAAAACGACGGGCAGATATACGATTGTGATATAAATAAAGCAAAGCAATCCTGTAAGCAATACATAGATCGTTCCCGGCATAACTCCTCCTTATTTACATGATTTCATTGAATTATTCCCTGTTTGAAAAGGCTTTTTGGATATCTTCGAGGGCGAAACCCCTGCGCAGGAGGGATGCGATGACCTTCTGCCTGTCCTTCCCCTCCTGTTTTCCGATCAGTTTTCTGATTTCCAAAAGCTCTCTTTCTTTGTTTTCCTCCAGTTTGCCCTCCCACAGAGCAGGGTCTATTCCCTGGCGTCGCAAAGCCCAGGCAAGTTTTTTCCCGCCGTAGCGGTGATTTTCAATAAAAGTCTCCGCCCAAGCCCTGTCGTCCAAAAAACCTCTCCGGACAAAATCTTCCGTGATCTGTTGCGCCAGTTCCCCGATTTTCTCTCTTTCTTCATCCGTAAGGCTTTCCGCGTTTTTTCCCGGCGACCCCGAAAGAAATTTTTGCCGCAGTTTTTCCTGAAACGCCTGCGTCGTCAAATCCCGCCGCCTCAAAACAGAAATTCCATACGCTCGCAGACGCGCCGTCCACTTTTTTTCATCCATGACAAACCCCTCTTTTTCACGCGTCGATAAACGCGATCACCTCGTCCCGGATTTGCTCAAAGAGCCCCCGGTCCTGCTCCAGTCTCTCCCGCGCCGCCGATTTTCCCGTTCCCAGCGATATTTGACCGTAACGATACGTATTGCCTGTTTTCTCCAACACGCCCGCGGCTATGCCCATATCCAGCATCTCCTGTTCCCGGTTGATCCCCTTGCCGTAAATGATCTGCAGGCTTGCTTCCCGGAAAGGAGGCGCCGTTTTGTTCTTTGTGATCTTGATCAAGGTCTCGCTTCCGATGATCGTATCCCCTTCCTTGATGTTCCCGGTCTTTTTGATCTCCATCCGGATCGAGGCGTAAAATTTGAGGGCTTTGCCTCCGGTTGTCGTCGTCTGGGGGCCGAAATTATACGGGCTCAAGTTTTCCCGGATCTGATTGATAAAAATCAGCGCCGTATTGGATTTTCCAAGATTCCCCACAATTTTCCGCAGCGCCTTGGACATCAGACGCGCCTGCAAAGCGGTCTGCTGATCGGAAAGTTCTCCTTCGATCTCGGCCTTGGGCGTCAAAGCCGCCACGGAATCCACGACGATGACGTCGAGAGAGCCGGAACGGACAAGCATGTCCACGATTTCCAGAGCCTGTTCCCCGTAATCGGGCTGGGAAAGTAATAATTCCTCAATCTTGACGCCGATGGCGCCCGCGTATTTGGGGTCCAGAGCATGTTCCGCGTCTATAAAGGCGGCGATTCCGTCTTCTCTTTGCGCTTCCGCGATCATGTGAAGGGCCAGCGTGGTCTTCCCGGAGCTTTCTCCGCCGTAAATCTCAATAATACGCCCGCGGGGGATTCCCCCGTGTCCCAGCGCGTAATCCAGAAGAAGGCTTCCCGTGGGGATCGTCTCGACTTCCAACTCCCCCTTGTCGCCGAGACGCATGATGGACCCTTCCCCGTAATCTTTCTTGATCTGATTCAGGGCAAGTTCCAGCGCCGCCCCCTTCCGTCTTATTTTCTCTTCTCTTGTTTCACCCGAAACACTCATGTCCTTCCCCTTGTATCCATTGTATCCACTTTTGTTTCGATCGCTTCCAACACCTGTTGCGGCGTAATATGCCGCATACAATGAAAATGACCTCTCGGACAGGCTTTTTCCCCGTGCAGACTGCAGGGAGAGCAAGATTCTCCCGCGTAAAGCAGCGTATCCTTTTCATTCAAATCAAACATCCGCGGACTGGTAGGTCCGAAAAAGACAAAAGTCGGAATCCCCGCGGCTCTGGCCAAATGGAAGGGCGCGGAATCGTTGCAAACCAGAAAAAGGCTCCGGGAAAGAAGCGCCCCGCTTTCTTTGAGGGACAACTTTCCGGCCAGATTGATACAACGGCCTCCGCTCTTTTTTTCTATCAGCGCGGCCTCTTGGGCGTCCTCCCGGCCGCCTAAAATCAGAATTTCCTTCCCGAAACGCTCATAAAGTAACTGCGCCAATTCCATAAAATAGTCCAAAGGCCATTTTTTCGTACTCTTGGAAGCTCCCCGGGACATGGCGGGATGACCTGCCCAAGAGGCGACTCCGGTCAGATCTTGATCCGAAAAATAAAAACGCAATTGCTCGCCCCGATAACAGAGTCCGAAATCCCGGAAAGCGCCGAAATAATTCCGGACGATCGTGTCGTCAGGCCGGTAACGACTGAGCCTCAAGGCCACAAGGACTGTCTTCCAGAACCGGCGTTTCCGGTAAGTAAAGGTTTTTACGCCAAGCAGTTTCACGATCAGGCGGCTACGCAACTTCCCGTGCAGGTCAAATACACAGTCATACCCGTTTTTCCGTAAATTTCCGGCAAAACGGATCAGTTCCCCGAAAGATTTTGTTTTCTCTTTGTCGAAAAAAAGAAGATTGTCTATCGAAGGATTTCCTTCGAGAACCTCCCCGAAATTCTTCATAACGAGGACGTCCATCGTACTTTCCGGGTATTTTTCCTTCCAGGCGCTGAGTACCGGCGTAGTCAGCAGAATATCGCCGATGGAACTCAAACGTATGATCAGTATTCTCATGATTTTTGGCCCTTTTTCTTTATTTTTCGCAACAATTTCAGGTAACGGTAAAACAACCGGGCGCCTTTATAAAAAAAAGACTGTTTACCGGAGGTTTCGTAAAACGTTTTCAGGTCGTATATCTTTCATACAGCGGAAATGACCGGCTTTACAGCGTGTCCCTCCGTGGAGTCCGCAGGGTCTGCACGAAAGTCCGTCCACCTCATAGATCACGGCGTTTTCCGACCGGGGCGCAAACCCCTGCTCTTTGATCGTAGGACCGAAAAATACATGGATTTGCACATACGGGAACGCGCTTGCGATATGAACCGGCGAAGAATCATTCGTCACCAGTACATGGGCCTTGGATATGACCGCGGTAAGTTCCGGCAGTGTCGTTTTACCGCGCAAATCCAGAATCTCTCCTCCCGCAGGCAATGCCATCGACAGCTCTTCGCGACCGCCGATCACGGCCACCACCGTGTCCTTTCTTTCCCGCAGACGATCCAACAGTTCGCCGAAATAGGGAAGAGGCCAGCGCTTTGTGAACCACCGGCTGCCCGGGGCCACGAGGATCAACTTTTTACCGTTGAGATTCCCCAACAGCACCTCCGCCTTTTTACAGGCCTCGATTCCCGGAAAAAGAGATACCGGATATTTTTTCCGTCCGGTTTCCGGCGCGAATCCCAAAAGCCGGACAACTTCGTGGACATTTTTTCGATAGGGCACGACGCTTGTATAAAAAAACCTGACCGGCCACAGGTCGTAGCCCACCCGTTGCGGAATCCGCGTGAGCCATTCCAGTAAGGCGCTTCTCAAATAGCGATGCGGGATCAGAGCGAGATCATAGCGTTTTTCCCGCAATGTCCGAACCAAGCGCCAAAAACCTCTGATTCCCTTATCTGCGCCTTTTTTATCGTAGACGAGGATTTCCTCAAGGGCGGGATTATTCTGTAATACGGGGGCGGCGACCTTTGTGGTCAGATAGGTGATCCCGCTGTCGGGCCAAGCCTCTTTGACCTTTGAGATGAGCGGCGTCGACAGGACAATGTCCCCGATAAACGCCGTATGGATAATCAAGATTTTCGTTTCCTTCCCCCTCCCTTTACGCATGGAAACGGAAAAATTTCCCGAGCTCTGTCAAGATCAGGTTTTCCGTATCGGCGTCATAGGAATCGAACGTCTTTTTCCGGTAGTTTTCCTTTTTCCCCGGGCCTGCGTCGGGCGTCACATACAGAACCTGCTCATCTCCCAAAAGTCCCCATCTTCTCTGTCCGTAATCGGGACGTGAAGGCGTAATCACTACGGCCGGTTTCTTCAGCGCGCCGGCCATTTGAGCGGGACCCGCTACCGGCCCCAGATAGAGACTCGCTTTGTGGATGACCGCCGCAATATTCAACAGATCTCCGCCATTGGGAAAAAGGCAAACCCCTTCCGCGTCAATCCGCTCCATAAGTTGCGTTGCCCGTTCCTCCTGGTCAATGCTGCACAAGATGATCACCCGGACGTCCCGGTTCTTTTCTATGAATTTTCTCAAAAGTGAGATGTACTGCGCATCCGTCAGGTTTTTCCCGCTCCCCCCGGTGAAAGGACTCACCGCGAGACTGGGTCCCAGAATACTTCTCGCTTTAAAAAAAGCGTCCGCCGCGACCTTGCTCGCGTTGCTCAAATACAGCTGCGCGTTGAGTTCAAAATTGTCGGTAAACAGTTTCCTGTTGAGTTTTTTCACGAGGTCCAGATTGTATTCCCCTTCATTTTTGACGGCTTTTGCCCGGTTTTGGAACACGCCCCTGTTGTACGTAAAAAAAGACGAAAAGCCTGTAATCGGGCCGATTTTGATTTTCGCGCCGCTGGCTTTCGCCATTTTCTCCAGAAAGACGTCCTCATTCAACGCGATAAAAACATCGGCGTTAAAATAGGCGATTTTCTCCGCCACTTCCGCCTTTTTGTAGTCTTCGATTTTAAAAATCCTGTCAATATAAGGGAGACTCCTTGCGATTTCATGGTTGTGTTCCCGGGTCAGAACAACGATCTCGCCGTCAGGGAACATTTTCTTCGCCATAAAAAAGCTGGGGATCGAAAGGACCATGCTCCTGATCTTACCGGTGTTGGCAACAATGATTCTCTTGATTGGATTTTTCATCATGATCTCCTGCACATTATCCCGTAAATAAATTTCATATTCATATTATGCTTGTTCTTTCTCGATTTGTAAAGAAAAATTTTTAATTTTTCGGGCTTTTTTTTGGAACCACGAAAAAAGGCGTCCCTTCGGACGCCATTTTCAGCGCTTAATTGACTTTTTCAAATTCCGCGATCTCCGCGCCGCACAGAGGACATACCCATGAAGCCGGCAACTTTTCGAAGGCCGTCCCCGCAGGAACGCCGTTATCGGGATCTCCCTGGGCGGGATCATAAATATAGCCGCAAAGTTTACATTCGTATTTGTCCATCATTATCACGCTCCACTATTTATTTCTGTCAATTTTTCCACAAACCATGCAGATTACAGTATTCCCTTGCAACGACGCTTGCTCCTTTCGGCACGGAAAACAGGGCTTCCGGCTCATCGCCAGGCTTCAGAT